>JAETOP010000001.1 GCA_021771675.1 Oscillospiraceae bacterium | reverse complement strand
AATACATTCCAGGCTGCGTGTGTGCGAGTTGTGCGCCACAGGCGCACAAGGAGTGCGCTAAGCAGACTGCAATCCTTCCGTCGGAAAGCCCCAGAGGGGATTTTCGACGGCCTGAACAGCCGCTGCCCAAAAGCAGCGGCTGTTATGATAGAGAAGGGGAGAGGTGGTTAAATTCCCGTCATGGCAGCAAGGACATCCACTTCCATCTGTTGGATACCCTTCTTCATGGCCAGACCTTCATCGATGTCCACATCGGAGAAAGAACCATCATGGGTGCAAATGATACGGTTGGTCTTGCCAGCCAGCAGCAGCTCCACAGCCAAATAGCCCATCTTGGTGGCGTTAACACGGTCACGACCAGTGGGAGTGCCACCACGCTGAATGTGGCCCAGCACCGTCACACGGGGATCCAGATCAATGGCATCTTTGATTTTTGCAGCAATCTCCGAAGCGGAACCGGCGCCCTCGGCAACGACAATCATGTAATGAGTGAAACCGTTGAAACGAGCCTGGCGAATCTTCTCGATTACATCCTGCTCAAAATCGATAGGCTCTTCCGGAACCAGAACAGCAGTAGCACCACAGGCCAGGCCTACATACATGGCAAGGTATCCGGCATTGCGGCCCATAACCTCCACCACAGAGCAGCGCTCGTGGGACTGCATGGTATCCCGCAGCTTGTCGATGCACTCAATGGCGGTGTTGGCGGCAGTGTCAAAGCCGATGCAGTAATTGGTGCAGCTAATGTCGTTATCGATGGTGCCGGGGATACCGATCACATTGATGCCGTACTTGCTCAATGCTCTGGCGCCACGGAAAGTACCGTCGCCGCCGATGGCAATGATGCTGTCCAGGCCCAGGAACTTGCAGGTAGAAACGGCTTTGCGCTGACCTTCTTCAGTCATGAATTCCTTACTGCGGGCAGTGTAGAGGATGGTGCCGCCTCGGTTGATGGTGTGGCCGACGCTCTTTTCATCCAGCCGGATAATATCACCGGTAATCAAACCGTTCCAGCCACGGCGGATGCCGTAGCACTCAATGCCGTGGTAAATCGCAGTTCTGACAACGGCACGGACGCAGGGATTCATTCCGGGTGCATCTCCACCACTGGTAAGGACACCAATTCTTTTTACGCTCATGAATGATTACCTCCCGAGTTAAAAATTTGGATAATCCTATTTTACAGTTTGCGACATGAAAAGTAAAGAATATTTTTTGAAACGAAGTAGTGTAAAGAAGAAAAAGATTTCTCTTGATGCAATAACCTTTTTACCGAACCTTGCAGAGGCGGTAAGCGGAGCAGCAGTGAAAGCGTGACCCTGATTTATGCCTTGGCAGACCAGCAGCTTGCCGCAAAAAATAAGCGGCGGCGCTCCAGCGTGGGAGAAAAATGAGTTGACATTCCGGGCGGTGACGTGATATGCTGGTTTAGCAAGCACCGAAGGGAGGGAGGAAGTGTCGGAAAGGCGAACGCAACAACAACCAGTATTTTGTGGGTGTTAGCCCGTATGCGTTCAGTGGGGACCCACCACTGACGTTTTTTAGCGAACCGCTGAACGCAACAAAATAAAAATTTTGTTGCGTTCTAAATAGGATTGTGCTATAATGGAAGCGGCCAAAGGTTAAAAATTAGATATATTGTGTGATAACCCACGATTCACAGTCATACCGTAATATTCAGTTAATCACCGCAGCGTGCTCTTTGAGTTTGAATTTCTTAAAACATTTTCCAGCTTCACTTGCTTTGGAACAGAATCAGCAATTATCGTTTTCCGGCGTTCTAAATGCGTTAATCTTACATTGGTATTTCTGCCTGCGCTCCGTAGCAATAATTCTTGACATGGAGATTTCGCATGTACATGCTATTTGTGCCTGTATTAGTGTCCTTGCTTTTATGATTATTTCTCCGGAAGGCTCTAATAGATTTGTTTTCGGGTTTCCTTACCTGCCAGGCAGCTACATTGACTTCACATTGATGCGCTATGGAGAAAAACGAAACCCTATTCCACAATTCTATTATCGATTGATATGGTTAAACTGCGTTATTTCAAAATCCGTCATTTTATACAAATTCTAACACAAATGTTTATATTTTTCAAAGGAGAATATTTATGCAGCGATACTATGATTGTCCACAGATTTTGCGGGAGTTTTTGATCTATCATGAAACCATCAAAGGCCAGTCGCCTCTGACAATTTCGGAATACTATCTGGATTTACGAATGTTTCTGAGATTTATCAAATTGATGCGCAACGATATGCCGATCAGCACGGACCTGGAAACCATCGACATCAAGGATGTGGATTTGGCTTTTATACGGGGCATTGACACCAGCGAAATATTTGATTTTCTGTCCTATTTAGCGAATGATCGGGTATTTAACCCGGAAAATCCTGCGCCGGAGCACGGAATTTCCGCCTCCGCCAGAGCACGGAAGCTTTCCTCCATCAAGTCCTTCTATAAATACCTGACCGTTCGCACCAAGCAGCTGACCGAGAACCCGGTTGCGGATTTGGAATATCCAAAGCTTCGTAAGAGCCTGCCAAAATACCTGACTATGGAGCAGTCTGCTGCCCTTTTACAGGCCGTATCCGGCCCAAACGAGAAGCGGGACTATGCAATTTTAATGCTCTTTCTCAACTGCGGCATCCGGCGCAGCGAGCTGGTGGGTTTGAACCTGACAGATGTATACGAAGATCGAATCCGTGTCGTAGGAAAAGGCAACAAGGAACGCTTTGTCTACTTTGGCTCCGCCTGCCGAAAGGCAATTGACGAATACCTGGCAGTGCGAAGCCAAAAGGTTTTGACGGACAACCGAGCGCTTTTTGGTTCCCGGGACAACAATCGGATCAGCGTTACAGCCGTCCACCGGTTGGTAAAAAAGGCATTGCTGCAAGCGGGCCTGGACTCCACCCAGTTTTCGGCCCATAAGCTTCGCCATACTGCCGCCACCATGATGCTCTCCGGCGGTGTGGATGTGAAAACCGTCCAGGAGGTACTTGGTCATGAGAACCTGAATACCACCCAGATTTACACCCACATTGAAAACACAGAGCTGAAAATCGCAGCAGAGGCCAATCCCCTATCCAAGCTTGACTTTTCAAAATAAATAAGATATTATTGTATACGCAACCAAAAGTTGACACGATATAAAGAGAGAATGTTGCAAAATGTCGATTGGAGAACGGATTGCGAATTTGCGGAAAGAGCAAAACCTTTCCCAGGGGCAACTGGCTGACGCACTGGATATTTCCCGCCAGGCGGTCAGCAAGTGGGAAAACGGTCAGGCGTATCCGGATACATTGAAGCTGATCCAGTTGGCCGACCTCTTAAATTCCGATGTAGAATACCTGGCAACCGGAAGAATTTTAAAGCCAAAAATTCAGCAAGTTATTGTGAAGGTTCCGGAAATTCAAGAAAAAATCGTTGAAAAAACTGTAGAAAAGCCGGTTATTCGGTATGTCGAGAAGCCGGTCGTCCGCTTTGTAGAAAAGGAGGTAGAAAAGCCGGTGATCCGGCGTATTGTCCGGGTAAAATACCGAAGAAATCCGCTGGAATACTTGGCTGTTGGACTTGCAGGGTTTCTGCTTGGTATTGCCTTCAGGCTTCTGATTTAGCCCCACCTCTACCCTCTCCCAATCCCCTTTTATGTAAAGGCTCCGGCTCTGAGTTACATCTCGGCGCCGGAGTTGCTGTGTTTACTTTGCAAATGTCAGCCCGACGCCGATTGATGTTCAAAGTGCACTCTTTCCTGGCTTCCGTGCAATCACAGCATACCAGTATATCAGCCCTATCGTACAGCTTTTCCATAATTTTATTACTCCTGATTATCTTAATTATTACAGTGCCATCTCAATGGCCTCCCGAATATTGCGAACCCGGTAGACGGTCAGACTGGAAGGAATGTCCAGCTTTTCAGATCCGCCCCGGGGGATGATACATTTTTTGAATCCCAGCCGAGTGATTTCTGCCAAGCGCTGATTCATATGAGAAACGGAACGTATTTCTCCGGTCATGCCTACCTCCCCGATTGCTACCAGATCGTCGGCAACACTCTGATCCCGGTAGGAGGATGCCAGTGCCAGAACGATGGGTAAATCCGCCCCCGGCTCATCCAACCGCAGACCGCCAATGACATTGATGTATGCGTCAAAGAGGCTGAGCTTCATCCCTGCCCGTTTTTCCATAACTGCCAGCATCAGCACAGCCCGATTAAAATCGAAACCATCAGAAGCCCTTCTGGGCACATTCATGGTTGTTTTGGCCACCAAGGCCTGAACCTCCGCCAGCACGGGACGGGTGCCCTCCATAACACAGGCCACACAGGTGCCGCTGGCTCCCTCCGGCCTGCCTTCCAGCAGCATTTGGGAGGGATTGGGAACCTCCACCAGCCCAACATCCCGCATTTCAAATACGCCAATCTCGTTGGTGGATCCAAAGCGGTTTTTGGCAGCCCGGAGCAAACGATAGGAGGAATGGGGATCCCCTTCAAAATACAATACACAGTCCACCATGTGCTCCAAAACCTTTGGGCCGGCAATATTGCCGTCTTTGTTAATATGGCCTACCACAAAAACAGTGATCCCGCTGGATTTGCTTAACTGCATCATGGACATGGTGCAGTCCTTCACCTGAGAAACGCTTCCGGGAGAAGAATCGTTATCCTCATTGTAGAGGGTTTGGATGGAGTCGACGATCAGAATGTCCGGCTTCGTTTCACTGGCGGCTTCCAATAAGTCGGAAAGCCTGGTTTCCGAGAGAATAAAAAGCTCCTCCGGATTTACACCCAGCCGTTCCGCCCGTAGCTTCAACTGCCGTTCGCTCTCCTCTCCGGAGACATACAGAACCCGCCGCCCGGCGCACAGACTGTTGCAGATTTGCAGCAGTAATGTGGATTTTCCAATGCCGGGGGCGCCGCTGACCAAAACCAGAGAACCAGCTACCGCACCGCCGCCCAGTACCCGATCCAACTCCCTCATACCGGTGGAAAACCGGACCTCTTCGTCCGAGGTCACCTCTGCCAACCTCTGAGGCCGCTTGCTCTGCCCTACCGGGGCGGATTTCACTCTGGCGCCGGAGGAAGCCGGCTTCTCAATATGTTCCTCGATGGTATTCCAGGCTCCGCAGCTGGGACAACGACCCTGCCATCTGGGGGTTTCGTTGCCACAGCTGGTGCAGTAGAATACGGTTTTTGCTTTCCCCATGTTTCTCGCTCCTGTTTTTTTGCCTATTATACCATCAAAGGTCACTGGATGCAAGAAATCTTGCCACTCCGGCGGAAATCACACAGCATATTTTTTTCTGATACTCCGGGGTTCGCAGCATTTGCTCTTCTTGTGGATTGGAGAGAAATCCACATTCAACCAGCACGCCTGGTGCGGTAATCTTGTCCAGCAGATAGATGCCACTCCCCTGCTTAGCCTTTCGGGCGCTGCCCGGGTTCAGAGAGGACACAAGATCATCTTGCAGCAGCTTCGCCAGTTCCTCGCTGCCCGGAACCTTGCAGAAAAAAACCTGTGCACCACTGTACTGCCCTTCTGGAAAGGTATTCTGGTGGATGCTCAGCAGCAGTGCGTTCTGCGTTCGGTTTACGACGTTCACCCGCTGCTTGAGATCGGACACTTTCTTTTGAGCGATGGTCTGTCCGGAGGTATACACAGAGGTATCGGTGGAACGGATCATCACGGTATCATAGCCCATCAAATGCAGCAGATCGTTCAGCCGCAGGGAAATTTGGAGATTGAATCCGCTTTCATTTTTCCCGGAACAGGACACCGCTCCGCCGTCCTCGCCGCCGTGACCCGGATCAATGACAATTCGGTGCAGGCGTTCCATTGGCATCATTTCGGAAATGGTAGCCACTGTTTGATTTCCAAGCAGCGTCCCAAATAAAAAGAGACAAATAACCATGGCGTAATACAGCGCCGTCCTCCTCCACTTCATGCACACCACCTCAATCAATTCTATGATTCCTCTGGGGCTGTAAGAACATCTGCCAGAATTCATCATAGTATGACCTGGAATGACCTTATCAAAGGAGGTAGTTATTTATGCAACAAAAAGCGAGAGAAATTCCCACCGGAATGGGAAAGCTGCCAGCGGTTGCGCCGCTAGCTAACCCATTTGTTCCGTTTCAGGTGGATAATCCGGAGCAATATGAGGCAAACCTTGGCCTTGTGAGGGGCACCCTCTACCCCGGGCTGGACCTCCCCTTTATGGGAATGGTGAATAAAAAGCCTCTGCCCCAGTCCCCAATGGCGGAATTGCAGGCTTTGGGCTTTGCTGTGCAGGAGCTGGCATTGTATCTGGATACCCATCGGGATGATGCCGAGGCTCTGGAGCTTTACCGCCGTTATCAGCAGCTGCTCCGTGATAAACGGCAGGAATACGTCCGTAAATGCGGGCCACTGAGCCATCGGGATCAGACCACCGCTCCGGAATACCTCTGGCTCAATGATCCGTGGCCTTGGGAATTTAGCGGAAACAAGGAGGAATAACTATGTTTTCTTATGAAAAAAAGCTGCAATATCCGGTAAAAATCAAAAATCCTAATCCCAATCTGGCAAAGATCATCCTGACCCAGTACGGCGGACCGGACGGTGAATTAGGCGCCAGCCTTCGTTACCTGTCTCAGCGTTATTCCATGCCCTTTGACGAGTTAAAGGGGCTGCTTACAGACATTGGAACAGAAGAATTGGGCCATCTTGAAATGATTGGCGCCATTGTGCACCAGTTGACCCGAAATTTGAAGGGAAACCAGACGAAAGATCCGGCGTTTGCTCCTTATTTTGTAGACCATACGGCAGGAGTCTATCCTGCCTCGGCGGCGGGAACGCCGTGGAGTGCGGCAACAATGGCAGTAAAGGGAGATCCTATCACTGATCTGGTGGAGGACATGGCAGCAGAGCAGAAGGCCCGCACCACCTATGACAACATTTTGCGCATCAGCGACGATCCGGATGTAAACGATGTGATCAAATTCCTCCGGGAGCGGGAGGTTGTTCATTTCCAGCGCTTCGGCGAAGCGGTGCAGCTTCTGCGGGACAAATTGAACCAGAAGAATGTATATTATATGAATCCAGCGATAGATATTTGATAAAACATAAAATGCAACTTATAGTTGACAAATTTGAGCATAGTTTATTCGATATTTTTCCGAATGAAAGCAGCTCGAATTTGCGCAAAAAGGCTTTCATTTTAATCAAAACCACGAGAAACGAATGATTTGCTCAGGCCCAATAAAGGGTTTGAGGCCAGAAATCAGCCAACAAATCCCCTATACGACTCCTGAAAGCCGTATAGGGGATCATTTTTCGTGTACCGCACCGCAAGCCGGCGGAATATTCATTTGATTCGGAGTTTTTTCAGTTGCTCTTTTTGCTCTGAAGTAATCCGGAAGCTTTCTATTCCCTTTTGGATGGCCTTGTTGTGCGTCCATTTTTCCAACTGAAATGTTTCCAGGAAGGGATAAATGGCGTCATATTGCTTGGCCAGTGCGGTAGCGAAATACCAGGCGACCATCATGCGGATGTAGTAGTCCTCATTTTTAACGGATGCTACCATTTGGGGATAACGGACGGAAAAATCCGCCTCTAAAAAGTGATCCATCAGCATTTTAATTCCGAACCGCACCGCATAGGTATCAGAGGAGGAAATCCACTTTTCGATGTAGGACAACAATGCGGAATGATTCTTTTTGAAAACCTTGGGCGTCATCTGGTCGCAGGTGGCCCAATTGTTTACATAGGGTAGAAATCGATCCACTCTGGCAGTGGTTTCCTCAAAGTCCTTTCCGGCGGCGAGGAGGAAGGCGTGTATTTGATCCTCTTCAAAATAGGTGTGGGGCAATTCCCTTAGGAAGGCCTCCCCTGCCGTCATCTGTTTTGCCAGCGCCCGAAGCTGGGGCGTCCGCACGCCGATGATTCGCTCAGGCGATACATTGGGGAGAAGCTTTACCTGCATTTGACGATATTTCTCATCCTGAAGGGAGAATAGTTTTTCAATCAGTTCTCTCTGGTCCATTTCATGCCCTTCTCTCTGTGAGGCTTCGGGCAAGAGAAATCAAATCCTCCGGATGGTCAAATACGGAAAGCTGTTCAATTGCTTTCTCAGTGTATTTGCCTACCAGCTCCTCACATTTGGGCAGACCATACAGCCGGACAAAGGTATTCTTATCCGCATCATGTCCGGTTGCTTTGCCCAGTTCCCCGGCATCGCCGATTATATCCAGCATATCATCCCGGATTTGGAAGGCCAGCCCCAGGCACCCTGCAAATCTGGCAGCGGCCTCGATTTGTTCTTCCCCTGCTCCGCCTGCAATGGCTCCAAGCACACAGGCTGCGTTAATCAGGGCCCCGGTTTTGCGGCTTTGGATGTCCAGCACTTCCTGCTCGGTGCACTGACGCTCTTCACTGAGAATGTCCAGCACCTGGCCGCCCACCATGCCAAGAGAGCCTGCATTTTCTGCCAGCACTCCGATTGCAAGGGATAAATCATTGGGCTTTGGCAGCTGCGCAGAGGCCGCAAGGGCAAAGGCATCCGTCAGAAGGGCATCCCCTGCCAGCACTGCCATGGCCTCACCATAGACTTTGTGATTGGTCAAACGTCCCCGGCGGTAATCATCATTGTCCATACAGGGAAGGTCATCGTGAATCAGGCTGTAGGTGTGGATCATTTCGATGGCTCCGGCAAAGGGAGCAGCCTTTTTCCAGTCTCCTCCGCAAAGGGAGCAGAATTCAAAGACAAAAATGGGCCGCAACCGTTTGCCACCGGCGAGAAGGCTGTATTTTATGGCATCAAAAAGAATTTTCTGGGGTTCGTCGCCGAACCGGCTGTAGTAGTCCGCCAGGAAGGACTCGATGTATTCCCGGTATTCCCGGAAGCGGGACTCACTGTTCATCAGAAAAATCCTCCTCCACAGGACTTCCATCCGGCGCTGCCATGATTTTTTTCACCTGGAGCTCCGCTTCGTCCAGAAGCTTTCCGCAGCGCCGAATCAGCTCAGTGCCCTCCTGAAACATCCGCAAAGATTCTTCCAGCTCTACGTCACCCTTTTCCATGGCCCGCACAATCTGTTCCAGGCGTACCAAGGACTGTTCAAAGGTCTGATTGTTGGAATTCATAAGGCATTCTCCTTTACTTCCGACACCACAGCCCTCAGGCTGCCATCGGACAGAGTGACCCGGACTTCCCTGCCGGGTTCGGTTTGGGTGACAGAGCGAAGAATCGTACCGTCATCCTGATTTACAATGGAATAACCCCGTGTAAGCACCTTTAGTGGGCTCATAGCGTCCAGCTTGGCGGTGCAGCCGATAAATCGCTGCTTTCGTCGCTGGAGCTGCTGGGTCTGTACGGCAATCAAGCGAGTTTTCAAATGCTCCAAATTCTTCTGCCGTTGTTCCAGGTATCCGGTGGGACTGGCCAGGGAGGAAGAATGGGACAGGACCTCCAGCCGCTGGCGGGCGCTGCGCAGCTGCCTGGAAAGGGCACCTGCCATGGCGGAGGCGGCGGAGTCCATGCTTTGCAGCAGCGCCGCCTGATCCGGAACCGCCAGCTCGGCGGCATTGGAGGGCGTTGCGGCCCGCAGGTCGGCTACGTAGTCTGAAATCGTCACATCCGGTTCATGACCCACGGCAGAAATAATTGGAATCTGGGACTCATAAATGGCGTAAGCCACCCGCTCATCGTTGAAGGCCCACAGGTCTTCTATGGAGCCGCCGCCCCGCCCCACGATCAGGAGGTCCGCCAGACGGTAATGATTGGCATAGCGAATTGCAGCGGCAATCTCCCCCGGCGCCTCTGCCCCCTGCACCCGAACGGGCAGCAGATGAACCTGAGTCAAGGGATACCGTTTGTTCAGGATACGGAGCATATCGTGGATGGCTGCCCCGGCGGAACTGGTGATGATTCCAATGGTGCCGGGATAGGCCGGCAGGGGTTTCTTGTGCGCCGGATCAAAAAGGCCCTGGGCAGCGAGCTTCGCTTTCAGCTGCTCGAAAGCGGCGTAGAGATCCCCTACCCCGTCCACGGTCATAGCGCTGCAATAGAGCTGGAAGGCTCCGTCTCTGGGGTAGACGGTAATTCTCCCCATGGCGATGACCTTCATGCCGTTCTCCGGACGGAAACGCAGACGGACGGCGCTGGTCTTGAACATAACGCATTTCAGGGCGGCATTTTCATCCTTCAGCGTAAAATAGTGGTGACCGGAGGGGTACATTTTATAGTTGCTGATTTCCCCCCGGACTGCCAGCTGATTCAGCAGCCGATCCTCGTCCATCTGGCTCCGGATGTATTCGTTGATTTGTGTAATGGATAAAATCTGCTGCTGCATATCATCTCTCCCCAATCCGATGGGCCAGCACGGCCACGCCAATGGCGTTGTCTGTGGAATATTGCGGCTGGGCAAAAATGGGATTCAATGGTTCCATTACCTGCCGCAGCATGGAATTGGAGGCTACCCCGCCGGAGAACACCACCTCAAGGCCGGGGAACTGCTCCAAAGCCTGCTTGGTGGCCTTGAAGACGGCGCCGCTGATGCAACGCAGTGCGTAGGCGGCAGTTTCCTCTGGGCTGGGGTTCTTTTCATAGAACTGCTGAACCTTGTTCTGCACACCGGAAAGAGAAAAAAAGCACCCGTCGCATTTTACACAGAACACTTCTTTTTTGCTCCCGCAGCGGCTCAATTCATCCAGATGCCTCCCGGAGGGAAAGGGCAAGCCCAAAATCTGGCCAGTGCGGTCGATCAGCTGACCGGCGGAAATATCTGTGGTGCCGCCAATCTTGGTGCATACCACATTTCTTCCCTCCGGCTCCACCAGCAGCAGCTCTGTGGTGCCGCCGGAAAGATGCCAGGCAAGGTGGGGGGTGTCCATCAAATCCAGTCTCCCGGCGCTCCATAGGGATGCGGCAACGTGGCCCTGCTGGTGGGACACCTGAATCAAGGGGACCTGAAATACATCTGAAAGGAGCTTCGCATGGGAATAGCCCACCATAAAACAGGGCATATAGCTCCCTTCTACTGCTCTGGGCCGGGTGCTGACGCCGACGGCACAGATATTCTCCAGCCGTATATCGGAAAACAGCCTGCCGGAAAGCTCTGGCAGGCCTTTGATATGGGCAAATACGGCATCGGACTGGCGCAGCCCCAGCTCCCCGTGTTTGACGGGAAGAAGCTGGGAGCAGTTTATGCCGGATGTTCCGTTGTACCATGCAATTGAAGTGGTGTAATTGCTGGTATCGATACCGATCACATTCATGATGTTTCCTCTGTCTGCGTAGGAGTCAGACTCCGGGCGAAGGAACCCAGGATGCCATTGACAAAGGAGCCGGTATCGTCACCGTCGTACTTCTTGGCAATTCGGACGGCCTCGGAGATGGCGACCCCGGTGGGAACATCCTCCATGTACAGAATCTCGAAGATTGCAAGCTGCATCACGCAGCGGGTCAAACGGGAAATGCGGGATACGTTCCAGCCGATGGAGAATCTGCCAATCTGCTCGTTGAGCTCCTGAGTCCGGTTGGCCACACCGGTCACCACGGTGTCCAGATACCGAACCTGGGCAGCGCTGGGGCGTTCTTCGTAGACGCTGTTCTCCTGTGCCAGCTTCGGATAGTATTCCTTATCCAGTCTGGAGTTAACGACCTGCTCCGGCTCCTCACCAGTGAATTCCCGGCCGTAAATCAAATGTACTGCCAGCTCTCTGGCATTTGCTCTCGTCATAGGACCATCCTTACTTGCGGACGATACCGCAGACGTTGACATTGACGGAAGTGACTTTCACGCCGGTCATGGACTCCACCGCATTGATGACGGCGGACTGAACCGCCTGGGCGGTATCTACAACACTCTGACCATAGCAAATGGAGACGTTGCAGTGAATGGTCATGCTGTTATCCTCGGCAATGAGAATCTTGATGCCCTTGCCCCAGTTCTTGCTGATCAGATCGGCAAAATCTGCACCAGGCTTGGTGACGATTCCAACCACGCCCTCTACATCGGACACAGCGTGCTCAGCGATGGTAGAGACGACATCCTCAGAAATCATGACGGAGCCATTCTCCTGCTCCTGGGTGATATACTGCTTATATTCAGCCATAATTGGTTCCTCCTATTTTTTGCCATTGGGCCACCATGGCATACTTTTGTTTATTGTATCACAATTCCAGAAAAATACAACTGTTTTCTGCGGCATCTAAGAGAAAATAATCGTATGATAAGTGAATAACCGGCAAAAAGAGAAGGGGACGCCAATGGTCCCCTTCTCAATAAATCATTGTACTTCCACCACACGGATGTCTTTTAAGCCGTAATCCGACTGAGACATCACCACATCGGCAATCACAGCCACATCGGCAGACTGCAATCCGCCGGTGGGAGCGGAAACAGCAACGGAAATCCCCTCAGATGTCATGTAGGCTACACAATCCTGATAGCCTTTGGCGATAATCAGACTCTCAATCTGGGCTTCACTGAGAGCAGTTTGAACAATATCCTCCAAATCCACGGCGGACTCTGCCGCTTTGTCGGTCTCACTGTAGGTCATCGCTTCCTGGAGCATATTTACCGCATTGTCTCTGGCCTGCTGGCGGGAGAGACGAACGGCAGAAAAATAGTCCGATGCTGTAGTGGTTAGGTCCTCCCCTGCTGTGATGGCCGCCACATCCTCTGTCAGCAGCAGACCGTCTTCGGACATGACCTTTTCATAGTCCAAGGCGTCTGTCAGGCTGGCAACATCATCATGTTCTGTGTACAGCCAATTGACATAGATTCCCGCACACACCGTAATTAACACGGCGGCGGCAACCAGGTTTTTCTTCCATACTTTCATAACAGGTCTCCTCCATTCACTTCATTTTCAATACGGTTATTTTGTGATACCCCAGCCCGGTGGCATTGGAAACAGCCTGTGTAATAGCCAGCTTCACGGCACTGTTTTCGGCCCCCTGGCACAGTACAACTGCGCCGAGATAGGTGGGCGGATCGATTTGAGAGACGAGCCCCACCTGATTCCGACTATTGTCGGTGAGAATAACAGTATCCGTCCGATTTGTCTGCGAATGTTCGGCGGAGGTATTGTCATCGTTGGTCTGGTATCGTGTTTTCTCCCCAGTGGCCTGGGTGAGAAGCACCTGCACCTTCCCTGCCCCCTCCATTTGACTGAGCAATTCGGAAAGCTGCTCCTGCAATGCTTCTTTTGGGAGAGCCGTCTCCACAGTTGACTGGACTGTTGGTTCTGTGTGATTTCCACCTGTGGGCAAGAGCATTAGAAGAATTCCAACCAGAAGGATCAGGAAACAATATTTGTATTTTTTGAAGAATTGTCGAAGGAATGAGACTGCTGTCTGATCCATGTCTGATGCTCCTTTGGTATGCCGAGTTCATCCGCAAGCAGTCCGCTCAGCTGCATTTCCGCATTCGCATCAAAGCAGCCTTGTACTGTGACAGCGGACGGAGCCGGAGGGTACTCAGCGTTCAGTTCAATCTGCACCTCCACATCCGCACCGATGGCTCTGGCTTCTTTCAAGATATATGCTTCACATTCCTCCCGTATGATTGCAGACAGCGAACGGATTCGGATTTCCTGTCCCTGGGCAGCGGCCTCTTCCGCCTGGAGCTGATACTGGAAGTCCAATTGAGGCAGGGAACGGAGGCGAAGAGAAACCAGAGGGCTGATGAGAATTCCGGTGAGAAAAATACTCCCTACCAGCCGAAATTGCTTAGAAAATCCCGTTTTCTCGGAAATATCCTGGAGAATTCCCACAATCAGGGCAGCGCAGATCAATGAAAGTGCGTACTGACGAATCCCTTCCACTAGAGAACCCCTTTCAAGAAGCACACTGTCCCAATGATGGACAGTGCACACATAGAACCGATCATGCCCAACAGCAGCCCCATGGCGGTGGAGAAATCCTCAATCAACTCAGTTAATCGTTTGCAGCCAACCACGTTGCAGACTGCGGCAGTTGCTTTCATCACCAGATAGTGGGCGCCGATACGAATAAAAGGAGTTATAAAGATAGCCGCAAATGCGAGAATTCCATATATCCCGATGGAATTCTTCACCAAATCTGTGCTGACCAGCAGCGCCTCCGACGCATCCGCCAATGTTTTGCCGATTACCGGAACGACAGTGGAGATGGCTGCCTTTGCCGCTTTGACTGCGGCTTTGTCCGCCGTTCCGCTGACGGCTCCTGTAATGCTCATATAAGTAAGGAAAATTGTGAGTACGGTTTTGAGGAACCATGCGGACAGCTTTTTCAGTTGATCCCGTATTTTTTTCAAAGCGGCTTCTCCCAGAGCGCAGTTGGCAACGGCGGCAGCCAGGAAGAGATAGATCACCGGAATCATGATCCGCCGAAGGACGTTGGAGAGAAAAGCTGTGAAAAAGGACGTTCCTGCGCACAATGCGGTGGCAGAGGTGATGCTGCCCTGAGCGGAGGAAGCGGCGGCAATGACCGGAAGAAAAAGTTTGGAATATTCGCTGATTTCCATAACGGTGTCCACAGCCAGTCCAATCAAGGCCTGGGAGCTGTGCAGCATCAGCGTTGTAATGCAAACCGCTCCGGCAATCATCGCTACGGAGGAGGAGCTGTCAAAAATTGAAACCAAAAACACACAGCAAAAGACAGCAAGACCTATTTTCAGCGCCTGGCGGATTTGCGAATAGGCAGAGGGCAGGACCTTTTGAAGTATGGAAACCAGTTTACTTTCAAAAGAGCCGCTCTCCTCCGGCATCAATGCCCCAGCCTCCCCTGTAACCGTGGGAGGCTGCAATTCCTGGGCAGAGGCACGAGCGGGAAAGGCGGTGAGCAGGAAAATGAATAGCAGAAGTACAAGAAACCGTTTCATACGTCTCCCAAAATCTCAAGGAACAAATCCGTTAGTGAAGAAAAAATGGGGATGGAAAGATACAAAATCGCTGCATTTGTAAGGTAGTGCAGCCCCTTACCCAGGGAGGAATTCCCGGCATCGGCACACACGGAGGCGGCAAGCTCTCCGGTCATTCCGATCCCAAAAACCTTGATGAGCGCCAGCAGTATGTCACTGCTCAAATCTCCCAATGCTTCCAGCTCCCCAAGAAAGTCGATTACGGGCTCCAACAATCTTGCGGCGGCAATGGCGATCATGGCGGAAGCTGCCAGGGTTACGAGGAGGGAAAAATCCCGGTTCTGGCGTTCCAGGATGAGGACCAAAATTGCGCTGACCAATGCGGCGCTCAGCGTTTTCCAGAATAGCTCCATCAGAATTGAAACAGGGTTTTCACCAGATTGAACAGTTCCGCAATTTTCTGGGCAAGGAGCATCAGCACCACCACCAACCCTGCCAGGGTTGTCATGGTTGCCTGTTCATCTCGCCCGGAGCGGGACAGTACCTGATTTAAGATAGAGACGATAATGCCAACGGCGGCAATCTTAAAAATCAAATCAATTTCCATGGCTATACCAAGAGAATCACCAGCGCCGCACCGGCGCAAAGGCCTAAAATCCGATAACTGCGAAGTTTGGTATCCCGATCAGCCTTGAGCTCTGTAAGCTGCTGGCCGCACTGCTCCCGCAGAGCGGATAAGCCCTTTAGCTGGCCGGATAAATCAAATCGTCCCAAGGACTTCCCCAGCTGAAGGAGTAATTGATTTACCCGTGGAAAATGAAGAATGGTATCCGACAAAGCCGCTTCCATACAGCTGAGTACATCCGGCAGCACCTGCCTGTCCAACTGTTCGGCCAATCCCCAAAGGAGCGCCCCAAGGTTTCCTTTTTGTTTTTCGGCGGTATGCCGGAGAAGCTCTGGGAGCGGGGTAAGCTGGAAAGGAAGCTCCCACAGCATATTGTCGAGAATTCCGCAGAGCTGGGCCAGCATGGCTTCCTCCCGCTTTCGCTGAACGGCCAGAGAAATGCCAAAGCCACCGCAGCTTCCCACAATCAGAATTGCGCCAATCCATTTGTAGCTCATGGATAGATTTCCTCCAAATGAAAGGATTTGTCCCTGTCCAGGATCAAAAAGGTGTCAAAGAGACGGCTTTCCCGCAGAGGCGCATACACGCTCCGTTGTCGAAAATCAGACATTCCGGCAGCATGAGCCGTGGCAATCAGGCGCACACCGCATCCAAAGGCGTGAAGCAACGCCTGACAGTCCTCCGATGCGGTGATTTCATCCACAGCAATGCAGTTTGGGCCCATGGTACGAAGGACAATTTCGATTCCCTGTTTTTTGGGGCAGCCATAGAGAATGTCCATGCGTTTACCGGTGGGGAATCCGGGTGGGAAAAGCTCCTGCCTCTGGTCAACTACAGCAACAGTTTCCTCCTCTGCCACACTCCGGCAGACATCCCGCAGCAGTGTGGTTTTTCCCCACCCAGGTGCACCAAGAATCAGCATAGCCTGTCCGCGAAAATGAACCCTGCGGGCCAATCCCGGGAAATCTCTGGCGACCCGAATGCACAGAGAATGAACGGTACGCATTCCTGTCAGCTCGCCATCCTTGATCACCGCTTCTCCGCACAGACCAATTCGATGGCCACCCGGGGCAGTTATGTACCCTTGAGAAACAGTAGCGGCTGACCAGGGGGAATAACGGCTTGCGGTATTCACACAGAAGCTAATGTCCTCTTGGGTCACAGTTTTGGAAAGCCACCTGCTCCCTTTGCCGAGTACCAGCTCAGGAGGCTGGCCGCAACGCAGCCTGATCTCCTGAAGTTCCTCTGCATAGGCTGCCAATTGTCCCCTCAGCCACTGGGGCAGGACGGAAAGCAGCTCCTTCCAAGGGCAAATCATTTGCATCACTCCCGAAATAACCTATGCACCTTTCCACATGCTGATGCTTCAAGAATTATGCCATGGAACGCCACAGAGCTGATAAAACCCTGTTTACAGCATAAAAATAATGGCCTTTCCGAAGAAAAGCCATTATTTTGACACTGAAAAATTTTGAAACGGAGTATTGTCTTAATCCATTTCCTCCGATATGGCACTGTCTTCCATATCGTCAAAATTCATTTGAGAGGTTCCTCCCTGCATGGAGGCCCACTGTTCCTTTGTAACGAGAATGGCCCGGGGTTTGGAGCCCTGGAAGGGGCCGACAATGCCCTTTTCCTCCATCTCGTCCACAATTCTTGCGGCTCGGGCATATCCCAGCTTCAGACGCCGCTGGAGCATGGATACAGAGGCCTGCCCGGTTTCCAGAATTACCTCCACTGCGGCAGGCAGCATCTCATCTCCCTCTAACTCCTCCTCGGAGGGCTCCGGGTTCGCAGCGGCAGATTTGCCGCTCTTTCCGGTCTGCTGGGCCTTCTTCTCAATTTCCTCCAGGACCTGCTGGTTATAGTCGGCGGAGTAATTGTCTTTGACGAAGCTGGCCACAGCCTCGACTTCTGCGTCTGTGACAAAGCAGCCCTGTACACGCAGGGGCTTTCCGATTCCTATGGGGGCATACAGCATATCGCCTTTGCCCACCAGCTTCTCGGCGCCCTGGGTATCCAGGATGATTCTGGATTCCATAGCGGAGGCAACGGAGAAGGCAATCCGGGAGGGAATATTTGCCTTCATCAGACCGGTAATCACGTCCGCCGAAGGACGCTGGGTGGCAATAATCAGGTGCATACCGGCGGCACGGCCCATCTGAGCAATGCGGCAGATAGAGTCCTCCACTTCCTTGGCGGCAACCAGCATCAAGTCGGCCAGCTCGTCGATGATGATAACCACCTGGGGAAGCTTCTGGCCGTCTTCCTCCTGGGTGACAATGCTGTTGAAGGATTCTAAATCCCGGACGCCCACATCGGACATCAGTTTATACCGGCGCAGCATTTCTGTTACCGCCCACTGCAAGGAGCCAGCGGCCTTCTTGGGATCGGTAACCACAGGAATCAGCAAGTGGGGAATGCCATTGTAGATTCCAAGCTCCACCATTTTGGGATCAACCATAATCAGCTTCACGTCCTCAGGTGCAGACTTATACAGAAGACTGATGATGATAGAATTCATACACACAGATTTACCAGAGCCAGTGGTACCGGCAATCAGCATATGAGGCATTTTAGAGATATTGCCCACAATGCAGGAGCCGCCAATGTCCTTGCCCACCGCAAAGGAGGATTTGGATTTGGATTTGGCGAATTCCGGAGAGTCGATGACTTCACGAAGAGAGACTGTGGTCACAGCTCTGTTGGGAACCTCAATGCCCACAATGGAGATTTTTCCGGGCACAGCAGCGATCCGAACGCCGGAAGCGCCAAGGCTCAGGGCGATGTCATCAGCACAGTTGGTCAGCTTATTCAGGCGGACGCCCTTATCCAGCTCCACCTCGTATCGGGTGACGCTGGGGCCCCGGGTTACATTGATGATGTGGGCATCAATGTGAAAGCTTGCCAGGGTCTCGTTCAGACGCCGGGAGTTTTCCCGCATTTCATCGGTTCCGTCGGCACTGTTCCCCACCGGTCGTTTCAAGAGGCTGATGGGCGGGAAGGAATAGGCCGCCGGAGGTACCGTACTCCCCTGCAGAATCTCCATGGCAACCTGCTGGGCGGACTCCCGGGCATCTTTTGAAGATACCTTCCCAGGAACATCCTCTGTCTGGACAGGTGCAGACTGCTGCTTTACGGGCTTCGGGGCAGATACGGGAGCAGGTTCACGCTTTTGGGGCTGAATGGGCAGCTCGTCCTCCAGTTTTGGCATCTTCAGTGGAATATCGTCATCCTCAGCACTGACACGTACCGGAACGGCGGGCTTGGCGGCAGAGTGGCTGTTTGTTGCGGCAAAGAGCGGGGATTCAATATCCAAATCAATGGTAGACATCATTCCCGCAGCCTTGGCCGGTGTACTGCTGAAAGTAGTGGCAGCGGATGGCTGCACAGGAATGGAAGTGGAGTTATTTCTGATGGGAGCAGGAGGCGCCGGAACCTTTTCGGGGGGCGCAATCAAATTATCCTGCGCAGGGGCTTTGCGGGGAGGCTTAACGGGTGGAAGCTCCACAGGCTGCAATGGTTCCTGCTGCTCCAGCAGTGCCCGCTGATATTCCAACTCCTGCTGACGGCGCTTGCGTTTGTTTTCAATCTGCTTGTTCGCAATATGATTGACCACCTTGGCGGCGGGTTCTACGTAGATTTGCTGCTGTTCCTCATCTTCCCAGTCGTCCTTGGGGCGATTGATAATGGCACGAATCAGGCTGGGGACGGTGATCTCCAGAGCCCCCAGCAGGGTCAGTACAGCTGCAATGCCAATCACGATATAAGACACGGCAGTGCCGAAGGCCCAGCGGAGCAAAACAGCCAGGCAACCGCAGAGCACACCGCCGCTTCGTCCGTCTATTCCGCTTAAATACAGATCCGGGAACAAAGCAAGGCCGCTGGCAATCCCCTGGGTCTGTACAGCCAGATGGTAAATGCAGCCGCACAGGAACACAAAGGCCACAGTGCACACACTGCGCATGGTGACAGCAGTTTTTCGGCCAAAGGTATTGATGATGAACAGGTACAAAAGGGCTGGGACAGAAAAATAGAACCCCGCCTTACCAATCAGTCCAGTTAAAAGATCGTTGATGGCCCTCAGAATAAGGCCCTCAGGGTTAATACAGATTACCAAAAACAGAGCAAACAGGATAAAGCTGACGATGGCGGTAACTGTTGTCATGGGGATTCGATTATCGTATTCGGTCCTGACTTTGGGGGAGTTTGACTTTGTATTTTTTGCAGCCCCTTTGCTTCCCTTGGCCGCAGACTTTTTCTTTGCAGTGGAATCAAGTGTTTTCTGTGTTTGCTTGGTCTTCTTCTTTGCCATTTGATAGATTCTCCTTATGCCATCAGGTTCAGGATAAATGCGAAAAGTGCAATACCCCAGCAGTAGTAGGAAAAGAGATGAAAGCCTGTGTTGGTGGCAAGGGCACGCATAATCCTGATTGCCAGCGTAGCGCTGACGAAGGCGGCAGCCGCCGCAAGAATATAGATTACCACCCACTGGAACGTGAGCAGCCCCAGGCCAGTCTGAATCAGGCCCAGTACGTCATAGACAATCATTCCGGCTAAGTAAGTCATACTCGCCATCAGCGTCATATTCAGCGCATAGCTTCGATCAACACCGCAGATAGAGCCAATGGAGACAGAGACTCCAATGCCCGACATGCCGGGCAGAACGGACATGCCGCCGCCCAAACCCATTATCAGCCCCTCTACTCTGGAAAGGGAACGGGCATCCTTATTGCTTCCAGGCAGAAATTGGGGAATGTACAAAATAATTCCATTAAGAAAAAGAAATGCTGCAACAGCCAGCAGGCTGAAATTTACCTGAGAAATCCGACCATAAAACAGCACAACGGCAATCGCAGGCAGCATCATGGTTATCAGGAATCTGGAATCCATCAGACTGCAAATGTCCAGGGGCCGCTTGCGCCGTTTCTTGGGAATCCGGGCCAGCCGTCTGGCTCTGGACATTTTGACCAAATGCGACTGGCAGGACAGATAAATGGCTGCCAGAACAGAAATACGCATCATAAGGACTGGCAGAGTGCTGATTTCATCTGCTCCCAAAATCTTTAACAGCAGAGCGCTGTGGGCTCGCCCAGAAACAGGCAGAATCTCTGTCAAACCGGATACAAAGCCATAGACCAGGTGTTCGATGGCATTTAGCTCCATGCCTGTCCTCCCCTTTACAAAATTTTTCATTTTATTATATCACATCCTGGAGAACAATTCCAGCCTTATTTCAAAAATTCTTTCGCATTGTCTTGAGATACCGGATAAATAAGACAGGAGCGGTATTGAGTTGCCTCTCATGCCGCTCCCCTCCCCTGTTTAACGTGAATGATTTCCTTTCTCTTTTTGCTTGCGATCTCCCTTTGAACGATCAATCATTTTATGCAGCGCCGAGAGAGCATCATTTAATCCCCCCAGCCGGTCGATCAGCCCCGATGCCACTGCCTCTTTGCCGTACAAAATGGTGCCAACATCTGTTGCCATTTCCCCGGTCGCCATCATATAGTCTTCAAAAGATTGCCGGGAGATTTTTGAGTTGGCGGTAACAAAGTCGGTAATTTGCTCCTGGATGCGTTGAAAGTAACGGAAGGTTTGAGGGGCCCCAACCACCAGTCCAGTCATCCGGACTGGATGCACGGTCATACTGGCTGTGGGTGTGATGAAGGAGCGCTTTGTACATACGGCCAGTGGAATTCCGATGGAGTGACCACCCCCCAGAACAAGGGAAACCGTAGGCTTTTTCATCCCTGCTACCATTTCTGCAATTGCAAGCCCTGCTTCAATATCTCCTCCTACGGTGTTGAGAAGGAGCAGCAGCCCGTCAATCTCACTGCTCTCCTCGATCCCAGCCAAAAGCGGCAGAATATGCTCGTATTTTGTGGTTTTCACATTTTCGGGTGCCACTTGGTGTCCTTCAATCTGGCCGATGATGGTCAATGTGTAGATATTGCTTGCTCCGGACTGGGTCAGATCCGTTCCCAGATCAAGAATCTGCTCCCGTTCCTGCTTGCGCATTTCGGGATTGTTTTGCTCATTCATTCGGATACCTCCTTTTTGAGGATATGGTAACCGAAAAAACGGGGAATATTCACCCTTGAAAGTATCATAATTCTGTCGTATAATAACCCAGGTGATTTTATGAACGCAAAAACCAATGCTGTCCGTTTGGTGGAGCAGGCGAAAATACCCTGCCGGGAAGCATTTTACGAATTTGATGAAAAAGACTTAAACGGCATTCATGCTGCGCAAGCGCTGAACATGCCCGCAGAGCAGGTGTTCAAAACATTGGTTGCTCGGGGGGAACGCACTGGAATCAACGTCTTCTGCATCCCGGTCTGCTGTGAACTGGATTTGAAAAAAGCCGCTAAAGCCGCCGGGGACAAAAACATGGAGCTGGTTGCCGTGAAGGAGCTGCTCCCTCTCACTGGCTACATTCGGGGCGGGTGCAGTCCTGTGGGAATGAAAAAGAAGTATCCCACCTACCTGGATGAAACCTGTATCCTGTGGGAGGAAATTGCAGTCTCCGCCGGTGAGCGTGGGCATCAGATGATCTTAAATCCGGAAGCGCTGGCTCAGCTGGTTTCCGCTGAGCTTGTGGATATTATTGCTTAACAGAAAGGAATTATGAAAAATGCAATACGAATACAAGACAAAGGGCACCTGCTCCCAGAAAATTTTCTTCGATATTGAAGATGGAATTGTTAAGAATGTCCAGTTCCTTGGTGGGTGCAACGGCAACCTGAAGGGCATCGGTCTTTTGGTAGAGGGTATGAAGGCAGAGGACGTGATTGCCCGCTTGGAAGGAACCAAATGCGGCATGAAGTCCACCTCCTGTCCCGACCAGCTGGCCAAGGCGCTGAAAGAGGCGCTGGCCTGATCATATTGTGCTTTTATACAGAGCACTTTAGACTTTTATAAATAGCCCATTCAAACAGAAAAACGAAGCGGAAAACGCTTCGTTTTTCTGTTTGAATAGAATTAGGTTGTGGTGTCACACAGAGTCAAGAGGTCTCAATAAAGTTCCATTACCCAGAAATCCTCTTGTTTGTTCGAGTATGCAATCTCGTCCTGAATGGTTTCCAGATAAGTAAACCCGGCTTTTTGATAGGCTCTGATCGCCCGCCGGTTCCATGCGGCAACTCGAAGAAGAATGCGTCCAGTGTGATGTTTGGTTTTCCGAATTTCCTCTACACATTTTCGGACGAACGCTCCACCATTGCCTTTTCCGACTATTTTCGGATCCAGCGATCAACCAACCCATAAATCATCGCCTTCAAATTGGCAAGCGACCTGGGCAACGACAACATCACCGTCCATTAGGCAGAACTGCTCTGTCCCCCAAATGGATTCATCCAGCAGATAATCATCGGAATGACCTTTGAAGCTGTAAACATCGTAGGGCTTTTCATATTCCCAATTGGAAATTTTCATAGCGGCTGCTTTGTTCATCGTTTTTAGCTTCCAGCCATCGACAGAATCACGCCGCAAAGCCTTTTCGTAGATTTCCATTCCATTTTCCGGGGAGTATTCACCGGTTCGGTGAAAGCCCATTGCTGTCCAGAAAGGAACTCCGGTTACGGCGTCCGGTGTCAGATACATCATCTTTGCTCCGTCGTTTTGGAACTGATTTTCCAATCGGCGGAACATCACTTTTCCAAATCCTCTGCGGCGGAACTCCGGCTGCACATAGAATTCCATGATGTAGCCGTATCCGGGCTTTATAAAGCCTTTGTGATCCTTGTGGTCAATCTTCCCATAGAGGAAGCCAACCAGCATTCCATCGGCATAGCAAAGCTCCAGATGTCGATCCGATGGGCCTTGCATTGCAATGATGCTGTTGATCCATTTCTCCTGAAATTCCTCTGGGAGCGGGCGACCGGAATGCTCGTTAAGCTCCTTGATGTAGGAACGCATGAGCAGCCTGAATTTGCCGCACAGCTGTTCATTGTCTGATGTAAGCTGGGTAAATGTGAGTCTGTTTTCCATTGTGTTTCCTCCAAAATAGTTTCGGAGGGTTAGGAAGCGTGAACCCTCCATACACGATTAATCTTCATAAAAAACCACCCTTTCTGTAATCGTAGAATATATTCCTAAATCCATTGTATCCCCCGGAAATCAGTTTCCCGGGGGATACAGTGTTATGTAGGCGTCAGTCTGTCACGCTGGGACTGGTGACTTTCATTACCTCTTTCTGATAGGCGGCGATGCCGGCGGCCAGCACCTCCATGGCACGCTCCAAATCCTGCTGCTTCAGCACATAGGCGATACGAACTTCATTGATGCCCTTGCCGGGGGTTTCGTAGAAGGGAGCGCCGGGAGCGAACATTACGGTATCCCCCTGGTCGCTGAATTCCTCCAAAAGCCATCTTTGGAATTTGTCGGAATCGTCCACCGGCAGGCTGGCCATCACATAGAAAGCTCCCATGGGCTCCTCAACCACCACGCCGGGAATCTGGCGAAGACCCGCAACAACAGTATCCCGACGGCGGCGGTATTCCTCTTTGCTCTTCTGAAAGAACTCTGTCCCCACAGAGTACATGGCGGCAGCGCCCTGCTGATCGATGGTTGCCACAGACAGACGGGACTGGCAGAATTTCAGGATGGCCTGCTGCAATTCCTTATTCTTGGTAATAACTGCTCCCACCCGGGCGCCGCAGGCGGAGAAACGCTTGGAGACGGAGTCAATAATAACCAGGTTGTCATGAATGTCGTCAAACCGGGCCATGGTGGGGACGCCAAACCTGTCATCATAGCAGAATTCCCGGTAGACCTCATCGCAGATCAGGAACAGGTCGTGCTCCTTGGCAATGTCCGCAATCATCCGCATTTCGTCCTGATCCAGCACCACGCCGGTGGGATTGCCGGGATTGGTGATGAGAATTGCCCGGGTATTGCGGGTAATCTGGCTTTCAATCCGCTCCCGCTGGGCGTAGCGATACCCTTCCCAGGGATTGGTGGGCAGAGCGCGTATAACGCCTCCGGCAGCATGGACAAAGGTGGTATAGTTGGGGTAATATGGCTCCGGAATGATGACTTCGGTGTAGGGATCAAGGATGCTCAGGCAGGTCAGCAGCAGCGCCTCGCTGCCACCGGTGGTGATGAGCACATCATTGGACTCCAGAGTGACCCCCAGCCCTGCGTAGTATTTGCGGATTGCGTCAATCAGCACCGGGTTTCCAGGAGAAGCGTCATAGGCAAGAGTCGTCTTATCAAAATTACGGATGGTCTCGTAGTAAGCAGCGGGGGTAGGCAAGTCGGGCTGACCGATGTTCAAATGATAGATTTTCTTGCCTTTTTTCTCCGCTTCCACCGCCAGTGGATGGAATTTCCGCATGGGAGAGGGCTCACAGCGGTTGGCATTGATGGAAATTTGCATAATTACCTCCAAGTGTGAATGGATACTCCGGGGCGATAGGAAAGGGTCAGGGATCGCAACTCCGGGCTAAGGATGATCAGCGTCAGAAGATTGGGGATGGCCATAAGTCCGTTGAGGATTTCTGCCATTCGCCAGACCTGAGGGGTATTTAAGACAGTGCCAAAAATGACAATGCCTGTTTGCAGGATGAAAAAGAATGGAGCAGCTTTCTTGCCAAAGAGAAACTGGGTACACCGGAGCCCGTAGAAGCTCCACCCCAGAATGGTAGCATAGGCAAAGCAAATTAAAAAAACACAGACAATCAGCTTTCCAAGCCGCCCATAAACCGAGGAAAAAGCGGCCACGGTTAGATTTCCACCGGAATCCACTCCGTAAGGAACGCTGACGCCGCTGCAAAGAATCACCAGAGCCGTAAGGGTGCAGATGACAAAGGTGTCCAGAAAAACCTCCAAAAGGCCCATCATCCCCTGCTCAGCAGGGTGAGCCACATCTGCTCCAGCGTGGGCAATGGATGCAGTGCCCATTCCCGCTTCGTGGGTGAAAACGCCCCTGCTGCACCCCGTCTGCACCGCCTTCATTGCGGAACCAATCAGCCCGCCGGTGACAGCTCTCGGTGCAAAAGCACCATTTACAATGCTTTTAACAGCCGTCGGAAGAAGGGGTGCCTTGATGATCAAAAACAGGACGCAGAGAAGAACGTAAATGCTGGCCGCAAAGGGAATCAGCTTCTCCGCAATCTGCCCAATGGAGTCCGCTCCCTTCAAAAAGGCAAGTCCAACCAGAATGGTCAGAAGCACACCGATGGCAATGGCCGGGAGCTCGGGAGCAATCTCCTGAACGCCGGTTGCAATGGCATTTACCTGGGTTAAATTTCCCACACCGAAGCTTGCCAGAAATCCGCATACGCTGTACAGGTATGCCATGGGCAGAAAATACTTTGGCAGGTGAGAACGAATCATGTACATGGTTCCGCCCACCACTTCCCCATCCACCGTTTCCCGGAACCGGACAGCCAGAGCGGCTTCGGCGTATTTCACCGCCATACCGAAAAACGCAAACACAAGCATCCAGAACACAGCTCCCGGCCCGCCCAGGCAGATTGCACCGGCTACACCAATCATATTCCCGGTGCCCACGGTAGCAGCCAGCGCCGTACACAGGGCACGAAAAGGGGAAACCCGGCCTTCTCCGACGGAGGCGGGGGTTAAGAATCTCCGAACCGCCTGAGGAAAGAGCCGAATCTGTACACAGCGGGTACAAATGGTCAGCCAGACACCGACGCCGAAAATCAGAACCAGCATGGGGGTGCCCCACAGCAAGTCATACAGACGATCCAGAATGTTTGTCATGCGTGCCCTCCTAGCATACCACTTTTTGACGAAAACTGCAAGAGAAAAATACAAAAAGCAGCCCCCTCCGGGGACTGCTTTCGTAGAAGAATGAAGCCTCTATTCCCAGGTCGCCCAAATTTCAGGGCAGAATCCGACGGTTGCCTGTTTCCCGTTGCGGACGATGGGCGTTTTCATCAGACTGGGGTCATCAAAGACCTTGTCCTCTTTGGCCCTGGCGTCATCCATATATTTCATATTTGTGATTTCCTGGGATTTGCCGTTCCAGTCGATCAGATTGTCAATGCCGCCTACGGCGTGCAAGACACTGTCGAATTCCTTACCGGACATTCCATAACGAGGCAGGTCGATGGACTGAAATTTGACCCGGCGCTCCTTAAAATAGCGCTCCGCCTTTTTGGTGTCAAAGCATTTGCTTTTTCCATATATCTGGATATTCAATATTCTACCTCCATCAGGCACAGGCCCTGGGGTGGCGCAAGAAAACCCGCCTGCTGCCGCTGGCTGCCGAACAGGGATGGAATGCTTTCAGCCTCCCGCTCTCCCCTGCCCGCTTCAATCAATGTACCCGCAATAATGCGCATCATATTATAGAGGAATCCGTCTGCCATGACAAAAATACGGATTTCCTCCCCCTCCCGAAGGACGGACAATTCATAAATCTGGCGAAGCGTGGATTTCTTTGCCTTTGCTCTGGTGCAGAAGGCGGAAAAATCGTGCTCTCCGATCAGAAGGGCCCCTGCCTGCCTCATAGCGCCAATATCCAATTTCTCCGGGAAAATTGCTACATAGCGCCGCTGAAAAACGCAGGGGGTATCACTGTTCCAAATGCGGTAGCAATAGGTTTTCCGCTTGGCGTTCAGCCTGGCGTGAAATCTGGGCGCCGCTTCCTTACAGGAATATATGCCGATGTCCTCCGGAAGATACCTGCGCAGCTGCGCAAGGATTTCCTCTGGAGGCATGGAATTTTCACAGTGGAAGGATGCCACCTGTCCCTGGGCGTGGACGCCGGCATCGGTTCGTCCGCTGCCGCTGACTTCTACGGATTCCCCAAGAATCCTGCCAAGGGCCTGTTCCAGCTTCCCCTGGATGGTGTTGCTTTCCCCGGGCAGACGCTGCCAGCCCCGATAGCGGGTTCCATCATAGCAAAGCTCAAGCCGCAGATTCCTCATATTCTTCCAATTCCTCTCTGGCTTCCCGTTCATTATCCGCAGAGAACAGAAATTTTCCATTTTGATCGTATACCATCACGTGTCCACGAACATAACGCATAGAGTACATAGCCATCAGCCTTTCCTGAGTTGATGGCTGTATTATAATCTATTATATGTCCAATAAAACGGACAGCTAGAAATTTAGTTTCTTACTGATCCAGGAAGAAACATCCCGATAAACCTCTTCCCGGTTGATTTCATTGAGAATTTCATGCCGCCCCAGGGGATAGAGCTTGTGAGAAACATCCTGCATCCCTGCCTTGCGGAAGCTGTTGGCAGCGTGAAGGACGCCTCTGCCATAGCTGCCAACAGGATCATCCCCTCCGGAGATAAACAGAACAGGCAGATCCTTTTTCATGGCAGAAAGGCTGCTGGGCTCCTGAACAAAACGAATTCCTTTCAGCAGCTCCCGCATCAGGCCGGCGGAAGGCGTAAAGCCGCACAGAGGATTGGCGATATATTCGTCTACGATCTCAGAATCCCGGGTCAGCCAATCATAGGGGGTTCTGGGATGCTCCACTCTTTTATTGTAGCCCCCAAATACAAGGTTTTCCAGCGCTTTGCTGGGCGTTTCCTCTCCCTGCTTTTTGCAAACCAGCTCACAAATCCCAATTCCGGTATTCAAAACCCCTCTGTGCTGCCAGCCGGTACCGCAGATGATGGCGGCGGAAATGCCGCTGTCGGGATGCTTTGCAAGGATGGTGCGGGTCATGAAGGAGCCCATGGAGTGGCCGAAGAGCACATAGGGAATATCGGGGAATTCCTGTCTGGTTTTTTGCAGCAATTCATAGGTATCCTCCACTGCGGTAAACCAGTCGCCGTGAAAATACCCCTGAATCCCTTCCCCGTTGATGGATTTTCCATGACCCATATGATCCTCGGCGACCACCATATATCCAAGGTTATTCAGATATTGGGCGAAATCGTCATACCGTTCCACAAATTCGGCGATGCCGTGGACAATCTGCACCACAGCCACGGGGGCCTTCTCCGGCATCCAGCGGCATCCGTGGATGCTGCCGGCCCCCTTTGAGTCAAAATAGAAATCAGTACGCATGGGCGGTTACTCCACGATGGTATAGTCCGCGTCGGTGATGGCCTGCTTCAGGGCTGCCACGTCAGCGGTTCCGGTGACGGTGACGGTCTTGGCCGCCAAATCAACCACAGCATCCACAGTGCCGGGGACGGACTTACAGGCCTTCTCCACCCGGGCCTTGCAATGGGAACACATCATACCTTCCACTTTAATTACGGTTTCCATATTTTTTTCCTCCTTGACGGTAATTTCTATGGGGCAGCTTCCTTCGCAGGAAGCGGGAGCCACTTGCTTGAAGAAGCGAAGACGAAGGGCATTTGTTACAACGAACACGGAGCTGAAGCTCATGGCGGCTGCTCCCAGCATGGGGCTCAGCTGCATTCCAAAGGGCAGGTAGAGCACACCGGCGGCGATGGGAATGCCGAGACAGTTATAGAAAAACGCCCAGAAAAGGTTCTGCTTGATATTCCGAATGGTGGCCTTGCTCAGGGCCACGGCGCTGCTGACTGCGGAAAGAGAGCTGTTCATCAGTACCACATCCGCCGACTCAATGGCAATATCCGTTCCCGCTCCAATGGCCATGCCCACGTCGGCGGTGACCAGGGCGGGGGCATCGTTGATGCCGTCGCCAACCATAAGCACCTTGTGCCCCTGGGCCTGGAGCTGCTGAACAGCGCCTGCTTTGTCTGTGGGGAGCACATCGGAGATCACGTGGGTGATGCCTGCGTTTGCCGCAATGGCCTGGGCTGTCCGCTGGTTGTCACCGGTGAGCATTACCACATCCAGGTGGTTTTTCAGCAGCGCCTCCACAGCGGATTTGGAATCCGGCTTCAATACATCGGCAGCGGCAATGGTTCCCAGATACTCCTTTGCTTCCGATGCGAAATGAAGGGGTGTTTTTCCCTGGGATGCAAGGTCGGGCAGTTGGGGAAGCGTGATTTCCAGTTCCTCCATCAGCCGGTTATTTCCGCCGTAATAGCGCACGCCTTCCACAATGGCCGACACGCCCTTGCCGGGAATTGTCTCAAAATCCGTCGGCTCCGGATAAGCGCTGCCCTCCATGGTTTGGAGGATTGCCTTGGCAAAAGGATGCTCCGAGCGGCACTCCAATGCAGCCGCAATCCGCATCAGCTGGGATTGACCACCTTTTCCGGGGAGTACATCCGTCACGGCGGGACGGCCGGTGGTCAGGGTGCCGGTTTTATCCAGAACCACAGTGTCAATGCGGTGAAGATTTTCCAGCGCCTGGGCATTTTTGAACAGAACGCCCATCTGGGCTCCCCGACCGGTTCCGACCATGATGGCTACCGGAGTTGCAAGCCCAAGGGCACAGGGGCAGGAAATCACCAGCACGGAAATAGCGCAGTTGAGACTGAATTCCAGGGAATATCCCATCACCATCCACACAGCGAAGGTCAAGGCGGAAATGCCCATAACCACGGGAACAAATACCCCCGCAATCTTATCCGCCAGCCGGGCGATGGGGGCCTTGGAGCCACCGGCCTCCTCCACCAGGCGAATGACCTGGGCCAGGGTGGTATTCTCCCCTACCTGGTCCGCTCGGAACTCCAGGTAGCCCTCCCGGTTTACGGTTGCGGCGGCCACGGTATCTCCCACGCCTTTTTCCACGGGGACGCTTTCCCCGGTGAGGGCGCTCTGGTCGACGGACCCCCGCCCGCTGAGGACGGTTCCGTCCACAGGGATACTGCCCCCGGCACGGACAATCACAGTATCCCCCACCTGAACCTGCTCCACGGGTATTTCCAGAACTTCATCATTCCGGCGGACGGCAGCTGTCTTGGGGCTCAAATCCATCAGGGCCCGAACGGCGTCGCTTGTTTTTCCCTTTGCCCTGGCTTCCAGGAATTTACCCAGGGTAATCAGGGTGAGAATCATGGCAGCGGATTCAAAATAGAGATTTTCGCTGTACTGCCTGACCAGCGCCCAATCCCCATGCCCCATGGCCCAGGACATGCGGAACAGGGCTGCACAGCCGTAAATTAGAGCAGCCAAACTGCCAACAGCAATCAGGGAATCCATGTTGGGACTGCGGTGCCACAGCGCCTTTAAGCCCCGGGAATAATACACCCGATTGAGGAAGACCACAGGCAATGTCAAAAACAGCTGCAACAGTGCGGCAACCACCGCATTCTCTACCCCGTGATACCAGCTTGGGGCTGGCAGACCAATCATGTGTCCCATGGTGAAATACATCAGAATCACCAGGCAGATTGCCGAGCCGATGATTCGCTGTTTCATTTCCTTCAAGCCGTTGGACTCCTGAGGTGACTTTGGGGGCTTTTCCCCTTGAAGGAAAGCATTGTAGCCTGCCCCTTGAACCGCCGCAATTACCTGGGTGGATACATCTTCTCCGGCAGTTACCACCATGGTACCGGCCAGCAGGTTTACCTCGGCCTGCTCCACTCCCGGGACGCTGCGGGATACCTTTTCAACCCGGGCAGAACAGGCCGCACAGGTCATCCCGGATACTTGAAACTTGAAAGTCATTTGGGAAATTCTCCTTCGTCTATTATGCTCCATTTCGATGGAAACGTCAACTGTTTCTATTGACATGCTCCATGACTTATGATACTATTCTACCACGCAACGTTCAAAAAGCAAGTATGCACTATTATGTGCCATACTTCCCTTTTAGATACTATAGGAGGTTCCGGATGAATGTAAACGACATATGTCCCGTGGCAGCCACCTTAGACCTGATCGGCGGTAAATACAAGGCGCTCATTCTCTGGTATCTGGCCGATGGCCGACGCCGCTTTTCGGAATTGCGGAAGATGATCGCCAATGCCACACCCAAAATGCTGACCCAGCAGCTTCGGGAGCTGGAGGCTCAACATCTGATTCACCGGGAGGTTTTTCCGGTGGTTCCCCCGAAGGTGGAATATTCCCTCACAGAAACCGGGCGCAGCCTGATGCCCATTCTCACGGCCATGCGGGACTGGGGAACGGAGTATCTCCGGGGGAAAGATGTAGAACCCAACTGCCTGATGATGCGTTCCGAGGCTTCCACCGGATGCCGCTGAACGGACATGGATTACCGAAAGGACGATGAAGAATGAGAGTAAAAATTATTTCTGACAGCACCTGCGACCTTTCCCAGGATTTGATTCAAAAATACGATATTGGAATCGTACCCTTAATCGTTACAAAGGACAACCAGGAGTTTCTGGACGGAATCACCATCACCCCCGCTGATATTTTTGCCCATGTGGCTTCCGGCGGCAGCCTGTGCTCCACGGCAGCACGGGGCGTTGCGGTGTACCAGGAGGAGTTTGCCAAATACACTAAGGAATATGATGGCATTATCCACATAGACATCGGCTCGGGCTTCTCTTCCAGCTATCAGAACGCCTGCATTGCGGCAGAGGACTTTGATAACGTTCGTGTCATTGATTCTCAAAACCTCTCCACAGGCCATGGCCTTGTGGTATTGAAGGCCTGTGACCTTGCCCAGACTGCCAAGGATTTAGACGAGCTGAAATCTCAGCTGGATGCGTATGCTTCCAGAGTAGAGGCAAGCTTCCTCCTGGATCGGCTGGATTACATGGTCAAGGGCGGCCGCTGCTCCGGCGCCGCCGCTTTGGGCGCCAACCTTCTGAGTCTGAAGCCCTGTATCGAGGTGAAGGACGGGAAGATGGTTGTGGTGAAGAAATACCGTGGCCATATTGAGAAGTGCATGGCGTCCTATGTAAAGGATCGGCTGGCAGAGCGTGAGAATCTGGATGATGAGAGAATTTTCATCACCCATACCGATGTGTCCAAGGAAAGCCTGGAGGCAACCATCAACGGTGTCCGCCAGTACGGTAATTTCAAAAATGTGTATGAAACCGTTGCCGGATGCACTGTCTCCTGCCACTGCGGCCCCGGCACCATGGGCATTCTCTTTGTGAGAAAGGCTTAATGAAAGACAACACTGCTTACGCCCGAGGAATCATAATTTCTTCGGGCGTAGCTTTTTGCAAAATAGTGGGAAAGGATTTAAGGAAACGGGAATGGAAACAGTTGAATTGCGGAAAATGACCAGAGATCTTTGTCACAAATTGTTTCAGGGATGGAACAATGATATTTCCATCTACGCAGACATATCCACGTTTAAGCCGTTCTCCTATGAAAAAGAAGCTGTTGACCGGTATTTTGATTCAAAAAAAGAATCTTCACGGGTGATATTTGCAATCATGCTTGGCGAGAAACCGATTGGAGAATTACAGCTGAAACGGATCGACTGGGAAAAAGCGGAGTGCGCCTTGAGCATTCATATGCAGAACGATGCTGTAAAAGGAAAAGGCTTCGGAACACAGGCCGAGTTGAAGGCAGTAGAATATGCTTTTCATGAACTGGGGATGACTGCGGTGAATGCAGATACCATTATAAAGAATGCCCGCAGTCAGCATGTCTTGGAAAAGGTAGGATTCAAATTTATCAGAGAAGATGGGAACTTCAAGTATTATCGCATTGAGCGATAAATTTCAGTTTATCTGGAGTTTTGTGGCTGTTCCTGATGACTCGTTCCGGTGCAGATATTGAGTATCACAGCAAGAAGGATAATTGCTCCGCCAAGCATCGCATATTTTCCGACCTGCTCCCCATAAAAAATCAACACCCAAATCGGATTCAAAATTGCCTCCAGCAAGCCAATCAGCGATGCGCTGACAGGGCTGGTCAGCTTGGAGCCTTTTGAAAAAACCAGATAGGCAAGTCCAACCTGGAAAATTCCCAAGGCCACCAGAGCTGCTATCCCTTTGGTATCCATATAAAATACATCCCCCAACAGCGGAATGGATACCAAAAAAGAGACCAGAAATGCCAGCATACTGGAATCCTCACTGCTGGACTGCGGGAGGGAATTGATAAAAAACACCCCTGAGAAGCATATGCCCGCTCCAATGGCAAGCAGATTGCCGAGCAGATGACCTCCGTCCAGTTTGTCAAAGAAAAAAAGAATCATTCCGGCAAATGCCATCATAACAATGATATACTGATTTTTCTGAGGTAATTTTTTCCGGTAAATACAATCCCCAATCAGCACGAATATGGGCGCGGTATATTGAAGTACGATGGCATTAGCCGCCGTTGTCAGCTTATTTGCTATGACGTATAGAAAATTCGTCATGACAAGGCAAAACGCTGCTGCTACAATATAACGATTGCATTGAATTTGAATTTTTCTCTTATAAACGCAAAAAAACAGGAAAGCAATAAATGAGCGGGCTCCGTTGATCGCAATCGCATTTCCTGGAATAAACTTGATCAGAATGCCGCCGGTAGACCACAAAACCGCAGCCATCAGCATATAGAGATTTCCCCTGGTTTTATCCGTCATATACGTTCCCTCTTTGTTTCCTTTTTGGATTCTTTGATGTTTTTGATGCAAAAGTTTATTTCTCACCGCCCGACTAAAACCCGTCAAACATTATAGCAAAGAATTTGGAAAAAGCAAATATGAGCCGCAACTCTTGACAGCGGCTCTTTTGCCTTGCACTTCTCTGTTTTCCCATAAAAACCCATTCAGTGCTCCAAGAAAAACGGTACATATTATTTTTTAAGGCAGCAGCGGCTTAGTCCGATGCTGCCTTGTCTACTTCTCACCGCTGCATTTCTCTTCAGCTCCGTAAACTCTTGACTGTGAAAAACGGCTATTCTATAATAGGTACCAGATCTGCTCCTGTTTTACATCGATTTTACAAAACTGTGGTAACATATTTGACATGAGCTTGATAGAATGGTTTTCGTAAAAACGGAATCATGTGGAGGCAGATCAATTTATGGATATTTTTCATGTATTAACCATGCTCGGAGGATTGAGCCTGTTCCTGTTCGGCATGAACATCATGGGGCAATCCCTGGAGCGCCGGGCAGGCAGCGGACTTCGATCCATTCTCGGGAAACTGACCACCGGGAAAGTCATGGGACTTCTCACAGGACTATGCGTCACCGCAGTCATTCAAAGCTCCTCGGCAACCACCGTTATGGTGGTGGGCTTTGTCAATTCCGGGCTGATGACCTTGCGGCAGGCCATCCATGTCATCATGGGCGCCAATGTGGGAACCACGGTGACAGCGTGGATTTTAAGTCTTGCGGGAATTGACAGCGGCAATGTGTTTGTTCAGCTTTTGAAGCCTTCCTCTTTCGTTCCGGTTCTCTCCCTCGTCGGTATCATTCTGTATATGTTCTGTAAGGATACCCGGAAAAAGGATACCGGTTCCATTCTGCTGGGCTTCGCCACACTGATGTACGGTATGGAAACCATGTCGAATTCCGTCAAAGGGCTCCAGGACGTTCCGGCGTTTCAAAATCTCTTCCTGCTGTTTGAAAATCCGGTGATGGGTGTGCTGGCCGGGGCTGTATTGACGGCACTCATTCAGTCCAGCTCCGCTTCGGTGGGCATTTTGCAGGCACTGGCATCCACCGGTCAGGTCACATATGCCGGAGCCATTCCCATCATCATGGGGCAGAACATCGGAACCTGTATCACCGCAATGCTGTCCTCCGTGGGAACAAATAAAAACGCCAAGCGGGCGGCATTGGTTCATCTGTCCTTCAACGTCATCGGGACCGCCGTATGGCTGTCCGTATTCTGTCTGGTAAAATGGGCGTTCTCCCCTGCCCTGCTGGGCGAATCCGCATCCCTGTTTGGCATCGCGGTAGCCCACACCGCTTTCAATGTGCTCTGCACCGCGCTGATGCTGCCCATGACCGGCCTTCTGGAGCGGCTGGTAAATCAGCTCATTCCTGAAAATGCGGAAAAGGAAACCACAGTGGAGCTGGATGAGCGGCTTCTCAGCACACCCTCTATTGCTTTGGAACGGTGCCGCAGCGTTGCCGCTGATCTGGGAAAGGCATCGGTCAGTGCCTTAAAGGGAGCTCTTTCCCTAGCCAATGGATATTCCCCCGATGTGGCGCACAAAATCCGGGACAATGAAGCCCTGACAGACCATTACGAGGATATTCTGAGCACTTATCTTGTGCATTTAAGTGCCAGGCAAATCCAGGAATCGGGCAGCGCAGAGGCAGCGGGGCTGCTCAAAATCATCGGGGATTTTGAACGCATTGCGGACCATGGTGTCAATCTTCTGGAATCCTTTGAGGAGCTGAAAAGCAAGGGGCTCTCCCTGACAGATGAAGCCCGCCGGGAATACGCTGTGCTGTCGAAAGCCATCAGTGAGATTCTGGATGTCTCCCTGGCTGCCTTTTTGAAGAATGATACCGCCACAGCGCAGGATGTGGAGCCTCTGGAACAGGTGATCGACATTTTGAAAGAGCAGCTGCGCACCTGCCACATTCTCCGGCTGCAAAGCGGAAAATGCACCATCGACGTCGGATTTGTCTGGTCGGATATTCTCACCAATTTGGAGCGGGTCGCCGATCACTGCTCCAATATTGCAGGCTGCATTATGGACATTGAGGATAATAATATGAACATCCATCAATCCTTGCGATCCATGCGTCTTGACAGTGAGGATTTCCGTGTCCGGTTTGAGGAATACCGGCTTAAATACGCTTTGACCAGTGAAATGAAAACAAAAAAAGCATAAAAGAAGGAATGGCTATGATTTTTTGTGTAGAGGATGATCGTGGAATCCGTGATCTGATGGTCTATGCTCTGAATTCCGCCGGGTTTGAAGTCCGGGGCATGGAGGATGGAGCGTCTCTCTTTTCCGCTCTGAAGCTAAATTCTCCAGAGCTGATTATGCTGGACATCATGCTGCCCGGCGAGGACGGCATCGCAATTTTACAAAAACTGCGTCAAAATCCCGCGACCGCTGAGATTCCAATTATCATGGCTACGGCAAAGGGAACGGAGTATGACAAGGTGATTGGTCTTGATTTGGGGGCGGATGATTATCTGGTGAAGCCCTTTGGCATGATGGAAATGGTATCCCGTGTAAAGGCTGTTCTGCGCAGGGCGTCAGTCCGGAGCGCCCCCCAGCTTCTCCGTGTAGGAGACCTGGAAATGAACCGGAACAGACACACGGTTTTAGTGGGCGGACAGCGGACGGAGCTTACCCTGAAGGAATTTGAGATGCTCCGCCTGTTTCTGGAAAATCCCGGCCGGGTATTTACCCGTGACCAGATATTTGACCGGATTTGGGGAACGGACTACGCCGGGGAAAGCCGGACGGTGGATGTGCATATCGGGACACTGCGCGCAAAGCTTGGCCCGTGCGGCACATATATTGAGACAGTACGCGGCGTGGGCTATCGCATGGAGGAAAATATATGACAAAACGAATTTTCCGTAATATCCTGGTCGTGGCTCTCGGCGTCTTCCTTGCCTCCACCCTGTTATTTATGACGGTGCTGTACGATTACTTTTCCGCCTCCCTTCTTGGCCGGCTCAGAGCGCAGCTGGATATGGCCTCTCGGGGTGTTCTACATGAAGGAATTGGATATTTTGAGGACATCCAAACAGATGGGTTCCGTATGACATGGATTGGAACGGATGGCAAGGTTCTTTACGACAGTGCCTCCGACGTTCAGGATATGGAGAATCATTTCCAGCGTGAGGAGATTAAGGAAGCGCTGGCAGAGGGATACGGGGAAAGCATCCGGGATTCCTCCACTTTGACCCAGCGGTATCTGTACAGTGCAAAGAGACTGTCCGACGGGACAGTGCTGCGGCTTTCGGTCACTCAAAATTCCCTGCTCGTGCTGATGTTGGGTATGCTTCAGCCGTCTTGCGTCATATTTGCCATTGCAATCATTCTATCCATTGTACTGGCGTCCCGGTTGTCAAAAAACATTGTAAAGCCCCTCAATGAGTTGAATTTAGACGATCCGCTGAGCAGCAACGGATATGAGGAATTACGTCCCCTGCTCCGCCGGATTGACACCCAGCAGCGGCAAATCAGGCTCCAAAGCAATCAGCTGAAACAAAAGCAAAATGAATTTGAGACCCTGACCGGTAGGATGTCCGAAGGAATCGTGCTGCTGGACAGCAAGGGCTTCCTAATCAGTATCAATCCAGCGGCAGAAAATTTGCTGCTGTCTCCCAATTCGGTAACCGTGGGGGAAAATATACTATCCTTGAATCCGAACCCCGAGCTGGCAAAACTCCTGGAACAGGCCTCCAGGGGCAGTCATGGTGAAAAAACAATGATGCTGAAAAACAGGACTTACCGTGTCAGTGCAAATCCCGTTACAGAGGACGATCAAATCTATGGCGTGGTTTTACTCCTCCTTGACATAACCGAAAAGGAAAACGCAGAGCATATGCGCCGGGAGTTCACCGCCAATGTTTCTCATGAGCTGAAAACCCCCCTGCAAACCATTTCTGGCTGCGCCGAGCTGCTGGCAAACGGCATGGTAAAGAGTGAGGATGTTCCTGCCTTTTCAAAGCAGATTTATACCGAAGCCCGGCGCATGATCCAGCTGGTGAATGATATTATCGGGCTTTCCCATTTGGATGAAGGCGCTGAGGATATGGCATGGGAAGAGGTCGATCTGTTTGCCATTTGTCAAAAGACGGCGGAATCTCTGGCCAGTGAAGCGGAGAAAAACGGTGTCAGAGTCGATCTGATGGGAGAATCCGCTGTTGTTCACGGCATTCCTCAGCTCCTCGACAGCATCGTCTACAATCTCTGTGACAATGCCATCAAGTACAACCGAAAAAATGGGACTGTGCGACTGTCTGTGAAGAACGAAGATAGCGGTGTGCTTTTGTCTGTTGCCGATACAGGGATTGGAATCCCGCCGGAGGACAAAGAACGTATTTTTGAACGATTTTATCGGGTGGACAAGAGTCGCTCCAAGGAAATTGGCGGAACGGGATTGGGCCTTTCAATTGTAAAGCATGCCGCAAGGCTCCACGGTGCGCAGATTACTGTGGACAGCACCCTTGGCAAAGGCACAATCGTTACAGTAAGACTTGGTTTACCGTCTGTTTAGAGATTCATTAAACATGTAGGAAAATCACGGCAGAAGCCTCTCTGGGCCTCTGCCGTGGTCTTCATTTACACCAGAAAATCAAGAGGTGACTGCTGCGGAATGTCCTGATTCCTCCGCTTCCTTTTGGGGACAAACAACGCTTTCCCCGGAGGCCTTTAACATTTTGTTATCAAATAGAACATTTGCGTTTCCGACCTGTATCCTGAAGAAATGTTGACAAGGGGGCGCATCCATTGCAGCTTCATTTGACTAAATGGACGTTTTTGCGTGCGAATGGAAATGGGGCTTGCTTTTGTGCTGAAATATGACGAGGCATCTTCCAATTTATTGAAATTTCACTTCTTGTTCCTGATTATTTCATTTCTGAGCAATAATATAAAACCATTGGACTACATGAAATAACTGGAGGAATATCTATGTGCACAGCCGCAGTATACAAATCCAAAGATTTTTATTTTGGCAGAACCCTTGACTATGAAATCTCCTTTGGGGAAGAAATTGCAGTCATGCCCCGAAATTTCCCCATTGACTTCCGGCACATGGGAAAATTGAATCACCACTATGCAATGGTCGGTATGGTTCATCTAGCGGAAAAATCTCCGCTGTTCTATGATGCCGTCAATGAAAAGGGTATGGGAATGGCCGGGCTGAATTTTGTGGGGAATGCTGATTACAAGTCCCTGGTATCGGGCAAGGACAATGTGGCGCCGTTTGAGTTTATTCCCTGGATTCTGGGCCAATGCGCCAGTGTGAGGGAGGCTCGGCTGCTGCTTCAAAAAATAAATCTGGTCAATACCCCGTTCAGCAAGGAGCTGCCTCTGGCTCAGCTGCACTGGATCATTGCCGACCAGGAGGAGGCCATCACTGTTGAGTCCGTAAAGGAGGGCCTTAAGGTCTACCATAACCCTGCTGGGGTGCTGACCAACAATCCTCCCTTTGACGAGCAACTGTTCCAGCTGAATAACTTCATGCACCTGTCCCCCAAGACTCCAATGAATCTCTTCTCCGACAAGCTGCCTCTCACCTGTTACAGCCGGGGTATGGGTGCTTTGGGTATGCCCGGTGATCTCTCTTCCCAATCCCGGTTTGTCCGGGCTGCATTTGTGAAGCTGAACTCCGTTTCCGGAGATTCGGAATCGGAGAGCGTCAGTCAATTCTTCCACATTCTGGGTTCTGTTGACCAGCAAAGGGGCTGCTGTGACCTGGGAGGCGGAAAATTTGAATACACCCTCTACACCTCCTGCTGCAATGCCTCCAAGGGAATTTACTACTACACCACTTACGATAATCACCAGATTAGCGGTGTGGACATGGGTCGGGAGAATCTGGATGGCAAAAACCTTTCCATCTATCCACTAATTTACGGCGAACACTTCAACATCCAAAACTAAGGAAGCTCTGAGTAAATACCCATGCACTTTCGGTGCGCTGCGAATTATGAAAGTATGGAATGTGCATGGGTATTTATTTCCATCAGCGGCAAAAGCCCCGCAAAGGGCGAGCCGCTGGCATTTAAGGCAGATGTGTAATTTCCTGCAAGCCGGTTTTCTCACTAAAAATCTGTCTATATATTGAAAACTGCCAAATTCTATGGTATCCTGTTGTACATAGAAGGAAAGTGCATTCTTATAGAAAAGTATGCATTTCTGTGAATATGTCCTATTACAAAAAATTAGCTGATTGTTCTTTCACTGTGAAAATATGATGATTTTGCTGTGCTTTGGGGGGAGTCGAGGATGAACACACTTTACTTCAAATATGCCCTGGAGGTGGAAAAAACAGCCTCCATCACTCGGGCTGCAGACAATCTGTTTATGACTCAGCCTACTCTGAGCAAGTCCATTAAGGATTTGGAAGCCTGTCTGGGTTTTGCTGTGTTCCGCCGCACCTCCAAGGGAGTTGTTCCTACCCAGAAGGGACAGGTGTTTCTGGAGCACGCCCGAAAAATTGTGGCACAGATGGAACGGATGGAGTTGTCCTTGCAGTCTAAAGATTCCGTAAACCAGGTATTCAGCCTTGCAATTCCCCGGGTCGACTATATTTCCCAGGCTGTCGTTAATTTCCTGTGCGAATTTGACAACAGCCTGGAAATGGAACTGGACATTCTGGAAACCAACTCACTGAACGTAATTGAAAAGGTAGCCGCCGGTGATTTTGTCCTGGGAATCATCCGCTGCCATGTGGAGGATGAGGATTATTTTCTGAAAAGCCTGACGGAAAACGGGCTGCAATACGAAAACCTGTGGCAGTCCCATTATGTTGCGCTGATGTCTCAAAATCACCCCCTTGCCCGGCAGCCAAAGCTGACTGAAGAGGATTTTTCCTTCTACATTGAAGTTGCCTTTGGAGATGACTACGTGCCATATGTCCGGGTAAGCAATCACAACCGGGCCGCAGAGCAGCTGAATAACAAACGAATTCTGGTCTATGACCGGGCCATGCAGTTTGATCTTCTGAAAGCCAATCCTCTGTCTTATATGTGGGTGTCTCCCCTGCCCAAGGAAATGCTGGAACAAAACGGGCTCGCTCAGCGCAGAATCAAAAACAGCTGTGAATTCAAGGATTTCCTGATCAGCCGCTCCGGCTACCGGTACAGCAAGCTGGACCGGGATTTCATCAATGAATTGACGCTGCGCCGAAATGAGGTTGCCTACGCTGACAGCTTCTGAGCCATTCCAAATTGGAATACCATTCATTCCGTTTTTCCAGAAAATGCTGCCTCTACCAGGTTTTTCACAAACAGGAATCTGCCGAAAAGAATGGCCCCTTGTGCGGTCAGTGTATTTTCCGGCAGATTCCTTTTTTTATTTTGTGGAAAATGTCATAATATGGCAGACAGCCCTTCATGGCAATCTTCAATTTCACATTATGACATTATTTGAGTATAATAATATCGATATGAAACATCCCGAAAGGAGAAACGCTATGGGAACGAAAATTACCATCATCGGAGCAGGAAGCGTAGGCTCTACCATTGCCAACGACCTGGTTGCCATGAACATTGCTACGGAAATTCTGCTCATCGACATTAATGAGCAGAAAGCCTTTGGAGAGGCGATGGACATCTATCAGGGAACCGGCTTTACCTCCCCTGCCATCATCCGGCCCGGACATTATGAGGATGCTGTCGGTTCCTCCATCGTCATCATTACCTCCGGCATGGCCCGAAAGCCCGGTCAGACCCGACTGGAGCTTGCCCAGACCAATGTGGATATTCTCAAGCAGATCACCCCCAACATTGTGGAATATGCCCCTGATGCCGTCTATATCATCGTCTCCAACCCGGTAGACGTGATGACCTATGCTTTTCACCAGCTTTCCGGCATTCCGGCGGAGCACATTATCGGTTCCGGCACGGTGCTTGATACGGTGCGTCTGCAAACCGAGCTGGCAAAGGAATTCGGGATCAGTCCCAAAAATGTCCACGCCCATGTCTATGGTGAGCATGGCGACAGTTCCTTCGTCCCCTGGTCTCTTGCAACGATTTCAAATAATCACATCAGCCGCTACAAATCCCACGCCCCCCACCGGGATACTATCAGCTTTAACGGAAATTATGCTGAATTTGAAGAGCGGGTTCGGAAATCCGGCGCCGTGGTAATTCAGGCCAAGGGAGCCACCTTCTACGCCGTGGCCTTCTCCGTCTGCCACATCATCAAATGCATTCTGAACGGTTCCGGCACGGCGCTGACGGTTTCTACCATGATGAACGGAGAGTATGGCATTTCCGATGTCTGCCTGAGCGTACTGTGCATTGTGGACAGCAACGGAGTTCGGGGAAAAATCCAGAATGATCTGACCGATGAAGAGCTGCAAAAGCTCCGTTACAGTGCCGATAAGCTGAAAGAAACCATTGCATCCATTAACATCTAGGGAGGGCAAACGGATGGAATACCGCATTGAACACGATTCCATGGGTGAGATTCAGGTTCCTGCCGACAGATATTGGGGAGCCCAGACCCAGAGAAGCCACGAAAACTTCCCCATCGGTGTGGGAATCGAGACCATGCCGGGAGAGATCATCCATGCCTTTGGCATCCTGAAGCTTGCCGCCGCCAGAGCAAATCACGCTCTGCGGCCCGAAAAAATGACTGAGCGGAAGCTGTTCGCCATCGAAAGGGCCGCCGGAGAGGTCATCTCCGGAGAACTGAATAATCACTTCCCCCTTGTTGTCTGGCAGACCGGTTCCGGCACCCAGTCCAACATGAACGCCAATGAAGTCATTTCCAACCGGGCCAATGAGCTGTCCGGGGAAAAACTGGTGCATCCAAATGATGACGTAAACATGAGCCAGTCCTCCAACGATACCTTCCCCACCGCCATGCACATTTCCGCCGTTTGCGCCATTGAGGACAAGGTACTGCCCGCTGTTGACACGCTGATTAAAACCTTCCTGAAACTGGAACAGGAAAATGTCGATGTGGTCAAGTCCGGCAGAACACATTTGCAGGATGCCGTACCCATCTCCTTTGCCCAGGAGATTTCCGGCTGGCGCAGCAGCCTTCAGCGGGATCGTGAGATGCTGAACCAGTCCCTCACCGGCCTGCGGGAGCTGGCTCTGGGGGGAACCGCCGTGGGCACCGGCCTGAATGCCCCCAAGGGCTTCGGCCAGAAGGTGGCCCAAGAGGTAGCGCTTCTCACCGGGAAAGAATTCAAAACCGCCGAAAACAAATTCCATGCCCTGACCTCCAAGGACGAGCTGGTGTTTGCCCACGGTGCACTGAAAGCACTGGCAGCGGATATGATGAAAATTGCCAACGATGTCCGCTGGCTGGCCTCCGGCCCCAGGGACGGCCTGGGGGAAATCTTCATCCCGGAAAACGAGCCTGGTTCCTCCATCATGCCTGGTAAAGTAAATCCCACCCAGTGCGAAGCTGTGACCATGGTGGCAGTGCAGGTCATGGGCAACGATGCCGCCATCGGCATCGCCGCCAGCCAGGGCAATTTTGAACTGAATGTGTTTATGCCCGTCATTGCCTACAATTTCCTCCAATCCGCCCGCCTGCTGGCGGAGGCCATTGTGTCCTTCAACGATCGCTGCGCTGTGGGCATCACAGCCAACCGGGTGAAGATGCGGAGCAATCTCCACAACTCCCTGATGCTGGTCACCGCCCTGAACCCCTACATCGGATATGAAAATGCCGCCAAAACCGCAAAGAAAGCATACCGGGAGAACATTTCGCTGAAAGAGGCCTGCGTAGCCCTGGGCTTTTTGACGGAGGAGAAATTTGATGAGGTGTTCCATCCCGAGCAGATGATTTGACGGGGAGAAAACAAAAATGACATACAGTTACTTTCCCGGCTGCACCCTGAAAACCAAAGGGGCAGACCTGGACATCTATGGCAGAAGGGCTGCCCAAGCCCTGGGCTTTCCCTTGGAGGAGCTTTCTGATTGGCAGTGCTGCGGGGGCGTCTACCCCCTGGCCAAGGACGAAATTGCCACCCGGCTGTCCTCCGTCCGGGCCCTGGCGGCTTCCCGGGAGACGGGGAGCAAGCTGGTGACGCTGTGCTCCGCCTGCTACCATGTGCTCAAGCGGGTCAATGGAGATATGCGCAACGACGACGGCATCCGTCAGAAGGTCAATAACTATCTGGGCCTGAGTATGCCCTATTTCGGGGAGACAGAGGTTCTGCACTACCTGGAGGTTCTGAGAGATGCCGTCGGCTGGGACGAACTCCGCAGGAAAGTCGTAATGCCTCTGACCGGCAAAAAGATTGGCGCCTATTACGGGTGCCTTCTGCTGCGCCCCAGCCGGGAGCTGGGCTTCGACGATCCGGAAAATCCCACCATCATGGAGGATTTTATTCGTGCCGTTGGGGCCGAGCCGGTGATCTACGCCATGCGCAACGAATGCTGCGGCGGCTACGCCACCATCGAAAATCAGAAATATGCCGTCGCTCAGGCGCAAAAGGTGATCGACAACGCCCGCAGCAGCGGCGCAGAGCTGCTGATTACCGCCTGCCCCCTGTGCATGTACAATTTGAGCCGCAACACCGACGGCAGTGTCCCTGTGCAGTATTTCACGGAGCTTCTGGCGGAAGCGCTAGGGTTAAAGGAGGAGAACAATGGCTGATTCCATATTATTGGAGACCATCGCCTCCATTTCCGGTGTGAATCCCAGAAAATGTATGAAGTGCGGCAAGTGCTCCGGCGCCTGTCCTGCCTACGACGAAATGGAATATCATCCCCATCAGTTTGTCTCCATGGTGGAAAGCGGTCGGATTGAAGAGCTGATGGCATCCAAAGGCATCTATACCTGCTTGAGCTGCTTCGCCTGCGTCGAGCGCTGCCCACGAAGCGTGGAGCCCGCCAGGCTGATTGAGGCCGTCCGTCTTGCCGTGATTCGGCAGCAGGGGCAAAACCATCTGACGCCCCAGCAGATTCCGGAGCTGCTGGACGAGGACATGCCCCAGCAGGCAATCACCAGCGCATTCCGGAAATACAGAAGATAAGGAGGAGGACAATGCAGAAAATTGGCGTTTTTGTCTGCTGGTGCGGCAGTAACATTGCGGCAACGGTGGATGTGGAGGCAGTTTCTCAGGCTCTTTCAAAAGAGCCCGGCGTTGTATTCTCCACAAATTATCAGTACATGTGCTCCCAGACCGGACAGGATTTGATTCGGGATAAAATAAAAGAATTCGGCCTTACCGGTGTGGTGGTCTGCTCCTGCTCCCCCCGGATGCACGAGAATACCTTCCGCAAAACCTGCGAAAAAGCGGGACTGAATCCCTATCTGGTGGAGATTGCCAATATCCGGGAACAGTGCTCCTGGATTCATAAGGACAAGGCGGCTGCCACGGAAAAGGCCATCATTTTGGGCAGAGCCGCAATTGCCAAGGTACAGCTGAACGCCCCGCTCCACGCCGGCACCAGCCCGGTGAAAAAACGGGCTTTGGTCATCGGCGGCGGAATTGCCGGCATCCAGACCGCACTGGATATTGCGGACGCCGGATTCCCCGTGGACATTGTTGAAAAACAGCCCACCATCGGCGGCAAAATGACCCAGATCGACAAGACCTTCCCCACCCTGGACTGCGCTGCCTGTATCCTGACCCCAAAAATGGTGGACTGCGCTCAGAATGAAAACATCCGCATTTTCGCCTACTCCCAGGTGGAGGCCGTTCAGGGCTTTGTGGGCAATTTCAAGGTGACCATTCGCAAAAAGGCCAGATTTGTAGACCCGGACAAGTGTACCGGCTGCGGCCTGTGTACGGAGAAGTGCCCCCAGAAAAAGGTTCCCAATGAATTCAATCTGGGGCTGGACACCCGCCGGGCCATTTACATTCCCTTCGCCCAGGCTGTGCCCAAGGTGGCAACCATTGACCCGGACTACTGCAACATGCTGAAAAACGGAAAATGCGGCGTCTGTGCCAAGGTCTGCGGCGCCAACGCCATCGACTATCATCAAAAGGATGAGCTGATTGAAGAGGAATACGGCGCCATCGTAGCCGCCACCGGCTTCAACCCCATCGACCTGAGCGCATTTAACGAGTTTGCCTATTCCCAGAGCCCGGACGTGGTATCCAGTCTGGAATTCGAGCGGCTGATGAATGCGGCGGGCCCCACCGGCGGCACGCTGCTGCGTCCCTCCGACGGAAAGCACCCCCACACCATTGTGTTCGTCCAGTGCGTGGGCTCCCGCTGCGACGGCGGCGGAAAGGGCAAGCCCTATTGCTCCAAAATCTGCTGCATGTACACCGCCAAGCACGCCATGCTCTGCCGGGAGAAATATCCCGATACAGAGGTCTATGTGTTCTACATCGACGTCCGAACCCCGGGCAAAAATTTTGACGAATTCTACCGCAGAGCCGTGGAGGAATACGGCGTCCACTATATCAAGGGAATGGTGGGCAAGGTGGTTCCCGAAAAGGGGAAGCTGAAGGTACAGGCCTCCGACCTGCTGGGGGGCCGCCAGCTGCACATCGATGCGGATATGGTAGTGTTGGCCGCCGCCATCGAACCGGATAAGAGTGCCAGAAGCCTTGCTACCATGCTCACCGCCTCCATGGACACCAACGACTTCTTCACCGAGGCCCATCCCAAGCTGCGGCCCGTGGAGAGTCCCACGGCGGGTATCTTCCTGTCTGGCGCCTGCCAGGGTCCCAAGGATATTCCGGAGACTGTTGCCCAGGCGGGAGCCGCCGCCACCAAGGTCATTGGCCTACTGAGCAAGGATCACCTGCTGTGCAATCCCTGTGTGGCTCAGCCGGATGAGACGATGTGCAACGGCTGTTCCTGCTGCGAAAAGGTATGTCCCTACGGTGCCATTACTTACATCGACAAGGAGTTCCGGGGCCCCAACCGCACCACCCTGCTGCGCCGGGTGGCTCAGGTCAATCCGGCGGTCTGCCAGGGCTGCGGCGCCTGCACCGTCGCCTGCATGAGCGGGGCCATGGACTTAAAGGGCTTCTCCAACAGACAGATCATGGCGGAGGTGGATGCAATATGCAGGTAAAGAATGAATGGAAGCCCACCATTGTTGCCTTCTGCTGCAACTGGTGCAGCTATGCCGGCGCCGACCTTTCCGGCACCAACCGGCTGCAATATCCCGCCGAAGTGAAGATCATCCGTATTCCCTGCTCCTGCCGTTTGAACCCCATGTTTATTCTGAGGGCTTTCCAGCGGGGGGCTGACGGGGTGATCCTCTGCGGCTGCCACCCCGGCGACTGCCACTATACCACCGGCAACTACTACGCCCGCCGGAGGATGACATTGCTGTTTTCCATGCTGGAGTTTCTGGGAATCGAGCGGGAGCGCACCCGGGTGGAATGGGTCTCCGCCGCCGAGGGCGCCAAATTTGCCGCAACCATGAACGACTTCGTCCAAACCATCACCGCTCTGGGTGAAAACAAGAAGCTGGAGGATCTGCGATGCAAGGAGTAAAAGAAAAAGCCCTGGAGCTCCTTCGCTCCGGGAAGGTTGACCGGGTGCTGGGCTGGAAAGAAGGCGAATTCTTCTATGATCTGACTCCGGCGGTCTTTGAAAATGAGGCGCAGGTGGAAAAGGATTTCTGCTACAGCCTATTCTCCGGGGCCAATCTGTCCAAATACCTGATTGCCGAGAGCAAAAAAGAGGGGAAAATCGCCGTTTTCCTGAAACCCTGCGACAGCTTCTCCTTTGTCCAGCTCCAAAGGGAGCATCGGATTAACCGTGAAAAGATTTACGCCGTCGGCGTCCAGTGTGATGGCATGTGCGATGCCGAGGCTCTGCGGGAGGCAGGCTGCGATTGGCTGACCGGGGTTGAGGATGGCGAAATTTTGACCGTACATACCCTCTATGGCGACAAAACCGTCGAAAAGGAAAAGGCGCTGCTGGGCAAGTGCCGCAGCTGTAAGAGCAGGCGAATTGTAGACTATGACGAGCTGATTGGCGCCCAGGGGGAGGACATTTCCTCCCACCGGTTTGACCAGGTTGCCCAGCTGGAAGCCATGACCCCGGAGGAGCGCTTCGCCTTTTGGCGGGGGGAGCTGAGCAGGTGCATCCGCTGCAATGCCTGCCGAAACGTCTGCCCCGCATGCAGCTGTGAAAAATGTGTCTTCGACAATCCCGCCTCCGGGGCACAGAACAAGGCCATCGCCAATTCCTTCGAGGAGAATCTTTTCCACATCATTCGTGCCTTCCATGTGGCTTCCCGCTGCACCGACTGCGGAGAATGCAGCCGGGTTTGTCCCCAGAAAATTCCCCTGCACCTGCTGAACCGGAAATTCATCAAGGACATCAACGAGCTCTACGGCCCCTACCAGGCAGGCGGGGACTTCGATTCCAAGCCGCCTCTGATGGACTTCAGCATCCAGGACCCGGAACCCTCCATTATCTATTCGAGAGGAGGCAGCGGAAAATGAAACAAATTTCACGATCTCAGCTGAACCAGCTGTTCGCTGCCATATCTGAAAAGCAAAAGCTGTACCTTCCGGTGGACGATACCACCGGTCAGAGCGTGTTTACCCTTTGGGAAGAGGGAATGTGCCTTTCGAGTGGCCTGAACACTGTCCGCAGCGCCAAGGATGTCTTCTTCCCCCAGGTGGAAAACCTGATGGGCTTCCGGGTGGAAGAACGTCAAATCCAGCTGATCGAGACCAGGGCCCCGGCGGAGCCCTTCGTCATCTTCGGGGTGCGGGCCTGTGATGTCCGGAGTTTTGACATTCTGGATCGGGTGTTCCTGGCGGAGCCAGTGGACACCTATTACGCCCAGCGGCGGACGAACTGCTGCGTCATTTCCCTGGCCTGTGGGAAACCAGCCGAAACCTGCTTCTGCACCGCCTTTGGCATCGATCCCGCCCAGCCGGAGGGTGACATCACCTGTTGGCTGGCGGGAGATAAGCTCTACTGGCAGGCAAACACCGAAAAGGGAGAATCGCTTGCCGCCAGTCTGCCAATGCTGGAGGACGCCGACCCGGCGGCGGTCGAACAGGAAAAAGCGGCCATCCAGGAAACCCTTCAAAAGCTTCCCTTTGGCAAGCTTGACCTTTCCGCCTTCGGCCAGGGCCGGACAAAGGCCCTGTTTGATCTTCCCCAGTGGAAAACTCTTTCGGAGAGCTGCCTGGGCTGCGGCACCTGCACCTTCATCTGTCCTACCTGCCAGTGCTATGACATTCAGGAATTCACCGGCGGAAAGACCATCCGGCGCTTCCGCTGCTGGGACAGCTGCATGTACTCTGACTTTACGAAAATGTCCGCCGGACAGCCCCGGCCCACCCAGACCGAGCGGTTCCGCCAGCGCTTCATGCACAAGCTGGTCTACTATCCGGACAACAACGACGGGATTTTCTCCTGCGTCGGCTGCGGCCGGTGTCTTCGCAAATGCCCCATCCACATGAACATTGTCAAGGTTGTCAAAACAATCGGGGAGGCTGCAACAGAATGAAAGAACCTCTGATTCCCATGATCGGCGTGGTGACGGATATTCGGGTGGACACCCCTGATGTTAAAACCTTCCGAGTGGTTGGTCTGGATGGGCAGAAGCCCTTTTTGCACATTCCCGGCCAATGCGCCATGCTCTCCGTCCCGGGCGTGGGGGAAGCACTGTTTTCCATCACTTCCAGCCCCACGGAGGAAGCTTTCCTGGAATTTTCCATCAAGAAATGCGGCTGCGTCACCGAATGGCTCCACGGCATGGAGCCGGGGCAGCAGATCACCATCCGGGGCCCCTATGGCAACGGATTTCCCGTGGACACGGAATTTGCCGGGAAGGACCTGCTGTTCATTGCGGGCGGCATCGGCCTTGCCCCGCTGCACTCCGTTATCAACTACTGCCGGGCCCACCGGGAAAACTATGGCAAAATTGACATTGTATATGGCTCCCGCTCCAAGGCGGATCTGGTGGACTTTGAGGAGATTCTGAATGAATGGTGCCAGGAAGACGGCATCAACGTTCACCTGACCATCGACAATCCGGAACCCGCCTGGGAGGGCCATGTGGGCTTTGTGCCAAACTTCGTAAAGGAGCTAAAGCCCGATACCTCCAAAACCGTGGTGATGTGCGGTCCTCCCATCATGATTAAGTTCACCCTGGCCGGATTGATGGAGCTGGGCTTTGACCGGAACAACATCTACACCACCATGGAGCTGAAAATGAAGTGCGGTCTGGGAAAATGCGGCCGGTGCAACATCGGAAACAAATACGTCTGCAAGGACGGCCCTGTTTTCCGCTTTGACCAGCTGGATGCCCTGCCGGATGAATACTAAGGAGAAATACGATGGAAGAAATGGTTCAAGTCTATCTTTTCGGCAAGCAGTACACCGTACCGGCCAGTCTGACCATTATGGAAGCCATGGAGTATTCCGGCTATCAGCTGGTTCGGGGCTGCGGCTGCCGGAACGGCTTCTGCGGCGCCTGCGCCACGGTGTACCGCATCGCCGGCGACCGGGAGCTGAAGGCCTGTCTCGCCTGCTCTACCAAGGTGGAAAACAACATGTATGTGGCAACCCTGCCCTTCTTCCCCCTGGTCAAGCAGGTCTATGATATTGAGAAAGTAAAGCCCACCCAGCAGATTATGATGCAGCTGTATCCGGAAATCTACTCCTGTGTGGGCTGCAATGCCTGCACCAAGGCCTGCACCCAGGGCCTCAATGTGATGCAGTACATTGCCTATGCCCAGCGGGGGGAATATGAAAAATGTGCCCAGGCCTCCTTTGACTGTGTAATGTGCGGTGTATGCTCCTCCCGGTGTCCTGCGGGTATCTCCCATCCCCAGGTGGCAATGCTGGCCCGCCGCCTGAACGGCAAGTATCTGGCCCCCCACTGTGACCATCTGGACACCCGGGTACAGGAGATTCTGGATGGGAAGTACGAAAAGCTGATTGAAGATTTGATGGGCAAGCCCATTGAAGAAATCAAAGAGCTGTACAACAACCGGGACATTGAGAAATAAGGAGGGGTTATCATGTATCTTGATCCGAAAATGAAGGAATCCATCTCCAAAGTGGAGGCCTGCCGGGAAAAGAATATGAAGCTTGACCCCCGGCGCATGAGTGCGGAGGAAAAGGACATCCTCCTGAAAACCTTCCATCCCGACTACCGGGAAGATCAGTTTGCCAACCTTCGCATCGGCCCCAACAAGGGGGAAAAGGTTCCCACTGAGCTGGCAGCCCTGCTGGAAGGTACGCCCCGGATGGAGGGGCTGACCGTTGACCTGACAAAGCCCCACTATGATACCGACGTGCTGATCATCGGCGGCGGCGGGGCAGGCTGCTCCGCTGCCATTGAAGCGGACAACCAGGGGGCCAAGGTGCTGCTGGTGTCCAAGCTCCGGGTGGGTGACGCTAACACCATGATGGCGGAGGGCGGCATTCAGTCCGCCGACAAGCCCAACGACTCTCCAGCCCAGCATTTCCTGGATGCCTATGGCGGCGGCCATTTTGCCGCCCAGAAGGATCTGTTGTACAAGCTGGTGACCGAGGCCCCGGAGGCCATCCAGTGGCTGAGCAATCTGGGTGTGGAATTTGACAAAGCGCCTGACGGAACCATGATTACCACCCACGGCGGCGGCACCTCCCGGAAGCGGATGCATGCAGCCAAGGACTACTCCGGTGCGGAGATCATGCGCACCCTGCGGGACGAGGTGCTGAACCGGAATATTCAGGTGGTGGACTTTACCGCAGCCATCGAGCTGATTAAGGACGATGCTGGTCGATGCGCCGGTGCAGTCCTGATGAATATGGAGACCAAGGAACTGATGGTTGCCAGGGCCAAGACAGTGATTCTGGCCACCGGAGGCGCCGGGCGGCTTCACTATCAGGGCTTCCCCACCTCCAACCATTACGGCGCCACTGCCGATGGCCTGGTGCTGGCCTATCGGGCCGGCGCCCGGCTGCTGTACCCGGACACCCTGCAGTACCATCCCACCGGTGCCGCTTTTCCGGCTCAAATCTATGGTGCATTGGTCACGGAGAAGGTACGCTCCCTGGGGGCCATGCTGGTCAATGTCAACGGCGAGGTATTCATGAACCCTCTGGAAACCCGGGATGTCTCCGCTGCCTCCATCATTCGGGAATGCAGCCAGCGGGGCAACGGCGTTGCAACTCCCGAGGGCTATGCCGTCTGGCTGGATACCCCCATGATCGAGGCAAAGCACGGAGCGGGCACCATCGAGAAGCGAATTCCCGCCATGATGCGCATGTTTGCCAAGCATGGCATTGACATCCGCACAGAGCCCATTCTGGTTTACCCTACCCTGCACTACCAGAACGGCGGTCTGAAAATCACCGCCAACGGCCAGACCGATCTTGAGAACCTGTATGCCGCCGGTGAAGTGGTGGGAGGCATCCACGGCCGGAACCGGCTGATGGGCAACAGTCTGCTGGACATCATCGTCTTTGGCCGAAATGCGGGAAAGAAAGCTGCCGAGAAATCCAAACTCGTTGAGCCCGGGGCATTGACACTGGAGCATCTGGAAGAATATCATTCCCTTCGTGCCAAAGCGGGTATTGAAAATGGTGCTCTGTCTCCCCTGCTGCTGCCGGACTACACAAGGAAAGAGAATCGAGGCTATTGATATGTTCTATGAGATATGTGAAATTCTAATGCTGTGCTGCTTTGGCTTTTCCTGGCCGCTGAACGCCATCAAGTCCTACCGGGCCAGAACCACAAAGGGCAAGAGTCTTCCCTTCGTCATCCTGATTTTGGTGGGCTACATTTTTGGCATCACCGGCAAGCTGGTGAATCCCAATGGCTTCCACTGGTACGTCATGCTGGTGTATGTACTAAACTTTCTCTTTGTCAGCATTGACCTGTGCCTGTACTTCCGGAATCTGCGGCTGGATAAGCAGGCGGGCATCAAGTAGCTGTCATTTTCCTCTATTCCTGGTTTGGTAAAAAACCGATATTATGACTTTGGGGCCAGGCTCATTGCCTGACCCCAATATTTATAACAGAACTTTATAAAAATGAAATCTGTCCTTTGGAAAGTGAGCTGAAATTCTGCAATGATTCCGGAGTAATTAAAGTGGCCCCAAACCCTTCCAGAGCAAGGGAAGATGCGCTGCCGTCCTTTAGGCAGAAAATCGGACTCCAATTTTTTCGGAGGTTTTGAATGCTACCATTCCAGGTTCCCCCTTTTTCCAGACCGCACTGGGCCACAAAGGTGATCTCCCCCCATGCGTGAATGGTATGGTTGCGGTGCAGTGCGCGGGGCGTGGAAAAGCCTTCGTCAAAGCCATCTTCGCTTACATACAGCACATTTTTCTCCAGGGGCTGATCCATCATCATATTGGCAACCACGCTGATCACACAACCCTCCGCCTCCAGGCAGGCGTTCTGTGCGGCGGTATCCGCACCCGCAGCATTGCCGGAAACCAGAGCAAAGCCCTGCCTTGCTGCCTGGATTCCTACCTCCCGTGCAAACCTTCGATTTGGCCCCTTCAAATTCCGACTTCCAACCAGGGACACCGCCGGTTTTTTCAGAAGATTCAAGTCTCCTTTGAACCAGAGACATCCGGGGGCATCAAATCCCAGTCGTTTGCGCAAAATTGGCGGGTATTCTTCACTGACCCATGCAAGGGGTACACAGCCATTCTTTTTGGCCTTTTCCAAGTAGGCATCCAGCTGCAGTTCGTCATCCAGCAATTGCAAAATATGCTCCGAGAGCTTCTGCTCAATGCCGATGGACAGAAGATGCTCCAGGCGCAACTGAGCCCCTTTTTCCGGCGGAGGCAGGAGCGCCGCTCTCTGAGCCAGCAGACGAAGCTGTGCAGTGGTCAGCGGCTTCCGCTCTGGGTCACCCAGCTTCCCGCAGAGCAGCAGGAATCCCCGTTCCCTGGGATTCATCGAAACCGCCTCTTTGGAGCCACAGGCGCTTTCACTTCCTCTTCAGAGAGTGTCCCGTCCGCACCCAGAATCATTGGCCTCACCTGATAATTGGAATATTTGGCAATTTCGTCAAGCTTTGCCTTTTCCGGAAAATTACTGACAATGCTCCAGGCAACACCCTTCTTCTTGGCCCGGCCGGTACGGCCAATGCGGTGGACATAGTATTCATTTTCCTCTGGAATGTCATAGTTGATAACGCAGTCCACATCGTCCACGTCGATGCCCCGGGAGGCCACATCCGTGGCAATCAGCACCGGCAGCTTTCCAGAGCGGTAGCACTGCATGGTTTTCTCCCGCTGGCTCTGGCGAATGTCTCCGTGGAGGCAGTCACAGTCCAAACCGGCCCGCTGGAACTCGTCGCACAGCCGCTGGCACATATGCTTGGTATTGCAGAAAATCATCACCCGCTCAAAGCCCTGGCTTTTCATCAGCCGCAGGGTTGTCTCCGCTTTTTCCAGAGGCGTACAGGTCAGCGAGAACTGATCGATGTCTGGCCGGTCCTCTTGCTTCGGCTCTACGGTGATCTCCACCTCGTCACGCTGATACATCCAGGAAACCGTCATAACCTCCTGGGAGATAGTTGCGGAGAACAGGCCAAGATTTTTCCGGTTTTTGATTTTTTCAATGATTCTGGTGACATCCTTGAAAAAGCCCATATCCAGCATCCGGTCAGCCTCGTCCAACACCACAGTTTGAATCTTGTCCAGACGAATGGTCTTCCGGTTGTAATGATCCATTAAACGTCCCGGAGTGGCGACCACAATCTGAGGCTTTTTTTCCAGCTGTCGAATCTGGCTTCCGATGCCTGCGCCGCCGTAGAGGACGGCGACCCGAATTCCACTAAAATATGTCAACAGACCCCGCAGCTCGTCACCGATCTGAATGGCCAGTTCCCGGGTAGGTGCAAGAATCAAGCCCCGAACATCCTCACACTGTGGATCAATATGCTCGATCATAGGGATGCCGAAGGCAAAGGTCTTTCCGGTTCCGGTGGGTGCCTTGGCAATCACGTCTTTCCACGCCAGAAAATGAGGGATTGCCTCCGCCTGAATGGTGGTGGGGTAACCGTAGCCCTTCTTTTCCAATGCCTTCAGCATGGCCTCGGACAGTCCCAGGTCTTCAAAAGAGATGTTTTTTTCTTCCATTCGCTCTGCACCTTTTGCTTTCTTTGTTTTCGGATATTCTATCATTTCTTTTCGTAATTTGCAACCACCCTTCCGGAAAATTCATTCTTAGGAGAAATTTAATCTTCTTTTCCCTGCATACAGTGGACAAATGGGGAAAAATATGGTATATTAAAGTGCAATAGTTTGGTTGCGAAGAAAAACTCCCTCATTCTTTTTGAAAAATAGAATGATCAATCTCATGGAGGTAAGAATATGGTATATATGCTGCTTGGAAGCGGCTTCGAGGAGACAGAGGCAGTTGCGCCTCTGGATTTGCTCCGCCGGGCCGGTGTGGAAGTTTTGACTGTGGGAATTGACGGAAAGGCAGTGTTCGGCAGTCACAAAATCGTGGTAGAGGCCGACATTGCCATTGGGGAAATGGATCTCACTGCCATGGACATGGTGATTATCCCCGGCGGCCTGGGGGGTGTTGCCAGCATCCGTGCCAGCAGGTCTGCCCTGGACGTGCTGAAATTCGCCTGGGACAATGGGAAATATGTTGCCGCCATCTGCGCCGGTCCCACAGTGCTGGCGGATTTGGGCATCACCGATGGTCTGCGGGCAACCTGCTACCCCGGGCAGGAGGAGAATATGGGCTCGGCTCTGATGCAGAAGGACGCCGCCGTTGTGACGGATGGCCGGGTGATTACCGGCACCTCCGCCGGCTGTGCCGTCGCCTTTGGACTGGCTCTGGTGGAGGCCTTGAAGGGTAAGGAAGCCGCCGAAGCTGTCAGAAAGCAAATTGTGATTCGATAATGGAGGAATTCCTATGACCTATGATCCCAATTCGGATCAGGAGCAGTTTTACCCGGATGACCGGGAACAGCCGCAAAATGATCCCCAGCCACTTGAAACTCCCCCCGTTTTACCGGAGCCGGAGGACTCACCCCAAGAGCTCGGCGGCGATTACGCTGGCGGCCAGCCTTTCGAGGATTCGGCGGAAAGCAACTACCAGGGGAAGTTTTCCGCCAAACCCGAAGAACCCCCTCAGAATGATTTTGCCGGCAGAGAGCAGGAACCTCAAGACAGTGATGTCCCCCCTGATATTCCGGAGGAAGCGGCTTATGCCGACGAGAATCCGGAGGAAATTCCCCAGGAACCGGAATATCAGAGCGTATCGGATTCCATTCCGGACTACTCCTCCTTCCCTCCCGCCTTTGACGGCGAAAATGAGGAAACGCCGCCCCCCAGACCCCGCCGTACACGTGCCATCAAAAAGGGACGCCCCCGCAGGAAAAAGGGAGAGGGGCTCTTTGGCATTCCCAACATATTGGTTACCGGCGTCTGGGTGGGTTTGACCATACTAATCAGCGTAACCTTAGGCCGTTTGGTCTGGGTTTGTGCATCGGAGGTTCTGGCCTTTGGTCGGGAAGACAAATCCGTGACCATCACCATATATGAAACAGACACCATTGATGACATTACCACAAAACTTGCGCGGGCAGAACTTATTCACTATCCCGGTCTTTTCAAGCTCTATGCCAAATATGCCGTGGATGAAGGAGATATTCACCCCGGTATGTGGGATTTGAACACCAAGTATGACTACCACGCTCTGGTGAAAATGATGTCCCCATCCTCTACCCGCTCGGTTGTCAAGGTAATGATTCCCGAGGGCTATACCTGCCGCCAGATTTTTGCGCTTTTGGAGGAGAACAAGGTCTGTACGGTACAGGACATTTCCTCCTACGCCGCAACAGGAGAGTTGAATGACTATTGGTTCTTGGATGGTGTCACCCGGGGTGACCGCTACTGCCTGGAGGGCTTCCTGTTCCCAGACACCTATGAGTTCTATCAGAACGATTCTCCAAAAAACATTCTGACCAAAATGCTGAACAACTTCGACAATCGGTTCGATGAAACCATGCGTGGTAAAATTCAAGTACTGAACAACCACCTTGCTGACCTGATGCGCCGGGACGGAAAGGGAACGGATTATATCAATTCTCACCTGTTTACAGTTAGGGATGTGGTAAATGTAGCTTCCATGATTGAAAAGGAGACCTCGAGCGCCCAAGAGGGCTACACCATCGCTTCCGTCATCTACAACCGTCTGTTCTGCTGGCAGGGCAATCCCGCTTATCTGAACATTGATGCGACCATTATCTACGCCCTGGACGGCAAAACCGATCTGACAGCAGAGGATCTGCGAGTGAACAGCCCCTATAACACCTACACCAATACCGGCCTTACCCCTGGCCCCATTTCCAACCCCGGTCTTTCCAGTCTGAACGCCGCTTTGGAGCCCTCGGATACCAACTACTACTACTATGTGCTGGATCCCGCTGCCGGTTCCCATATTTTCGCCACCACTCAAGCAGAGCACGACGCCAACCGGGCACAGGTGGGTGGCTGAGATGAAAAAGCTGGAGCTTCTGTGCCCCGCCGGTGATGCCGAGCAGCTGAAAATGTCCGTGCTCTACGGGGCGGATGCGGTTTATCTGGCAGGGACAAGCTTTGGGATGCGCTCCTTTGCGGGCAATTTCCCCCCGGAGGAGCTGCCCAAGGCAGTGGCGTTTGCTCATAATCACGGGGTAAAGGTGCATGTAACCGTCAATACCATGCCCCGCAATGATGAAGCAGCTTCTCTGCCTGCCTATTTGGAGCAGCTGGAAAGCGCCAAGGTGGATGCCCTGATCCTGGCGGATCTGGGGGCCTTCACCCTAGCGGGGAAATACGCCCCCCACTGCCAGCGCCATATCTCCACCCAGCAGTCCGTCTCCAATTACGCTTGCGCCCAGGCCTGGTATGACCTGGGCGCCCAGCGGGTGGTTCTGGCCAGAGAGCTCAGTTTGGAAGAGATTCGGACCATCCGTCAAAAGGTATCCCCCGAATTGGAAATTGAGACCTTTGGTCACGGCGCCATGTGCGTCAGCTATTCCGGAAGATGCCTTTTGAGCAATTACATGACCGGCCGGGACTCCAACCGGGGCGCCTGCGCCCAGCCCTGCCGTTACCAGTATGCCTTGATGGAGGAAAAACGTCCCGGCGAATACTTCCCTGTCTTCGAGGATGAAAAAGGAACCTATATTCTCAACTCCCGGGACATGTGCACCATCGACCATCTGAAAGAGCTGATGGAAGCGGGAATTGACTGCATCAAAATTGAGGGGCGGGCGAAATCCGCCTATTATGCCGCCATTATCTCCGGAGCTTACCGGCACTGCATTGACGATGTTTTTGCCGGGAGAGACCCGGATCCCATTTGGCGGAACGAGGTAGAACATGTTTCCCACCGGGTCTATTCCACCGGTTTCTATTTTGGATTTCCCGGCCAGTATACGGAAAATTCCCGTTACATCCGCGATTGGCAGATTTGCGCCATTGTGGAATCCTGTGATGAAACAGGGCTGGCGGTTTGTAGCCTGCGGAACAAATTCCGGGAGGGAGATATTTTGGAGGCGGTAGGCCCCGATCTGCGTCCCTTCCAGATTCAGGCAAAGGCCATGAAGGATGAAAACGGAAATCCCCTGGACGAACCCAAAACCCCTCAAATGAGGTTTACAATGCCGCTTCAAAAGCCAGTCCCCCCCAATTCCATTCTCCGCAGGAGCGTGGATTTGTCCCCCAAATAATTCAAGCGGCTGCCGCAAACCCATGCGGCAGCCGTTCCAACACCCCAAGGAGGCGATTTCCATTTCACGCAACATTCGCAAAAAGAAGCAGCGGATGATCCTGATCATCTGCTGCGCTGCCATTGCAGCCGTTCTGATTGGGCTGATTTTTCTCCTGCTTCTTCCCAAAAGCTCTCCCCAGGAGCCTGTCACGCCAGCTGTTCAGGAGGAGTCAACCGAGCCAACCAGTTTGATTTCCTCATTTCTTCCAAAGCCGAAAATTCCAAAGGGAACATCCATTTCCGGTATTCCCGTGGGGGGAATGACCGAGGAACAGGCCATTTCCGCCGTCAGGAGCAGCGTTTCCGATGCTGCCGAAAAGGAAGACCTGATTCTAAGCGTCGGTGAGGAAACCCTTCGGCTGTCTCCCCAGCAGTCCAAAGTTCATTGGGCCATTGAAGAGGCAGTGGAGGCCGCTTTGAAGGGCGGCAAGGTTTCTTTGGAACTGGTTATGGACAAAACCGCAATCATGGAGGCGCTTCAGGATTTTTTTGACTCCCTGGGAGGCGTCTATGTTCCCTCCGGTTACTGGCTGGAAGGGGACGCCCCGGATTTGGAGCAAATGGACGGCCCCTGTCAGACATTGGTCATCAATACCGGTTCTAATGGCCATCTGATTGATTTGCAGGGTATTTACGAGGAAATCGTGAACGCCTATGAAAAAGAGCTTTTTCAGGTATCCGTGGAGATTCCGGAGGAACTGAGAGAGCCCGCTCCCCTTGATTTGGAGCAGATTTACAATCAGGTGGCTGTTCTGCCCCAAAATCCTTCCATCGACCATGCCACACTGGAAGTGATTCCCGGCAAAGACGGGTATGGATTTGACATTGAAAAAACCTCCGCCCTGCTGGAATCCGCGGAAAAGGGAACCGTGCTTCGCATTCCCATGGAGTATCTGCCGCCGGAGGTCAGCCAGGAGGATGCCTGGTTCCAGGAGACGCTGGGCTACTGCAAAACAGAGCACTCCGACAGCGAAAACCGCAACGAAAACCTCCGCCTTGCCTGTGCAAAGCTGAATGGGCTGATTTTGCAGCCCGGAGAAACACTGTCCTACAATGAAGCATTGGGCAAGCGGACGAGAGAAGCAGGTTACATGCCAGCCCCCGCCTACTCCGGTACGGAGCTGGTGGATGAAGTGGGCGGCGGCATCTGCCAGGTCTCCTCTACTCTGTATCTCAGCTCCCTTTTTGCCGAGCTCACCATTGTGGAGCGGAAGAACCACGGCTTCCCTGCCAATTACATTCCCCTGGGTCTGGACGCCACTGTCAACTGGGGCACAACCGACCTCAAAATCCGAAATGATTACGAGCTTCCGGTGAAAATTCTGGCTGAGGTCTCTGACGGCTATGTGAAGGTTCGGATCATGGGTGTTGACCTGCGGGATTACTACGTCAAGATGGAATACCGTGTAGACGATCACCCCTCCTATGCAGCCGCCTATCGGTGCCGGTATGATCGGAAAACGGACGAGGAAATCTACAGGGAGCTGGATCACACCTCCACTTATCTGGAGGAGGTCTGGTGCTGGCCCGGCTATGCGGAAAGTGCCACCGATGAACCCGCAATTCCCGAAACACCATAAAAAAGTCCGACGAAGTGTGAAATACGCTTCGTCGGATTTCTTTGTGATGAAATCGGCAAGAGCCGACAGCAAAGGATTTGTCTGTAAGCCGCAGACGATTTATTCAGAGCTTTCTTAGTTTTTCAGGCTCTGAAGCGGAGCGGGAATGCGTCCGCCCCGGGCGATGAAATCGTCACTGCCCTCGCTGTGAACCGGCATAACGGGAGCGCTGCCCAGCAATCCGCCCATTTCCACCCGGTCTCCCACCTTTTTATCCAGGGCGGGAATGATGCGGACTGCGGTGGTCTTGGTATTCACCATGCCGATGGCCGCTTCATCCGCAATAATTGCGGAAATGGTGGCAGCGCTGGTGTCTCCGGGCACCGCAATCATGTCCAGGCCCACAGAGCAGACACAGGTCATGGCTTCCAGTTTGTCGATCACCAGGGTTCCCCTCTCGGCAGCGGCAATCATCCCCTCATCCTCTGACACCGGGATAAAGGCACCGGAAAGGCCGCCCACATGGTTGGAGGCCATGACGCCACCCTTTTTCACCGCATCGTTGAGCATGGCCAGAGCGGCGGTGGTGCCGTGGGTGCCGCAGACTTCCAGTCCCATCTCCTCCAGAATCCGGGCAACGCTGTCGCCCACAGCGGGGGTGGGGGCAAGGCTCAAATCCACGATTCCAAAGGGTACTCCCAGGCGGCGGGAGGCCTCCTCGCCCACCAGCTGGCCCATACGGGTGACCTGGAAGGCGGTCTTCTTAATGGTTTCGGCAACGACGTCAAAGGGCTGTCCCTTTACCTTTTGCAGGGCATGATAGACCACACCCGGGCCGGAAACGCCCACATTCAGGACGCACTCCGGTTCGCCCACGCCGTGAAAAGCGCCAGCCATAAAGGGGTTGTCCTCCACTGCGTTGGCAAACACCACCAGCTTCGCACAGCCCATGCAGCCGTCCTCTTTGGTCAATTCGGCGGTCTGCTTGATGATTCGGCCCATCTCGGCCACAGCGTCCATATTGATACCGGCCTTGGTGGAACCCACATTCACACTGGCGCACACCCGCTCGGTGGCAGCCATGGCGGCAGGGATGGAATGCATCAGCTTCCAATCTCCTGTGGTAGCACCCTTTTGCACCAGAGCGGAAAAGCCGCCGATGAAGTTGACACCACAGGTCTTGGCAGCAGCATCCAGGGTTCTGGCGATCTCCACATAGGAGTCTGTGTCGCAGGAACCGGCAACCAGGGCAATGGGGGTGACGGAAATACGCTTATTGACAATGGGGATTCCAAACTCCGCCTCAATATCATTGCCTACCTTTACCAGATCCCTGGCACAGCGGGTGATTTTCTCATATATTTTCTTGCAGCAAGTCTTGAGATCGGGGTCACAGCAATCCAGAAGACTGATGCCCATGGTAATGGTACGGATGTCCAGGTGCTGTTTTTCGATCATTGCCTGGGTTTCCAGAATATCTTTCTGATTCAGCATGGCAAGTCCTCAAATCCGATGCATGGCCTGGAAAATGTCCTCCCGCTGGACGTGGATGGACAGCCCCATCTCTTTACCGGCCTGATCCATACGCTGGGCCAGCTCCGCAACAGGAACGCTGCACTGGGAAATATCCACAGCCATCATCATGGTAAAATAGCCCTGCATAACCGTCTGGCTGATGTCCAGGACGTTTACATTGAAGGCCGCCAGCTGGGTGCATACGGAGGCAATGATGCCCACTCGGTCCTTTCCTACAACGGTGACAATCGCTTTCATTTGATTTCTCCTTTACAAGTCGTAATCGGCGGCTACACGCTTATCCAGCAGATGGAAGAACTGCTCCTTTGCCGCAAGATGCAGCGGATGCACCGCATAGGCAGCCAGTGCCTCCCTGCTCTCAAATTCAGAGTAGAGCGCATAGTCAACTCCGTTGTAAGCACGGCGGATTTCCAGGTGCTGCAGGCCGGGAATCTGGCCAACCAGCGGCTCCAGCAAGGAGGCGATCAGCTTCACGGAAGCTTCCTTGTCAACATCGGGTTTCAAATTATATAACACAATATGCTTAATCATTTTAACATTCTCCTTAAAAAACCGGGGCAGTCTCCTGCCCCGGTATGTGTGCGTTGCACCTTCTCGGCTTACTCGGCGTCCTCGTCGTTGCCTTCCAGCAGAGCACGGATGGACAGGGAGATACGCTTGTTCTCGGCGATGTCGGTGATCTTCACCTGAACCATCTGACCCTCGGACAGCACATCCTCGGGCTTGCCAATGCGGCGGTCGGCGATCTGGGAAATGTGAATCAGGCCGTCCACGCCGGGGATGATCTCAGCAAAAGCGCCGAAGGTCATCAGCTTGACAATCTTGGCTTCCACCACGTCGCCCACGCTGTACTTGCTCATGAACTGATTCCAGGGGTTCATCTCGGCGGTCTTGTAGCCCAGAGAAATCTTGCGCTTCTCGGGGTCGAAGGAGATGACATACACATCGATCTCGTCGCCAACCTTCACAACGTCAGCGGGAGTCTTGATCCGGTTCCAGCTCAGCTCGGAAACATGAACCATTCCGTCCACGCCGCCGATGTCCACGAAGGCGCCGTAGGAGGTCAGGGACTTCACAGTACCGTGGTACTGCTTGCCCACCTCGATCTCGCTCCAGATCTTCTCCTGAGCGGCCTTGCGCTGCTCGGAGGTAACGGCACGGATGGAACCGATGGCACGGCGGCGGGCACGGTTGACCTCGGTGATCTTCAGCTGAACGGGCTTGCCCACCATGGCGGACATGTCGCCGCCCTTGGCAATGCCGGACTGGGAAGCGGGGATGAACACCCGGACACCCTTCACATTGGCAACCAGGCCGCCCTTGTTCTCTTCGGTGATAACAGCGTCAATGGTGGTCTTGTTCTCCACGTAACCAGCCATGTCGTCCCACACCTTCAGGCCGTCCAGCTTCTTCTTGGACAGCTGCACGGTGCCCTCCTGATCGTTGACGCGAACCACGAAGACCTCGATCTCGTCGCCCACCTTCAGCACGTCCTCGGGCTTTACAGAAGCGTCGGTGCTGACTTCGTCGTAGGGAATGTAACCAGCATGCTTGGTGCCCAGATCGACCTGGACTTCGGTATTACCGATTCCGGTAACGGTTCCAACAACCTTATCTCCTGTATTTAAAGTTTTGATGGACTGCTCGAGAAGCTCGGCAAAGTTCTCCTCCTGCACAGCCTCAACATTGGTAATTTCGCTCATAGTCTTGTTGACCTCCTTTATAATCCACGCCGGTGTTGACGCACCAGCAGTGATTCCAACATCAGAAACACCCCGGAAAAAGTCCCTGTTCAGTTCGGACGCATTATCCACCAGGACAACTTTATCGCAGTGTTCACGGCAAATCATCGCAAGACGGCCTGTGTTGGAACTCTTGAGATCTCCTACAACGACCATTGCCTGACATCTTTGGCTTAACGCGGATGCTTCGCTTTGCCTACACTCTGTTGCTCTACATATTGTATCAAATGTTTGCAAGTAAGTAAACTGTTTTTTTGCAAATTTGACGCATTTTTTCCACAAAAATTCTGTGGACGTAGTTTGTGAAACCATACAAACTGGCAAATCCCTTGGAACATGCTCCTCGAGCACCCATTTTTCCAGGGATTCGGCGTCCGCAAACACCTTGCAGCGGCTGCACCAGCCCGCAATCCCCTCCACCTCCGGGTGGGTGGGGGTTCCGATGATGATGGGGAGCCGCCCCTCCTGCTCCGCCTGGGATACCAGTTTGTGAATCCGTTTTACAAAGGGACAGGTTGCATCGATGATTTCACAGCCCTGCTGTTCCAGCCGCTGGTATACGTCTCTGCTGACCCCGTGGGAACGAATAATCACAGAGTCCCCCGTCGATGCCTGCTCCGGCTGATCGATGACCTGAATGCCCATCTTCTCGAACCGGTCAACCACATGACGGTTGTGGATGATGGGCCCCAGGGTAACGGTGTGTTTCCCTTCCCCTGCCGCCGTCTCCACCAGCTCCACCGCCCGGCTGACGCCGAAGCAGAAGCCAGCGCTCTTCGCTACTGTGACACTCATAGGCCGGTTTTCTCACGGACAATGGCCCGAATCGCTGCCACGACCTCTTCAATGGTCATCTGGGAGGTGTCCACCTTAATGCTGTCCCGTGCCATTTTCAGCGGGGCAATGTCCCGGTGGGTGTCCTGGTAGTCCCGCTGCTGGATTTCTTTCAGAATGGTGTCGTAGTCCACCTTCTCTCCCTTGGCGGTCAGCTCGTCAAAGCGGCGCTTTGCCCGCACTTCCGGCGAGGCGGTGAGGAAAATCTTCACCGTGGCCTTGGGCAGAACCACTGTCCCAATATCCCGGCCATCCATGATCACATTGTGCCGGGCGGCCTCCTCCCGCTGCATATCCAGCAGCATCTCCCTGACACAGGCGTGAGCGGAGATCAGGCTGGACTTCTGAGAAATCTCCGGGGTGCGAATGTCGCCGGTGACATCCATTCCATTCATGATCATGTGCTGCAAACCGTCTTCGTCGTATTCAATGTCGATGGTAAGCTCATCGATATACCGGTTTACGCCGTCCGCATCCTTGGGGCTTACCCCCCACAAATCCATAAAATAGGCCACAGTACGGTAAATTGCGCCGGTGTCCACATACCGAAAGCCAAGCTCGGCGGCAAGCTGGCGGGCAATGGTGCTCTTACCGGCACCGGCGGGACCGTCAATGGCGACAGAAATTGTTTTCATACTTCATCTTTCCTTCCCTTATTTCTTCTGGCGCAGCTTGGACAGGGCCGCTGCCTCCCGCCGGGAAACCTCTCCGGCGGTGAGATTCAGCATCCTGCCTACTTCCTCGGCGCTCATGGGGCGTTCTTTTTCCAGGCCAAAGCGCAATGTAAGAATTTTGGCCTCCTGCTCGTCCAGCGCGGAAAGAAGCTCTCCGATGCGCTGGCGCATCTGGAAATAAGCGGTATCCTCCACAGCCATTTCATCCTCGGGGGATTCCGGCTTTGCCAATTGCGCCGTCTGACCCACAAGAAGGGCGTCGCTCATCATCTTCTTGATACATTTAGCCTCTTCCAGGGTTATCTTCATACCCTCGGCAATTTCTTCCAGGGAAGGGTTGCGGCCAAGCTCTGTCAGAAGCCGCTCGTCAGTGCTGCGGTAATCCTGAAGCGCCTGGCGCATTTTCTGACCAACGCCATTGCTTCTGGCTTGCAGAATTACGGACTTCGCCAGTGCAAGCCGAATCATCTTGTCCCGGTAAAGCGGGTAATCTCCCCCGGGGAAGGAGCGAATAGCTTCCCACAGTCCGATGCTTCCCTCCTGAATCAAATCCAGAAGGAGGACATTCCAACCTGCAAATTCCTGAGCCAGCTCGATAACCCGGCTGAGTCCAAGATTGGTCAGCTGTTCATCCGCCTTCTCACCCCCGGAGAGCAGTTCCTGAGAGAGAAGCAACTCGTCGCCAAAGGAAGGAATTCCGGCGATCTCCTCCAAGTACAGCCGCAGAGGGTCATTTTCCTCCATGTCAGTGGTTTTCAGTCCGTTTTGGACATATTCCCGCTCCTGCCTGAGCCGCTGTGCCATTTGTCCATCCGGAACGGTTCTGGGAAGACCGGAAAAATCCACGGAGATGTTCTTTTCCGCAATGGTCTGAAAAGCATCCTCTACGGAATCGTCGTCTTCACCCTCCAATAAGGAGAGAAGCTTCCAGGCCGGTAAGGAAGCCCCGTTACCGCAGGAATTCAGATACGCTTCCCAAGGGCTTTGTTCAAACTGGAAATCCATCATTCCAAAAAATCCTCCAATCCCATGCTGGTCCCCATTTTTTGGAGCTTGTCCATGGCCTGACGCTCAACCTGCCTGGCCCGCTCTTTGGAGATTCCCAGCAGCTTTCCAATCTCTTCCAGAGAATGCTCCACTCCATCCTCCAAGCCGAAATGCAGACAGAGAATCTTCCTCTGCCGCTCTGTCAGGGTGCTGAGCATCTTCTGCATCATTTTCTCCAATTCCTGACGAACCAGGGCCTCCTGGGGCTGGAGCGCGTCCAAGTCAGCGACCATGGAACCCAGGGTATTTTTGTCATTGTCCCCGGTGAGTGCATCCAGGGAGCAGACATCCGGCGCAAGCCCCAGCAGCGCCTCTACCCTGTCGGCGGACATCCCCACCAACTGGCTGATTTCTTCAGCGGTGGGTTCGGTACCGAACTGCTGTTTCAGTTGATTTTTTGCCGCCTCCACCTTCCGAATTTTCTCCGCCGTGTGCAGAGGGACACGGATGATGCCGCTGTTATTCATCAGGCAGCGGGTCACGCCCTGGCGAATCCATTTGGTGGCATAGGTTGAAAAACGATAGTCCTTGGTATAATCAAACTTTCTGGCAGCCGCCAGCAGGCCAATGCTGCCCTCCTGAATCAAATCCATCAACGCAACGCCCCGACCGGCATACTCCTTGGCGATATAGACCACCAGGCGGAGATTGGAATTGACCATTTGCCGGATCGCCGCTTCATCGCCGGCAGCGCAGCGCTTTGCCAAATCCCGTTCCTGCTCCGCAGTGAGGAGAGGAATGCCTCTGATCTCATTCAGATATTGATGAATGTCCTCATCGTAAGTGTTTTCAGTGGTTTTTTCGGTGGTTTCAGTCATGATTTCAGTCCTTTTCGGGCAAGCATCTGTTTCTGATACGACAGAAGGCCGTCGTTGTTTTGGTCGGTTCTTGCAGTCTGAATCTGGTTCTCCGTGCGAATGGTTCGGATGCAGTCGAGGAGCCCATCCTCTGAGACAGGGCCATCGTGCCGCTGAACAATCAGAGCGATATGGGACATTTCCTCAGGCGTAAAGTCAGTCAGTGCAGCCAGGGAGACCTCAACTCCCTGAAGGGCGTTTTGACGCAGCTGTTCGTAGACACGTCCCAGCATCTGAGAAGAAAAGAATTCTTGGGAAAGCCCCTGGCAGGAGCTAATAAGCGCCGGTTCCCGCAGAAGCATGGCAATCAGGCTTTCCTCTGCCATGGCGGATTTGATATTGTCATAGCGGATGTGCCGGTCCTTGGGCTGAAGATTGGCCGCCGGAGAAAGATTGATCTTCTCCTGCTTTTTCTTCTCTCTGGAAAGGCGGCGTTTGAAGGCCTTATTGACCTCAATTTTCATGGAATCTGCCGAAATCCCGGCGGCCTCGGCAACCCGCCCGCCGTAGACCTCCCGCTGAACCGCACTGCCAAGGGTGCTGATGAATTCCGCCGCCTCGGCAATGAACCGAATGCGCTGGTCGTCCTCCCGCAGATCGTATTTTCTCTGGATGGCCCGGAGTTGATACTCCACCCGGTTGGAGGATTCCTCCAAAAGAAGCCGGAACCGGTCGGCACCATATTTTTTCAAAAACTCATCCGGGTCCTTTGCGTCCCGCATTTGCAGAACCTTCACCTGGAGGCCCGCCTTTTCCAGCATGGGAATGGCTCTTTTGGTGGCGTTCTGCCCCGCCTCGTCCCCATCGTAAATCAGCATCACCTGCTCGGTATAGCGGGACAGCAGCGCCGCATGCTCCTCCGTCAAAGACGTGCCCAGAGATGCCACCGCACAGTCAAAGCCATACTGGTGCAGCGCCACGGCGTCCATATATCCTTCCACCAGAATCATGTAACCCAGCTTTGTTTTCTTGGCCAGGTTCAGCGCAAACAGATTTTTTCGTTTGTTGAAAATAGCAGTTTCCGGAGAATTCAGATATTTGGGGGTGGAGTTATCCATCACCCGACCGCCGAAGCCAATGACATTGCCCCGGACATCGATAATAGGAAACATCAGGCGGTTGCGGAACCGGTCATAAATCTTTCCGTTTTTTTGTGAGACAGAGGCAAGCCCCGACTCCTTCAATTCTTCCTCGGTATAGCCCTTCGCCATCATGGCGTCACAAAGGTCAGACCAAGCGTTGGGCGCAAACCCAATTCCGAATTTGGTAAGGGTGGATTTTGGCATTCCCCGTTTCTGGGCATAGGCCAGCCCTTCCGCCCCTGCCGGAGTATACAGCTGGGTATTGAAAAATCGTGCAGCCTCCTTGGACAAGGCCCAGAGCCGCTCCTGCTTATGGTAACGATTTTGGTACTGGGCATCCTCCGGCACCTCCATCCCCGCCCTCTTCGCCAGGGCACGGACGGCATCCGGGTAACTCAACCCTTCAATTTCCATCTGAAAATTGATGACGCTTCCGCCCTTGTGACAGCCAAAGCAATAGTAGATTCCCTTCTCCGGATTGACGGAAAAAGATGCGGTCTTTTCCCCGTGGAAGGGGCACAGGCCGAACAGATTGGAGCCGGATCGCCGGAGATTGACATATTGTCCAACCACATCCTCGATTGGGTTCCGGGCCGCCAATTCATCCAAAAACGACGGTGGAAAAGCCATAATCCCCCTCCTCTCTCTTTACACTTCACGTGGCTATCATATCACATTATCCACGGATATTCCAGCCTGCCGGCACAAAAAGTTCCGTAAATTTGTTCACAGCGTAATTGTCTGTCATTCCGGCAATATAGTCGCAGACGGTGCGCTCCATACCATCGAAGCTGAGCTGGGGCTGGAAGTCCTCGGGAAGGGCCTCCGGGTGGCTGATGTAGTATTCAAAAAGCTTTTGAAGCATGGCCTTTGCTCTGCTCTCTTCCCCTTTTGCGACAGGATTTCGATAGACACGGTCAAACATAAAGCTGCGAAGCTCCTTGAGGGCCTCATCCACCTTGGGTGTCAGGCAGATGGCCCCCGCCTCCCGGGAGGTAAAAATCAAATCGCACACCAAAGTGTTGATTCGCTCCTTGTGGGTGGCTCCCAGAATGGCGACAATCTCTTTGGGAAGATCATCGTCGCTGAGAATTCCAGCTCGGACGGCGTCGTCAATGTCATGGTTGACATAGGCAATCTGATCGGAGCGGCGGACCACCTGGCCCTCCAGCGTCTGCGGAATATAGTCTCCGGTGTGGCCCAGGATTCCTAAGCGAACCTCGTTGGATAAATTCAGGCCTCTACCGTCATTTTCCAAATAATCCACCACCCGCAGGCTCTGCTCATTATGACGGAAGGGTTTTCCCAGGCAGGCGGACAGTGCCGCTTCCCCGGCATGGCCAAAGGGTGTATGCCCCAGGTCATGTCCCATGGCAATGGCCTCCGCTAAATCCTCATTCAGGCCCAAGGCACGGGTCATGGTGCGGGCAATCCGGGTTACCTCCAGGGTATGGGTCATTCTGGTGCGGTAGTGGTCTCCCTCCGGCCGGAGGAAAACCTGGGTTTTGTGCATCAGGCGGCGAAAGGCCTTGCAGTGGACAATGCGGTCATTGTCCCGCTGATAACAGGTGCGCACATCGTTTTCTGACGGCAGCTCCGCCCTGGGGCGGCCGGAGCTCTGATCGGCAAAGGCGGCAAGGGGATTGAGCCGGCGGTGCTCCTGGTACTCCAATTCTTCTCTCACTGTCATGGCGCTACCTCCTATGTAATGGGGAATGCCCGGTACTCCTGCCCGGTTTCCAGCCCTTCCACGGTGCCGGAGGTCATATCCGTCAGCCGATTCAGAAAGGGCTGCGCCTGGGACTGGGGGAAGAGAATTTCCAGCTCCACCTCTGCGCCAAACTGGGCATCCCGAATGATTCCGCCAAAGCTCTCTGCTTCCAGCCTGACCCGCTCAAAGAAGCTGTAGGGACAGGGCACGTAGAGCACCGTCCATACTCGCTTCATGGATTTTCCGGCGGCATCCACGGCGATCTTTGCACCCTTTGTATAGGCACGAACCAAGCCTCCCGCTCCCAAAAGGATGCCGCCAAAATACCGGGTAACCACGCAGACAATGTTATGGAGCCCCTCCCGCTGCAACACCTGGAGTATGGGCATTCCGGCAGTGCCGCCGGGCTCCCCGTCATCGGAAAAACGTACGGGGCCGTCATGGATGATATAGGCCCAGCAGTTGTGGGTGGCATCGTAATGCTTTTTCTTCATTTCCTGGATTCTGGCCAGCGCCTCTTCCTCTGTCTGAACCGGCCAGACCCGCCCGATAAAGCGGGATTTCTTTTCCGTGAATTCATCCTCTCCAAAATCGGTGGGCACCAGGTATTCTTCCAAGGCTCAGCACTCCTTCGTCACGTAAGAACGCAGTCTTCCATATAAAATATCGTCCAACACCGCTTCCAGCTCAATTCCCTTCTCGGTGTATTCCACACGCTTCACCTGGGCATGGTCGTGAAGGGTCTCCACCTGGCCGCCCATGGAATAGGGCAGGCACAGTGCCACATGATGCCGGGCCTGGCCAAGAGCGCACTCAATCCTGCGGAGCAGCTCCTCCATCCCGGCGCCCCGGGCGGCGGAAATGGCTACGACATCCTCCCCGGTTGGGATTTCCTCTGGGGAAACCAAATCCGATTTGTTATAGCATTTCAGCACCGGCGTCCCGGGCTTTGCCAGCTGGGCGATCAGCTTGTCCACCACGGAAACGTGCTCCTCCCGGTTGGGGTCGGAGGCATCAATCACATGCAGCAGCAAGTCCGCATACTCCAGTTCCTCCAAGGTGGCCCGGAAAGCGTTCACCAGGTGATGGGGAAGCTTTGCGATAAAGCCAACGGTATCCGAAAGAATCACATCCAGATTGTCGGACACCGTAAGCTGACGGGATGTGGTATCAAGCGTGTCAAACAGCCGGTTGTTGGCCGGTATTCCGGCGCCGGTGAGCCGATTCAGCAGAGTGGATTTTCCGGCGTTGGTGTAGCCCACAATGGCCACCACCGGAACGGAATTCTTGATTCTCCGCTCCCGCTGGACGCTTCGGACCTGACGCACCCGTTCCAGTTCCTCCTCCAGCCGATTGATCCGTTCCCGGATGTGACGGCGGTCGCTTTCCAGCTTGGTTTCACCGGGGCCTCTGGTACCAATGCCGCCACCCTGCCGGGAAAGGCTGGTTCCCATGCCGGAAAGCCGGGGCAAGAGATACTTGTACTGAGCCAGCTCCACCTGAAGACGGCCTTCCCTGGTCTTGGCTCTCTGGGCAAAAATATCCAGAATCAAGGCGCTTCTGTCCAGCACCGTGACGCCAATAATCTCTTCCAGCGCACGAATATTTCCCGGGGAAAGTTCATTGTCAAAAATCACCATGGTGGACGCAGTGGCCTCCACCAGCATCCGAACCTCCTGTGCCTTTCCCTCACCGATGAAGCTGTGGGCATCGGGGGCATGGCGGTTTTGCAGCACCTTCGCCGTGCAGAAGCCGCCGGCGGTTTCCAGCAGCGCTTCCAGCTCCTCCAGCGTCTCCTCGGTGGCGGTTTCCTCCTGTGTAAAGCAGTCGGCATTCAGGCCCACCAGAATTGCCCGTTCCTGCGCATTTTCATATTGTTCCATAGATAACCTCCATTGTCAGTACACAAAAGATAGTATACCACATTCTGCGCGGCGCGGGCAAGACAATCAAAAAAGAAAAAGCCCGCACCACGTCGCCGTAGTGCGGGCTTCAATCTTACTTCAGGCCAAAACGCTTGTTGAAGCGATCAACACGTCCACCAGTGTCAACCAGCTTCTGCTTGCCGGTATAGAAAGGGTGGCACTTGGAGCAGATTTCAACACGAATATCCTTCTTCGTGGAGCCAGTCGTAAAGACATTGCCACAAGCACAGCGGATCGTGGTCTGTTCGTATTTGGGGTGGATACCTTCCTTCATTTCGTTCACCTCTTTCTAATCAGTTAAAGGCATAAATGCCCTGGCAATCTTCAATCGCCCGGATATAGTATCACATTTCAAGATAGATTGCAAGTGTTTTTTTGAAATTTTCTGTTTTTCTTTGGAAACTCCTGGCTGGTTCCGCAAAAGCCCCTTAGAACGCCCAGTTGCCGGCCCGGAAAATGGGCACTACACGGCCATCAGCACAGGTGGCATCGATGTTCATGCTGTCACAGCCGATCATAAAATCCTCATGAATCATGGAGTCATTGACGCCCAGTTCCCGGCACTCCTCCAGGGTCTTATTCTGGAAATCCTTGATGGTATCGGCAAAGCCCATACCCAGAGCCAGGTGGCAGGCGGCGTTTTCGTCGAACAGGGTGTTGTAGAACAGGATGCCGCTTTCGGCAATGGGGCTGGCCTGGGGCACCAGGGCGCACTCACCCAGATAGGCGGCACCTTCGTCCATCTCGATCATATTTTTCAGCAGCTCTTCTCCCTTTTCGGCATGAACCTCCACTGCCTTGCCGTTTTCAAAGCGGATGGAGAAATTCTCAATCAGCTGTCCCCGGTAAGATAGGGGCTTGGTGGAGTAGACAATGCCCTCTGCCTCTCCCCGCTTGGGAGAGATGAAGCATTCCTCGGTGGGGATATTGGGGTTGAAGAAGATGTTTTGCAGGCTGGTTTCCCCGCCGCCGCAGAACTGAGCCTCTTCAATCATTCCAACGGTGAATTCCGTTCCGTTATTGGCGGTGTAGTGCAGGGAACGGATGTGCAGGTCGTTGAGATACCGGCACCGGGCCGCCAAATCCGCATTATGCTGCTTCCAGGCCTCAATGGGGTCGCCGTCCACCCGGGAGGTGAACAAAATCGCTTCCCAGAGCTTTTCCATGGCAGTGCTGGTCCTCATCCCGGGAAAAACTTTTTTGGCCCAGGCTGCACCAGGAACTGCGGCAATGCACCACTGCTCCCGGTTCTCCCGGCGGTCATTGTAGGGCTTGAGGATGGGGTATCTCATTCTTCTGGCCTTGGTGACCTTCTCCATGTTGATGCCCTTCAAGCCGTCCGGATCCTCGGAAACCAGATGGATACGGGCAGGAAGGGTCTCGCAGTAGTACTCCTGGCGGGCCTTCTCCCATTCCTTCACAGTGCCCAAGTTCTTAACGGTGCGGTTGCGGAAGTGAATTTTTGCCAGAGGCTGATAATTCCACTCAACGATGACCTCGGATGCCTTTGCTTTGTAGGCCTCCTCCACCACCATTTGGACAAATTCCGGCTGATCCAGCTCCGCATAGATGAGCACAACCTGTCCCTTCTGGACATTGGCACCGCAGCGGACAATCAGATTGGCATATTTACGCAGGGTTGTTTTGTTCATGTTTTGCAGCTCCTTTTTGTGTTTTCCATATCGTACCAGATTTTACCCAAAAGGTCAATCAATATTGCATTTCCGGATGAAATATTATATAATGGCTCTGCTTTGAGAAGATAAAAGGAGGGCGGGAAAAGCAATGTTAACCAAAGAAGAATTTCGCCGGTATCTTTCCCAGGGGATCCATCTCCTGGACGGCGCCACCGGTTCCAATCTGAGAAACGCCGGGATGCCAAAGGGCTGCTGCACTGAAAGCTGGGTGCTGGAGCATCCAGAGCCGCTGGTATCGCTCCAGCGTGGATTTGCGGAGGCTGGCTCTCAAATCATCTATGCCCCCACCTTCCAGGCTCAGCCAATGGCACTGAGGGCGGTGGGTATGGAAAAGCAGACCGAGGAAATCAACGAAGCGTTGGTGGCACTGAGTCGGTCTGCCGCCCCCGGCTGTCTCATTGCAGGTGACATTACCACTCTGGCCGCATTCTGTGAAAGCTGGAATTCGGATTGCTTCGATGAACTGGTAGAGAATTACCGCCGCCAGATTCGTGGACTGATTGACGGCGGAGCGGATCTGCTGGTGGGCGAGACCCTGCTCTATCCCCAGGAAGCGGAGGCCATTCTCACCGCCGCAGAGCTGGAATGTGCCGGAGCGACCATGTTCTCCTTCACCATGCAGGAAGACGGCTCCCTGTTTTCCGGCGCCGATGCCGGGAAGGTACTCCGGGAGCTGGAGGAAGCGGGGGCAGACGCCGTGGGCTTCAACTGTGTTGCCGCAGGCATGATGACGCCCCATCTGGTCAGCAAGCTCCGGCGGTACACCGCTCTTCCATTGATTTGCAAGCCAAATGCCGGTATCCCGGTGATCAATTCGGCTGGCATCGCTGAATATAACCTCTCATCCGGTGAATTTGCCGAAATTATGAAGCAATGTGCAGATAACGGCGCCCAGATTCTTGGCGGCTGCTGCGGCACAGATCCCAGCTTCATTGCTGCAGTAAAGCAAATATTGAACCTATAAAGAAATTGAGGAAACGAAAGATGGAAAACAGAATTCACCTGTATATTAACCGAAAAAACGTTTTTACCTGGCTTATGACAATCTGTCTGGTGTATTCCATTGCGGCAAGAGTCGTGGTTTTTGGATTCACGAAACACGCTGGCACAGTAAACTTCTGGGGGCAGTTGATTCTCCCCCTCGCTGCCACGGCACTGTACCTATTCATTATTCTGACAGATGGTACAGAATGCTTCTACAAGACCACGATCCCCGTCTGCATGATGGCAATCTACTGTGCCATTTGTGTGGCGGGACATGTCAGCGTTAAGCTTTACATATGGCTGTTTTGGGTTGCGCTGATTTTTCTCTCCCTTGTCTACGCAGAAATTGTTTCAGGCAGCCGACGGGGATGGCTATGGTTTCTTCCCTTTCTTATTGCCGCCACAATGGCAACCGTACTCTACAACAACAAGCTGATTCTGACCACAAAAAACTTAGACGGATTTGTTAGAATCCACTCTGACATAGCAGCTCTGCTTGGCTGGTTCTTTGTATCCTTTGCCATTCGGGTTCACCCGGCAGGACAATACCACCGCAGATGGGGCGATCGCAGTGACGGGCGGCGAATCCGCAGTCTGTCCGCAATGGATCAGGTCTCCCCTTACATCATGGTTACACGCAACACTTCCTCCAATACCTATGAGGAATCCCTTGAAATCAGCAATGTGGAGCGCTATATCCGGCAGAAGCGCCGGGAGGGGCTGACCAATTTCGGCATTATGCACGTCTTCCTGGCGGCATATTGCCGAACCCTTGCCAGATACCCAGGGCTCAACCGTTTTATCTCCGGGCAGAAGGTATATTCCCGGGGAGAAGACATTCAATTTTGCCTGACTGTGAAGAAGGAAATGAGCACCAGTTCCCCGGAAACCGTCATCAAGGCACATCTGTCCCCAAAGGACACTGCCGCCGACGTATACAACAAGCTCAATGCCCAAATCGAGCAGGCGAAGGATACACCCCTGGATTCCGGCTTTGACAATACCGCCCATCTTCTGATGCTGGTTCCGGGTGTTTTCCTGAAATTTTTGGTCTGGAGCCTGAAAACCCTGGATTATTTTGGACTTCTTCCCAAGTTTCTGCTGGAGGTCAGTCCTTTCCATGGGAGTATCTTCTTCACCTCCATGGGCAGCTTGGGCATTCCTCCGATCTACCATCATCTCTACGACTTTGGAAATCTCCCGGTTTTTGGCTCCTTTGGCTGTAAGAGAAAATCTGTGGAAGTACTAGAGGATGGTACCGTAGTACCCCGAAAATATGTAGATTTCAAATTTACCTTGGATGAGCGGATTGTGGACGGCTATTACTACGCAACATTTTTCAAACACTTCAAGCGGATTATCACAAAACCGGAGGTGCTGGACAATCCTCCCGAGGAAGTCAAAGGGGATATTGCCTGAGATATGCTGCATGAAATCATTGAAAAGGTTCCTCTAACCAACCCTTGGCGTGATAAAATCCAATATTTTTACACCATCTCTTCCACCAATGACGTGCTGAAACAGATGGCGCTGGAGGGAGCGCCAGAGGGAACTGTACTGGTGGCCAATATGCAAACCGGTGGGCGGGGGCGGCTGGGCAGAAGCTTCCACTCTCCCTCAGGCCTTGGCATCTATCTGAGCGTCCTGCTTCGCCCCAATTGCGGTCCAAAGGACCTGATGCATCTGACCTGTGCCGCCGCCAGTGCCACCTGCACCGCCATCGAGCAGTCGGCGCTCTTCCGCCCGGGAATCAAGTGGACCAACGACCTTGTATTTCAAAAGAGAAAACTTTCCGGAACCTTGACGGAACTGGGACTGAAGGGCGATGGGACAGCAGCCTATGCCATTGTTGGAACTGGTGTCAACTGCAATCAAGCCTGTGAGGATTTTCCGCCTGAAATCCGTGAACTGGCTGGTTCTCTGAGGATGTTTACCGGGAAGGAAATTGACCGTTCCCTGGTGGCCGCAAAAATGATCGATGCCTATTACCGCATGAATCAGGCACTTCTGACAAATCGGGAAGCCCTTCTTTCTCAATACCGCCGGGACTGTGTCACTCTGGGCCAGGAGGTCAGCATTCTACGGGGGGACGAGGTTCGTCACGGCAGAGCGCTGGATGTGGACGAGGAGGGGGCGCTGATTGTAAAATACGAAAATGGGACGGTAGAAGCGGTCAATTCCGGTGAGGTCAGTGTCAGAGGCCTGTATCACTATGTATAAACATGGTCGTACACACATTTTTTGCAAATTCCATGTTGCATTTTCTGCTGAAATTGGTTATACTATCCTTGTAATATGAAAGCCGATGAGGAGGTTTATTCCATGAAGTTCAATACCATCGTAAAGCTCTTTACTGCCCTCGCCGCCGCAGTGGGCGCTGTTTACATCGTTGCCACTTATGGCGACAAAATTGTCGAATGGGCAAAGGGGATCATGAGCGGTTGCTGCTGTAAGTCCGCTGTGAACGCCCCCATTGCCACTGAGAGTGATTTTACCGATAAGCAGGAAGAGGCACCCGTGCAGGCTGAGGAAGCGTCTGAGCCCGCCACTCCTGAGGCCGCTGCTCCCGAAGAACCCGCCCCCCAGGAAGGTTTGTCCGAGGATGCGATTCCCGTGGCCAATGAAGAGGATTTTGAAGGCTGATTTTCCTTCCACAAAAAACATGGAGGCTGCCCATCGGGGCGGCCTCCTTTTTTCAGCTTAAAAATCTCTGAGAATGTGTTCCAGCATATCCACGCAGGCTTCCATATCCTCCACGGGGATGAATTCGAACCTGCCGTGGTAATTCTCTCCGCCGGTGCACAGGTTCGGGCAGGGCAGCCCCTCAAAGGAGAGCCGGGCACCGTCGGTTCCGCCCCGGATGGGCACCTCTTTCGGTTCCATTCCCGCTGCCCTCATGGCTGCCTTGGCCCGCTCAATGATCTGCATATGAGGTTCAATGCACTTCCTCATATTGAAATAGCTGTCCTTGAGGGTTATTTCCACGGTTCCGTCGCCATACTTCCGGTTGAGAAATTCCGCGGCGGAAGCCATGAGAGCTTTTTTCTGCTGGAATTTCGCCATGTCATGGTCCCGGATGATATAATCCAGGCGGCTTCTCTCTACTTCGCCCTCCATGTGAAGCAAGTGGATGAAGCCTTCGTACCCTTCCGTATACTCCGGCTTCTGGGCTGCAGGCAGCAAATTCTGATATTCCATGGCAAGATACATAGAATTGACCATTTTTCCCTTGGCAGAGCCGGGATGGATGTTCAGCCCGTGGAAGACAACTTTGGCGCTTGCGGCATTGAAGTTCTCATATTCCAGCTCCCCGATAGTGCCTCCGTCGGCGGTAAAGGCATAGTCTGCACCAAAGCCCTTTACATCAAACAAATCTGCTCCTCTGCCGATCTCCTCGTCGGGGGTAAAGCCGATTTTCAAGGTGGCGTGTCTGCCGCCGTCCGTAATCAAGCGCTGGGCAGCCGTCATAATCTCGGCAATGCCGGCTTTGTCATCCGCTCCCAGCAGCGTGGTGCCGTCGGTAATGATCAGGTGCTTTCCCCGGCTGTTTTTCAGGATGGGATAATCCGCCTCCCGCAGATAGATGCCCTTTTCCTGGTTCAGCAGCACATCGGACCCGTCATAGGCCACGATTTTCGCCTTGATGTTTGCGCCGGAGGCATCCGGGGACGTGTCCATATGGGCGATCAGGCCGATGATTGGAAGGCTTTTGTCGCCGGGGACGGTGCCGTAGACATAGCCATTTTCATCCATTCGGGCGTCGGCAATGCCCAGTTCCTGCATTTCTTCCACCAGAGCAGCACCCAGAAGCTTCTGCTTGGAGGTAGAAGGGCAGGTTGTGGATTCTTCATCGGATTGGGTGTCGAAGCTGACGTAGCGCAAAAAGCGCTCCGTTACTGTTTTCATAGCGGTTCCTCCTTCAATGACAGCACAAAACTGTTTCCCTTCGCTGTCTTCTCCTGGACGCGGAAGCCCAGGCTTTCAAAGCATTTCCGGGAAGCGGTATTGTATTCGTAAATCTCCTTGACCCGGAGAGTACCATATTGGAGATCCCGCCCTCTTTGAATCAGCGCAGAAATCACCTTTTTTCCCAGGCCCCTGCCCCGGCAGGTTTTCTCTCCAATGACAATGGGCAAATCGTCCTTTGAAAAGCAGACATCTCCAACAGGGTGAAATCTGCCGTCCTCCCATACTTCGATAAAGTAAAGTTCTCCATGCTGATCCAGATAATGGTACATCCTTCCCAGCTTTTCCCAGGAGTAGGGCACCTTCACGCCATCCACCAGATACACAGTTTCCGTATCCTGGTACCAATTGAAAGCAAAGGGAAAATACCCGTCAAACCTGCGAAGCCGCACCATGTCCCCAGCTGGCAAAATATCAGGCTGTTGGATTCCGGGGATCGGCATAGGCTCACTTCTTTCTAATATTTAAGGAGCCGCCGTTTTTCCAGCGGCGGCTCCTGTTTTGGGTAATTTACTTTGCGGCGTTGACCAACTCGGCGGTATCTTGGGCGATCATCAGCTCTTCGTTGGTGGGGATGACCCAAACCTGAACAGCGGAATCCTCGGTGGAAATCTTCATCTCCTGGCCGCGAACCTTGTTCTTCTCGGCGTCGATCTTCACGCCCATGAAGCCCAGGTAGGAGCAGATGGCGGCACGGGCATCGGCATCGTTCTCGCCCACGCCGGCGGTGAAGGTCAGCATGTCGATGCCGTTCAAGGCGGCGGTATAGGCGCCAACATACTTGGCAACCTCATAGTAGAACTTGTCCAGAGCCAGCTGGCAGTCCTCGTTGCCGCTCTCGGCACCGGCAGTCAGGTCACGGAAGTCGGAGGAGACACCGGACAGGGCCAGCACACCGGACTTCTTGTTCAGCATGGTCAGGCAGTCGTCCACGCTCATGCCGTACTTGTTGCAGATGAACTGCACCACACAGGCATCGATGTCACCGGAGCGGGTGCCCATGGGAACACCGGCCAGAGGAGACAGGCCCATGGAGGTATCCTGGCACTTTCCGTCCTTCACTGCGGACAAGGAGGAACCGTTGCCCAGATGGCAGTTGACCATCTTGAAATTCTTGGTGCCCATGAGCTCGGCAGCACGGCGGGCGATATACTTGTGGGAAGTGCCGTGGAAGCCGTAGCGGCGGATGTCGTCATTCTTGTAATACTCCGTAGGAATGGCGTAGCGGTAGGCCTTGGGGGGCATGGTCATGTGGAAAGCGGTATCGAACACAGCGACCTGAGGGGTGTTGGGCATGACCGCCTGGCAGGCACGAATGCCCATCAGGTTGGCAGGGTTGTGCAGGGGGCCCAGAGGAATGCAATCCTCGATGGCTTTGATGCAGGCATCATCGATGATGCAGGAGTCGGAGAACTTCATGCCGCCATGGAGCACACGATGGCCCACAGCGTCGATTTCGTCCACGGACTTGATAACACCGTCAACGGGGTCCACCAGGATTTCCAGCACAGCCTGAATGGCCTCGGAATGGGTGGGCATGGGGATGTCCTTCACGACCTTCTTGTCCCCTACCTTGTGGGTCAGCCGGCCGTCGATGTAAATACGCTCGCACAGGCCCTTGGCAGATACATCGCCGGTCTCCGGGTTCATCAGCTGATACTTCAAAGAGGAGCTGCCGGCGTTGATAACCAGAACATTCATTGGGATTGCCTCCTAGATAATTTGTTGTTTCTTTTTGGGAGATAATATGGTATGATTTCCATAACTGGGAATATTATAGTCTATTTTCTTCCATTTCTCAACCCCCAAAACGGAATTTTTTTGCAAAAGGAAGGGCTCTATGAAGACTGTCGGAATCATCTGCGAATACAATCCCTTTCACAACGGCCATCGGCATCAGATTCAGCAGGTTCGGCAGGCCATGGGATCAGATTGTACCGTTCTGTGCCTGATGAGCGGGAACTTCGTGCAGCGGGGAGCCCCCGCCATTGTGGATAAATCCCTCCGAGCCAGAGCCGCAGTGCTGTCCGGATCGGATTTGGTGCTTGAAATGCCTGTCACCGTTTCCCTTTCCTCGGCAGAGGGGTTTGCTGCCGGAGGAGTCCGTATTCTTTCCTCCTGCTGTGATACCCTGTGCTTTGGCACGGAAACCATGAATTCGCAAGCCCTTATGGAAACGGCCCGGGCGCTGCTGTCCCCTGAATTCCCGGCAGTTTTGAAGGAAGAACTCGCCTCCGGCTGTTCTTTTCCCGTCGCGAGACAGAGCGCCCTTTCCAAAATGGGAATCGCCGCCGGACTATCAAATCCCAATGACATTTTGGGGATAGAATACACCAAGGCGATTCTATCCCAAGGCTCCTCCATGACCATTTTTCCCGTTTTCCGGGAGGGGGATTACCATTCCCATACGCTGAACAGTCAGGCGCCCTCAGCCACTGCCCTTCGCAAGGTAATGCTTTCCGGCGGCGACTGGGAGGAAGCTGTACCCCAAAGCACTCTTCCCCTGCTCCAAAATTCCCGGCTTCACACCCTGGAAGCAGGAGAGCGGGCTGTTCTTGCCAAGCTGCGAACCATGGCGGATGAGGATTTTGAGCGGCTGCCCTATGGCTCCGAGGGCTTGTGGCGGAAGCTGATGAAGGCGTGCCGCAGTCAGAACAACCTGAACTCCATCATTGAAGCCACCAAGTCCAAGCGTTACACCCGTACAAGAATTGACCGGATGATTTTATGCGCCTTTTTGGGCCTGACGGAGGCGGACATGGGAGTCCTTCCCCCGGTGATCCGGGTGCTGGCCTTTACGGATCGGGGCCGTGCTGTCCTTCGGGAGCAGAGCTGGTTCCGCAATGCCGGAGAGGCGCTGGAGGAGAGAGAACGGCAAATCGGGAGCCTTTACGGCCTGTTCTGCACCGTAGGAATCGAATCTCCCAATGTGGAGGAAAACCGAAGAATATTTTATTATCAGGAGAAATCATGAAAACAAAAATCCGCAATTGTGTTATTACCTTTTTATCCGCTGCCTTTTTGGCATTCGGCATGTACAACGTCCACTCCATTTCCGGAATCACCGAGGGCGGCGTGCTGGGAGCGGTGCTGCTGATTCAGCACTGGCTGCACATCTCCCCCGCCCTGTCCAGTCTGGTGCTCAACGGGCTGTGCTACCTGCTGGGCTGGCGTACCTTCGGAAAAAGCTTTTTGGTCTACTCCGCCGTGTCCGCCCTGGGGTATTCCCTTTGCTACTCCATCTGCGAGCAGTTCCCGCCCATTTATCCCCAGATAGCCCAGATGCCCCTGGCCGCCGCCGTTGCGGGAAGCATCTTCGTGGGTGTGGGCTGCGGCATCTGCGTCCGGATCGGCGCCGCCCCCAGCGGGGACGATGCCCTGTCCATGAGCCTTTCCAAGCTCACAGGAATTCCTATTCAGTGGATATATCTCATCAGCGATTTGGTCGTGCTGGGCCTTTCCCTGACCTACATCCCCCTGAGAAAAATTGCCTATTCTCTTCTGACTGTCCTTTTATCCGGCCAGATCATTGGCCTGTTTCAAAAAAAGGCATAAAAATTCCAGCCGGTTCACGTTTTACCGTGACTCCGGCTGGATAAACTTTTTACAGGTTCCCAAAGCAACTTTGGGGCGATTGCAGAATGTGCCCTTTTTTACAGATGCAGGACCCGATCCTTGATCTCCTGGGTACGGCCCTGATTCCAATACTGGGTGCCGATGTAGCCGCAGGTACGGCGGGCCACATTCATCTTGTTCTGATCCCGGTTGCCGCACTGGGGGCAGACCCAAACCAGCTTGTTGTCGTCCTCCTGAATTTCAATCTCGCCGTCGTAGCCGCAAATCTGGCAGTAGTCGGACTTGGTGTTCAGTTCGGCATACATGATGTTGTCGTAGATGAACTGCATCAGCTCCAACACCGCATCAATGTTTTGCTGCATGTTGGGAACTTCCACATAGCTGATGGCGCCGCCGGGGGACAGCTGCTGGAATTCCGCCTCAAAGCGAAGCTTGGTAAAGGCATCAATAGGTTCGGACACATGGACATGATAGGAGTTTGTGATATAGCTCTTGTCCGTAATGCCGGGGATGATGCCGAAACGCTTTTGCAGGCACTTGGCAAACTTGTAGGTAGTGGACTCCAGGGGGGTGCCATAGAGGGAATAGTCGATGTTTTCGGCGCTCTTCCACTCCATGCACTTGTCGTTCATTTTCTGCATCACGGACAGGGCGAAGGGCTTGGCCTCCTCGTCGGTGTGGGACTTTCCGGTCATGTACTTGACGCACTCATAAAGGCCGGCATAGCCCAGGGAGATGGTGGAGTAGCCGCCATAGAGCAGCTTGTCGATGGGCTCTCCCTTCTCCAGCCGGGCCAGGGCACCGTACTGCCACAGGATGGGGGCGGCATCGGACAGGGTTCCCTTCAGCCGCTCGTGGCGGCATTGCAGCGCTGTGTGGCACAGCTCCAGCCGCTCCTCAAAGATTTCCCAGAATTTTGTCATATCCCGGCCAGAGGACAGCGCCACATCCACCAGGTTGATGGTGACCACGCCCTGATTGAACCGGCCGTAATACTTGGGCTTGCCCGGCTCATAATTTTTGGCCCGGGCGATATTATCCCAGCCGTTGCCGGAGCGGTCGGGGGTCAGGAAGCTGCGGCAGCCCATACAAGTGTACACGTCGCCGTTGCCGGTCGTCTCGCCCTTGGAGAGCTTGTACTCCTTCATCTTCTTCTCGCTGATGTAATCGGGGACCATCCGCTTGGCGGTGCACTGGGCGGCCAGCTTGGTCAGATACCAATAGGGCGTGCCCTCCCGGATGTTTTCCTCTTCCAGAACATAGATCAGCTTGGGGAAGGCGGGCGTAATCCACACGCCCTTTTCGTTCTTCACGCCCTCATAGCGCTGGCGAAGGGTCTCCTCAATGATCATGGCCAGGTCTTTCTTCTCCCGCTCGTTTCTGGCCTCGCCCAGGTACATGAAGACTGTAATGAAGGGTGCCTGTCCGTTGGTGGTCATCAGGGTGACAACCTGGTACTGAATGGTCTGGACGCCCCTGCGCACCTCGTCACGGAGTCTTTCCTCCACAACATTGGAAATGGACTCCTCAGATGCCTGAATGCCGAAGGTCTTCATTTCCTGCTCCACACTCCGGCGAATCTTCTCCCGGCTAATCTGGACAAAGGGAGCCAAATGAGTCAGAGAGATGGACTGACCGCCATACTGGTTGGAGGCAACCTGGGCAATGATCTGGGTGGCAATGTTGCAGGCCGTGGAGAAGGAATGGGGCTTCTCAATCAGGGTGCCGGAGATGACGGTGCCGTTCTGGAGCATGTCCTCCAGATTCACCAGATCACAGTTGTGCATATGCTGGGCATAGTAATCGGAGTCGTGGAAATGGATGATTCCGCTTTCGTGGGCAGCCACGATCTCCGCAGGCAGAAGAATCCGGTTTGTAATATCCTTGGAAACTTCACCGGCCATATAATCCCGCTGAACCGCATTGATGGTGGGATTCTTGTTGGCATTCTCCTGCTTGACCTCTTCATTGTTGCACTCAATCAGGCTCAGAATCCGGTCGTCCGTTGTATTCGACTGGCGAAGCAGACTGCGGGTATAGCGATATGTAATATATTCCTTTGCCACCTCAAAAGCCCCATGGGCCATAATGGACTTTTCCACCAGATCCTGAATCTCCTCTACGGAGGGGCTGCGGCCCATTTCCTCACAGGCGACCTGCACATGCTGGGAAATCCGCTGAATCTGCAAAGGGGTCATACGAACGCTCTCTTCAACAGCATCATTGGCCTTGGAGACGGCCATGACGATTTTATCGATGTCGAAAACAACCTCTGTTCCATTTCTCTTGATAATCTTCACGTAGGGTCCTCCTTTTGCCCGGGCTGGATTTGATAACCCGTGCATGACACATTATACTATATATTGTGGTTTTGTCAAGAGTCAAACACAAAATATAGTTTTTGCTGAAAATAGGTAAAAAAGTATCAAATCATTTTCCTGCCATATTCTTTAGGAAGCAGGGGGAAAGTTCCGCTTTCCTCAACTGACGTGAAAGAAACCATTGAAAAACGACGAGGAATATAGTATAATTGCTCCAAACGGTCTTAACATAATTTTCCGCTTTATTCCGTAAAAAATGAAAGGGGCTATTTATGAAACAATCTTTTGGAAAACTTCCTTCCGGAGAAGAAACTTTTTTGTATTCCATTTCCCGGGGCGGCATCACCGCTACGGTGACTGATTTTGGTGCCACGCTGGTGAATGTGTTCGTTCCTGATGCCGACGGCAACGTTGCCGACGTGGCTCTGGGCTATGATGACGCCGAGGGCTATCTGAACGGTACCTGCTTCCTGGGCGCCATCGTTGGCCGCAGCGCCAACCGGATCAAGGGAAGCATGTTCTCCATTGATGGGAGAACCTACCCCCTCACCCCCAACGAAAACAACAACAATCTGCATTCCGGCCCGGAATTCTACCACACCAGAATGTGGAGCGTAACGGATTATTCTGATACCTCCATCTCCCTTCACCTGGACAGCCCCAACGGCGACCAGGGGTATCCCGGGAACGCTTCCATTGATGTGACCTACAGCCTGGACGAAAAGGGCGGTCTGCACATTATCTATGATGCCGTTTCCGACCGGGATACCATTTTTAATCTGACAAACCACAGTTATTTCAACCTGGCAGGTCAAAACAATCCTGCCGCAGCCATGGATCAGCTGCTGATGCTGCCCGCCAGAACCTTCTGTGTGGCTGACGAGGAGAGCATCCCCACCGGCGAGATGCGCAGCGTGGAGGGAACCCCTATGGATTTCCGGACGCCCAAGGCCATTGGAAGAGACATCAACCAAGATTATGAGCCGCTGAATCTTCAGGGAGGATATGACCACAATTTTGAGGTATTCTGCAATCCCTGCGCCGTGGTCTCCGATCCGGTCTCCGGCCGCATCATGGCGGTCTACACCGACCTGCCCGGCATTCAGTTCTATGCGGGCAATTTCCTCAAGGGAAAGGGAAAGGGAAAGGGCGGCGTGGAATACGGCAAGCGCAGCGGCATCGCCCTGGAGACTCAGTTCTATCCCGACTCCATCCACCACCCCGAGTGGGAGCAGCCCGTCACCAAGGCCGGGGAAAAATACCACACCGAGACGGTTTACCGCTTCTCCAACTAATGTAAGGCCTAATGAGGCAATGCCTCAACATCTGCTCCGGCATCTTTATAAAGGTGTCGGAGCGGTTTTGAGAAGAAAGCGAAGTGCACAGGAAGACTTCCGAAGCATAAACTGTCTTATAAGCGGTTGCAGCTTATAGGAACACGTTTCAGGAGGGATTCCCATGTCAGACAAATGCCAGGACATCCTGCGCTGTGATCCGGAGGATCTGCGCCAGGCCATGTCGATTCACACCCGAAAAATCACGGATTCCTGCCGCGACAAAGACTGCATCGAGGATCTGCCCGTATACCTCACCGCCAGCTCCCAGGCGCTGCTGAACAGCTGTGCCGGAACCAGAGTGCGGTGCGCCGAGCTGATCAGTACGTATATCGATGTGGAGCCGGTGGCCTTCGACAGAAACCACTACTGCATCGATGTAACATTTTACTACCGCATCATTGCGGATACCGTTATGGGCTCCGCCCGGCCTGCCACGCTGTATGGGCTGGCTGTGTTTACCAAGCGGGCGGTTCTGTGCGGCGAGGACAGCTGTGCTCATATCTACAGAAGCGACACCAGGCTCTACGGCCCTGACGGCATGACCAGAGCCTACGCCAATCGCCCCACCGCCGTTGTGGAGGTGCTGGACCCTATGGTGCTCAGCTCCCGGGTACGGGACGCCAGTGAATGTGGATGCAAGGAATCTTCCCAAATTCAGGTTCCGGACGGTATCCGGGGCATGTTTGACGAAGAACTGAGCGTCAGCTCGGATTGCAGGAGATTGTTCGTGACCCTGGGACAATTTTCCATCATTCGCCTGGAACGGGACGCACAGCTGATTGTCCCTGTGATGGACTACAGCATCCCCACCAAGGAGTGCTGCGACAACCCCGGCTGCACGGAAGACCCCTGCGAAATGTTCAGCCGGATTCCCTTCCCCGCCTCTCAGTTCACACCCAAAGGGTGCGACAGCAAGCAGGATGGAACCGCCTGCCGCTCAGGAGAAGACGGGTAAATAAATATCTTGGCCGCTCCGGTGTCGGAGCGGCCAAAAATTTGGGCTTTCGATGACATTCCGTCACATGTCCACGTCCACATTGGGCGCTGCTCTGCGCTGCTCCTGGGACTCGGTAACGGCAAGGAACTTCATCCGGGTATCCTGCACCTCATGGAGCGCCTGAGAGATGGTTTCCTCGGTGCGGCGCAGGGATTCGTCCATGTAATCATTGGCGGCCTTGCGCAGCTGGCTGATCCGATCCTGGGTCTGGGTCACCAGCTCTTCGCTGCGCTTTTTCGCCTCTTTGTAGATCTCTTCCTTGGCAACAAGCTCGTTGGCCTGGTCATGGGCCTGACGGAGAATTCCCTCTGCCTCCCGGCGGGCCTGGCTGATCAGCTCATTGCGTGACTCCACAATGGTGCGGGACTGCTTGATTTCCGCAGGCAGCTGGGAGATAATCTCATCCAGCAGGTCCAGAACCCGATCCCGTTCTAGGATACATTTATCCGCAGCAAGAGGCATGGACCGTGCGTCCTGCACCATATCGTATAACGTGCCAATAATATCTTCTGTGCTGTTGTTGCTCATTGTGAATCCTCCAAAATCTTTATTTGCCATGGGAAACGCCGGACCAAATCACCGCTTCCCTAATTTCTTCTGAAAATCCGGAATAATCTCCTCCGGTAAAAAGTCGGACAGCTCGGCGCCATAATACCCCAGCTCCTTCACCATGCTGGAGCTCAGGTACATATACCGGCTGTCGGCGGTGAGGAACATGGTATCCAGCTCCGGATTGATTTTCCGGTTTACAAGGGCCATCTGGAACTCGTTTTCAAAGTCCGAACCGGCCCGAAGCCCCTTTACAATGACGCAGCTGCCCCGTCTGCGGGCATAGTCAGCCAGCAGCTCATTGGAGCAATCCACCTCTACATTGGGCAAATCCAATGTGACCCGGCGGATAAACTCCTCTCGCTCCTCCAGGGTAAACATGGGATTTTTACCGGCATTGACCATAACGCATACAATGAGCTTGTCAAAGATATTCGCCGCCCGCCGGATAATATTCAAATGACCGCTGGTAACCGGGTCAAAGCTGCCGGGATAAACTGCTGTTTTCATATTATATCCAAATTTTCCTTATCTTTTACGATAGAGGGTCAGCATTATTTTTCCGTACTTGTAATCCTTGGAACGGGTGTAGCCCTCAAACTCCCAGGGAAGCTCCTTCCCTAGGGGGCGTTCCGCAACTATTATACCACCGGATTGCAAAATGTCAATTTCTGTTATCCTTTTTATGGCAGTTTCCAAAAAAACTTCTGCATAAGGTGGGTCAAGCAGGATAATATCAAAGCGCTCTTTGCAGCGATTCAGATATTCCAGGTAATCGCTCTGCACCACAGCGGCATCTGACTCCATATGGGTTTTCTTCAAATTGGAGCGGATCAGCTGACAGGCCTCCCGCCTGGAATCCACAAAGACGGCTTTGGATGCCCCCCGGCTCAGTGCCTCAATTCCCAGTTGACCGGTGCCGCCAAACAGGTCCAGCACCCGTGCGCCGGGCAAATCAAACTGAATGATGCTGAACAGGGCCTCCTTGACCCGGTCCGCTGTGGGACGGGTCAGCATCCCGTCCGGTGTATTCAGCTGGGTTCCCCTTGCTTTTCCCGCAATGACTCGCATAAGAAGTTCCTTTCTCAGTGATGAAGGGTCAGGTTTCCTGATCGGAATGAAAATGGTGGTACACCGCCGCCGCCGCATCCTTCGGCAGAAAACGCTCCAATTCCGGAAGGGTGGCCTGGCCGATGGCCTTGATGGATTTGAACTGCCGAAGCAGCTCCTGCTTCCTCTTGGGGCCGATACCCGTAATACCGTCCAGCTCGGAATGGTGCAGCCGCTTGCTGCGAAGCTGCCGGTGGAAGGTGATGGCAAAGCGGTGGGTCTCCTCTTGAATGGTGCCGATCAGGGCGAAAATTGCCTGATTGGTGTCGATGGAGATTTCCTCCTGGGCAGTTGTCACCAGCGCACGGGTGCGGTGGCGGTCATCCTTCACCATGCCAAAAACCGGGAAGGACAGCCCCAGCTCCTCCAAAGCGCTTTGGGCGACCCTGGCGTGGTTAACACCGCCATCAATGAGCAGCAGATTGGGCGGAACATCGAACCCCTTGTCCCCTGCCTGATAATGGGCAAAGCGCCGTTTCACCACCTGGTGCATGGAGGCATAGTCGTCCTGATTGGAAAGACCCTCCAGCTTGAAGCGCTTGTAGTCGCTCTTTCTGGGCTTTCCGTCCTGAAATACCACCATACTGGCCACAATATCCGTACCGGAAATATTGGAAATGTCGAAGGACTCAATCCGGACAGGCGTTGGGATGTTCAGCATTTTCCCAAGTAAAACTAGGATTGCCTGGTTTCTCTCTTCCTTGTCCGTCACCCGCTGGGCCTCTTCAAAGGCGTTTTTACAGGCCAGCTCCACAAGGCGGACGTTATCCCCCCGCTGAGGCACCCGAAGCTTGGAGCTTCTGCCGTACTGCTGGGTCATCAGCTCAGAAAACAGCTCTCCATCCTCCAGCTCAAAGGGAAGCAGAACATGCTTTGGCGCAAAGCCTCTGCTCAGATAATACTGCTTCATCAGGCTGGAAACCGCCTCTTCCCGGCTGTCCGGCCTGGGAAATACCTCATATTCCTTGTCCAGCAAATTGCCGTTGCTGAAATGAAGCACCGCAAAGCAGGCCTTTACCTCTGTCTCGCCATAGCCCACCACGTCTGTATCGGCCAGGGTTCCGGCGGTCACCAGCTGCTTTTGCCCCAGAGCCTCCACGGCATTCAGCCTGTCCCGCAGGGTGGCCGCCAGTTCAAACTCCAATTGATCGGAAGCCTCCAGCATTTGGCTCTTAATCTGCTCCGCTACGGATTTATAATTTCCGCCCAGCAGCTGCCGTGCCTGCTCCATGGTCTGCCGGTACTGGGTGCAGGTCTGGCTGGCCTGGCACCAGCCCATGCACTGATTCATGTGGTAATTGAGGCAGGGCCGATCCTTGCCCACATCTCTTGGAAACTCCTTGGAGCAGGTCGGAAGCTTTAGCGTATGAAGCACCGCCTCCATTACATCATGGGTCACCCCCCGGCTGCCGAATGGCCCAAAATACTGGGCTCCGTCGTCAGAAATTTTACTGACCAGGGTAATTCTGGGATATACTTCTTTCATATTCAACCGGAGGTATGGATAACCCTTGTCATCCTTCAAAAGAATGTTGTATTTGGGCAGATACCGCTTGATCAGCGAGCACTCCAACACCAGGGCCTCAAACTCACTGGCAGCCACAATCACATCAAAATGATGAATTTTGCTGACCATCATACGGGTTTTGGGAGTATGGGAGGCCGTATCCTGAAAATACTGACTGACACGGTTTTTCAGCTTTTTTGCCTTCCCCACATAGATTACCTTGTCGGTTTTGTCCCGCATGATGTACACACCCGGGGCGTATGGCAGGGACAACGCTTTATCCTTCAGTTCATCAAACGTCATGTTTCAGCTCCAAAAAAGAACCGCCCCCATGCAGCCTTCGGCATTGAGGCGGTCAATTGAGGGAAACTCCGGCATGGCAGAGCGGGCAACAGCCTGCCACACCGGAGGTTCCTACGTAAAATCAGTAAACGTCCCGCTGGAGCAGTGCTTCCAGTGCATTCACAGCAGCTTCTGCGTCGGCTCCGACTGCGCTCAGAGTAACCGTCGTACCGGTGACAATCCCCAGGGACATGATTCCAAGCAGACTCTTGGCGTTCATCTTTCGGTTGTCAGATTCCAGCCAAATGCTGCTTTCAAACTCATTGGCCTTTTGCACGAAGTAGGTAGCCTGTCTGTTGTGCAGACCGGATTCGCAGCGCACAACAACTTCTTTGTTGAACATTTCCATACACTCCTTTACACCTCGTCCAATCGGACGTGATGAATCTACCTACATAATACCATTTTTAACGAAAAAGTCAATGAGTTTTCGGACGAATTGCACAAAGGCAGGATTTTTTGTGCAAATTATCGTAATTCTGCTTTTCTGAGCAGGATTGTCTCCTATTCTTTATGCAAATTCTGCAATGGTAACGCCGTCTTCTCCCTCGCCGTAGACCCCCAAACGGAATTTCTTTACGAATTTGTTTCGTTTCAAAGACTGATGCACTGCCTGTCGCAGGGCACCGGTTCCCTTGCCGTGGATGATTCGAACAGATGTCAGCTTTGCACGCATAGCCTCATCCATGTAACGATCCAGCACGCAGATGGCTTCCACCGTATCCATCCCCCGCAGGTCGATTTCCGAAGCCATGGCGGACATTTTCATCTCCCGGCCGGAGTGAGCAGGATGGCCGCCCTTGGCCTTGTATGGGTTCTCATGTTCCAGCAGATAAATCTCGTCCGCCTTTGCGGTGAGCTTCATGATCCCCGCCTGGAGTTGGTAGCTGCCGTCCTTGTTGATGGCCAGCACACTGGCCTTCATCCCCAGTTTCAGCAGCTCCACCGTATCCCCCACCAGGATTTCCCGGGCGGGCTGAGGGCGCTCCTTCGTCGGCTGATTCGCCCGAATGCGATCCTCAGTCTCGTTCAGCGCCCGGCGCAGCTCCGACTGGCGCTGGTTGATTCCAGTGGTATCGGCACTGTCCTGAAGCTGCTTGCGCAGGGCTTTCAGTTCCTCCGACGCCAGATTTGCCGCTGCTCTGGCCTCGTCAATGATGCCCTGGGCCTCCCGGCGGGCGGACTCCATGGCTTTTTCCTTTTCCTTCTGGAGCTGTGCCTGGTAGTCTTCACTCTGCCGCTTGATTTTTGCGGTTTCCTGCCTTAATTTCTCCGCCTCAATCCGAGCACTTTCCATCTGCTGGCGCTGCTGCTCCAATTGGGAAATCACATCTTCAAAATCCTTGTCGCTCTTGCCAACCAAGTCCCCGGCTTCCTTCAAAATATCCTCCGGCAGGCCCAGCTTTCTGGAAATGGCAAAGGCATTGGATTTCCCCGGGATGCCGATGAACAGCTTATAGGTGGGCTGGAGAGTCTCCACATCAAATTCACAGGAGGCGTTGATGACGCCCCCCGTTCGCATGGCGTAGAGCTTGAGCTCTGCATAATGGGTGGTGGCCACCACCCGGGAACCCATTTTCCGGCTGAACTCAATCAAAGCAATGGCCAGAGCAGCGCCCTCCGCCGGATCCGTGCCGGCGCCAAGCTCATCATAGAGCACCAGCGTCCGGTCATCGCACTGTTCCACCACATCCACAATGGTTCGCATATGGCTGGAAAAGGTGGAAAGGCTCTGGGCAATGGACTGTTCGTCGCCAATGTCCGCCAAAATGGCGTCAAAGGTGGAGAGAATACTGCCGTCCCCCGCAGGAACATGGAGACCGCACTCCGCCATCAGCGTCAGAAGACCGATGGTTTTCAAGGTAACCGTCTTGCCGCCGGTGTTGGGGCCGGTAATAATCATGGTGTCGAAGTCGGAGCCCAGGCGCACAGAGATGGGAACCACCTTCTTGGGGTCGATTAGGGGATGCCGGGCATTCCGAAGCTCCACCTTTCCGGTGTCATTCATAATGGGGGCCCAGGCACGCATCCGGTAGGCAAGCTTTGCCTTGGCAAATATCACATCCAAATTCACCAGCATGGAGTAGTCCATGTTGATGTCTTCGGCGTGAGCAGCGGCTTCGCTGGACAGCTCTGCCAGAATGCGTTCGATTTCCTTTTTCTCCTTGAGCTCCAGCTCCCGTAATGCATTGTTGGCGTTCACCGCAGACATGGGCTCCACAAAATAGGTGGAGCCCGTGGCGGAAACGTCATGGACAAGGCCCGGCACATCATTTTTACATTCGGATTTGACGGGAACCACATACCTTCCCTGGCGGATGGTTATGATGGGCTCCCGCAGAAATTTGCTGTAGGCCGGAGAGGAGATGACCTTTTGCAGGCTGTCCCGAATCTTTCCCGCCTGGATGCGCATATGGCGGCGAATGTCCGCCAATTTCGGGGAAGCGGTGTCGGCAATCTCCTCCTCGGAAAGGATCGCTCCGAAAATCCGATCTTCCAGGTATTTGTTAGCCGTCAGGGCATTGAACAACGGGTCCAGCACTGTGGCTTTGTCATCCTCTGAGACATAGCCCTTGATGGTTCTGGCACAGCGCAGAACGCCGCCGATGGCGAGCAGCTCCTTTGGTTGGAGGCACCCGCCCCGATCCGCCCGTTCCAGGCTGGGGGAAACGTCGCAGACATTGGAAAAGGCCGGGTTTCCCTTCCGGGTACAAAGGTCGGAGGCGGCTGTGGTCTGCTGAAGCATCAGCTCTACTTCCTCCAAATCGGAGACGGGCCGAAGCTTCCGGCACCCTTCTTTACCGCCCTCGCTGCCGGCACAGTCCGCCAGCAGTGAAAGCACCTGATCCAGTTCCAGCTTTATCAGGGATTTTTCATATAGTTCAGACATTGTATTCTCCTAAATTATGTAGATTGGAAAAACCCAAGGGATTTATAATAATCCAGTGCGGAAAAGCCCCGCTCCAGCTGGGTGGTGAGAAAGCCCTCGGTCAAGCCGCAGAGCTGACTCAGTTCCTCCCTGTTCAGCCGGAAGGAAAAAATCTTCTTGGGATCGCAAAAGCAGATATAGCGCATGGCTTCCAGCATTCCGGGCGTCACCGGCAGTCGAATCCCCCCGGAGGCAGAATCCCGGCAGGCGTGGCATTCCAAAAGCCCTGAGGACAGGTCAAACCGATCCGGCACCTGGCTTCCGCAGACGTGACAGCCATATAAATCCGGAGTATAACCGGACAGACACGCAGAGCGCAGCTCAAAGACCGCCTTCACCTGATCCAGGGGCAGTCCCAATTCCGAAAGGGCATACAGGCAGTTCAGCAGCAGGGATTGGAGCTCCGGCGTGGGATAATCCTCCTGGGACAGCACCTCCGCCACCTGGGCAAAGTAAGAGGCCAGGGCCAGGCGCTCCAAATCCCCACGAAGGTTTTGAAACAGATTCAAAACCTGGGCCTCGTTGATGCTGTACTGCCCCCCTCGTTCAAACAGGGTGAATTCTCCGTAGGCAAGCAGCTGGCAGGCGGCGGTCAGCGGACTGTTTTTACGGCGCAGACCCCTCGCTTTGATGGTGAGCTTTCCGTGCTTTCTCGTCAGGACTGTGAGCAGTGCGTCATGGTCGTTGTAATCCGACACTCTGAGGACGATTCCCTGGATCGTCAGGTACATGATTTCCCTCCGTTTTCATTGCGGCGCTGTAAAGCAGATACGCCTCCGGGGCTCCGGTTTCCAGGAAAACACTCCAATAGTCTGACGCATTCATATTCATCCCTCCCGGGATAGGATGCGCAGCTGCTGCGGGAATAGTCCTGGTAATTATTCACTGTAGCCGAAATTCCGAACCATAAAGTCGCTGTCCCGCCAGTTCTCCTTCACCTTGACCCAGGTGGTCAGGTACACCTTGGTTCCCATAAATTTCTCGCAGTCCGCCCGAGCCATGGAGGAGATTTTTTTCAGCATCTCTCCGCCCTTGCCAATGATGATTCCCTTATGGCTGGCCTTTTCACAATAGATGGTTGCGTCAATATCGATAATTCCGTTGTCCCGCTCGGAAAACCGGTTGATTTCCACTGCGGTTCCGTGGGGAACCTCTCGGTCCAGACACCACAGCAGCTTTTCCCGGATGATTTCGGCCATCACCTGGCGCTCGGGCTGGTCAGTGGTCACATCCTCCGGGAACAGGAAGGGGCCTGGGGCGGCATATTTTTCGCATACCCCCAGCAAATCCTCCACCCCGTCTCCGGTCTTTGCGGAAATGGGGACGATAGCCTCAAACTCCGCCTTCTGGGAGTAGACGGCAATCACCTCAAGAAGCTTGTCCTTTTCTACGGTATCGATTTTGTTGATGGCAAGAACCACTGGGCAATGGCTGCTCTGAATCCGCCGGAGCAGTCCTTCCTCCTGGGGGCCCAGGGAGGCAATGGGCTCCACCACCAGAATGGTCAAATCCACATCGGCAACGGACTCCCGGGCCACGTTCACCATATAGTCGCCCAGCTTTGTTCTGGCCCGGTGGTAGCCCGGTGTATCCACGAATACAAACTGGGTGTCCCCCCGGGTGACAATGCCGCAAATCCGGTTCCGGGTGGTCTGGGGCTTGTTGGAAACAATGGCAATCTTTTCGCCTACCAAATAATTTGTCAGGGTGGATTTTCCCACATTGGGCCGCCCTGCAATGGTAATCATTGCGGTTTTGGTTTTCATATCGTATCTCCTGTTGATTCAGTCTCGCTTCATACCGGGGATTCGGGCGGCGATGGCCTCCTCCCTGCCCCGCATTTGGCGCTTTTGTTCCCCTTCATCCATGTGGTCATAGCCCAGCAGATGGAGCATGGAATGGATGGTCAGGTAGCCCACCTCCCGCCTGGTGGAGTGGCCGAATTCCTTCGCCTGGGCCACCGCCCGCTCCAGGGAGATGCACATATCCCCCAGCGGGCACAGCCCCGTGTCCGGATCGATGTACGAACTCCAATCCTCCGGCGGACTTCCCGCTTTCAGATTGAACATGGGGAAGCTGAGCACATCCGTGGGCTTGTCAATGTTCCTGCTGGTTTTGTTGATGACCTGAATCCCCGCGTCATTGGTGACAAGGACGTTGATCTCACAGGGAACGGATATTCCTTCCGCTTTCAGCGTCTCACTGATGCAGGTGCGGATGACGGTTCCAATCACGAATTTTTGAAGAGGATTCCGCTCAAATACAAGATTGACTTTATTTCTCATGATTTTTTCCTCTGATACTGCCCCTTGAATTCCCGGGGCTTATTTCTGTCCTCCGCCCGTTGTGCGGCACGCTCATAGGCGCTGATGATCTCCTGTACCAGGGCATGACGCACCACATCCGCAGAGGTAAGGCGGCAGATGGCAATGTCCTTCACCCCGTCCAGAACCCGGATGGCATCCTTCAGGCCGGAAACCTTGTCATCCGGCAGGTCGATCTGTGTGATGTCGCCGGTAATGACAATTTTGGAGCCAAATCCCAGCCGGGTGAGGAACATCTTCATCTGCTCCCGGGTGGTATTCTGCGCCTCGTCCAGAATGATAAAGCTGTCGTCCAGGGTCCGGCCCCGCATGTAGGCCAGGGGCGCCACCTCGATGGAGCCACGCTCCTGATATTTTTGGAAGGTTTCCGCTCCCAGCATATCGTACAGCGCATCATACAGAGGCCGCAGATAGGGGTCAACCTTGTTCTGCAAATCCCCCGGCAGGAAGCCCAGTCGCTCCCCTGCCTCCACCGCCGGGCGGGTCAGAACGATTCGGTTCACCGTCCGCTCCCGGAAGGCGGCCACAGCCGCAGCCACCGCCAGATAGGTCTTGCCGGTGCCTGCCGGGCCAACGCCGATGGTCACCGTGTTCTGGCCGATGGCTTTCATATACTTCTGCTGCCCAACGGTTTTGGCTTTGATTGGTTTTCCCTTTGCAGTAATGCAGACCACATCTTTTGTCATCTGGGACACCATGGAATCGTTTCCCTCGTTGACCAGGGTAATCAGATAGCGCACCCGCTGTTCGTCAATGGTCTCTCCCTTGGAGGCAAGGGCCAGCAGTCCTTCCAGAGTCCGAACCGCTTTATCCACCATCTCCTCCTCACCGGAAACCTTCAAATCTGTGCCCCGATTGATGATGCGGACGCTCATGGTGTCCTCGATTCTTTTGATGTTCTCGTCAAAGGAGCCGAAAACGGCGATTACATCCTCCAATCGGTCGGCATTTACCAGTCTTTCAATCATTTTGCTCATCCAGTGCTCCATTCTCCAAACGCTCCCTGCCAATCATCTCCGAGCACACATACTGCCCGCTCAGCAGGTAGATGCCAGGAGCTTCCTGCGTCACCTCATTGGAACGGGTGATGACTCCGGCAATCATTTGGGTTGATAAATAGTTTTGTGAAAAGGAGGACAGTCCGCTTTCTGCTGCTTCTTCGTCCACCGCTTCCTCCTCGGCAGAATACCACTCCAGGGTATCACAGGAAAGGGCAACCGGGAGGGAAAAGCCTCCTGGAAGCTTCAATCGGTATTCCCTGCTTATTCTACCACAAGTGCTATCCCAAATTCCACTATCTTTCCATAAATTTATTCGTTTTTTTCCAAGGATAATGGCATAGCGGCGCTGCTGCCTCTGCTGCTGAACTTTGGCTTGGCAGAGGTTGGGGGTAACCGCTTGGAGAGTCCTCAGGGTTTGGGCGTAGACTTCTCCATCCGCCCTTTCTGCCCGGATGCAGATGCCGCAGTCCGTGAATCCCGAAATCAATACCTGCCCCTTCTTCACCGCCTGCCCCTCCCGGCACTGGATGCTGCCACGCAGAGCAGTGATGGACTGGATAATCCCGTCCCGCTGAGCTACAATGCTGCCGACTGTCTGATCGTCCCGAGCCGATTGACTGGAGGCGGAGCGCTCCCGAACAGAGATCACCGCTCTGCTGCCATAGGTATTCACACCCGCCCATTGAAGCTCCGGGATGGCAGAGAGCAGGGAGTTTTTGATTTTTTCACTGCGTACCCGGGCACATGGGGAAAAAAGACTAATCCCCGCCTCATCTGCCGCCTCCAAAATTCTCCTGACGGGAACGCTGTTGTTGCCCTCCACCTGAATCGCCAGTATCCTTGTGGGAAGGAACAGGCTCAGGGCGAAGAAGAAAAGCAGGCCGGAGTAGAGAACCGGCCGGTGGAGGATACTCTGCTGGATGGCATGAAGCGTGGTTCTCTGGGATAGAACGACCCGATCCCCACGCCTTTCCAGCAGCTGCTTCAGGGGGAGGAAATCCTTTCGGCCAACTTCAAAGGAAAAGGTCAGGTCATCCTCCTGCTGAATCCCAAAAACCGAAATGCTGCGCTGATTCAGCAGCCTGATGCTCTCCCAAATGTTGGCGCTGGTCACTCTGACCCTGTTTCTGGCTGAAGGAAGCCGCTTCATTCTCCATCCCTCCGAAGCAGACAGATTGCATCGATTCGGCCTGTGACGATCAGCTTCACTTTCGTCATCTGTTCCAGCGTCAGTCCACAGCCGCAAATCTGCATCTGCCCGTATTTCATTTTAATTCCAATCTTTTCCGTAGAATATTGAATCACACCGAGATGGTTTTCCACAAGCACCCGGTGGCTTCCCGCCAGCTCCACAATGGGAACCAGGGGAAACAGTTCCGGATTTTCCGTTTTCTCTGACAGATAATCCCTGAACTTCCGTCTGGGCATCATCACCTCACCTCTTACGCAAAGCATATGTATGAGAGCTTTCCCATTTGCATAGATTCTTCCGAGGTGAGCTTCATTGGGAAAAAGGAAATACGTTGCGGCAGTAGCAGCAATGGGGATGCTGGTACTGATCCTTGATAGCAGAACAGCATTGTCCGGCGGAGCCCAGGGTGTGGACCTCTGTCTTCGAACTGTGATTCCGTCCCTGTTTCCATTTCTATATCTGTCCGGATGCTTTTCAGCCGCATTCGCCGGAACAAAGCTGACAGGCCTTCACGCTCTGGGAGAGTTATTTTTTCTTCCCCCCGGATCGGAGTACCTGATGATTCCCGCTTTTCTGGGCGGATACCCGATTGGAGCCCAGTCTGTGGCCCAAGCCTATGACTCCGGAAATATTCAAAAGGAGCGTGCTGAGCGATTGCTGGCCTATTGCAGCAACGTGGGGCCGGCCTTCCTGTTCGGAATGACAGCCAACCAGTTTGGGCAAAAATATTTCACATGGGAAAGCTGGGCCATCCAGATTTTCAGTGCCTGGACGGCGGCAAGATTATTTGGATACCGGGAGGACTCCCCTGGCCCAGCCAGGCAATCAAGCGGCCAACCTACCTTCGGAATTGAATCCGCCCTTTGGGCCATGCTGAAAATCTGCGGTTGGATTCTTTTATTTCGCATCGTGGCTGCCTTCCTGGAACGCTGGTTTCTCTGGGCAACTGCGCCCTGGATTCGAGTGAGCGTCATTGGTCTTTTGGAGCTGGCCAACGGCTGCTGCTGCCTGAACCAAATTGTGGACGAGGGGCTTCGCTTTGTGATCTGCAATGCTCTGCTGGCCTTTGGGGGACTCTGTGTGGCCTATCAAACAGCTTCGGTCTGCGGCAAACTGAATCTTCGGTATTATTTCGCCGGAAAGCTCCTGCAAGGGGCGGTGGCATTGGTATTGGCTGTGGGAGTATATTACCGCCTGTGGTATCTTTTTCCAATTTGGTTTGCATCTTCACTGTTAATCCCAAAAGCTTTGAAAAAAACAGTAGAAATTCCCCGCAGTGTGGTGTATAATCATTAAAAACGAGAAAAGCCACGGAGGACTGGATTATGCTGTTTCGGAAAAAGATTGAGCGCAGCTGCTCTTACTGTGTCTACGGCGCAAAGCTTGAAGAGGATGGCATTCTATGCAGCAAGCGGGGGCTGAAGCAGGAGGGCGACAGCTGCCGCAGATTCCGCTATGACCCCTGCAAGCGGGTACCCTTCAAGGCAAAGGCCATGGATTTCTCCCAGTTCAAAGACAGTGATTTTTCTCTTGATGAGTAAAACAAATCGATCCCATTCAAGGCAGGCAAAGCGCTTTGAATGGGATCGTTTTTGTTACAGATGCGCATCACAAACGATTATTGAATCATTTCCTATGAGAACAGCTTTTCTGTAACGCCGTCCCCTCCTGCCTGTATGAAGGTGCTGGGAACATCCCCCACAATGACCGTCTCAGCCACCACAACCTGACTGGAGACGGAGAAGGTACTGGTCTCCCCCAGCACCAGAACCGCCGCGTCCACGTTGATCTCCATAATGAGCTGGTGGAGGGTCTGGTTGATTCCGGCCTGGCAGAAATGGCTGGTAAAGGTAGCGTCACTGTTTCGGATGGCCAGGATGCGCACCGGAATGGTCGGCCCTCGGCCGGAAAAAAGCTCCGGCAGGAACAGGCTTCCGATGGGAATTCCGATGTCCGCCGCATCCAGGGCAAGAATTTTTCCATTAATGATGTTCAGAATGTCCGTTTTCAGATAATTGACTTCCCCAATATTGGTTTTTAAGGCAGTAATTCGGCCGTTCAAATCCTTTTCAAAATACACAATGCGGTCATACTGAATGTTGCCGTTTTCAATCTGTTTTGCAATGGCGTCATTGGCCAAGTCCGATGTGGCGTTTTTCACGCTGGTTTCCGCCAGATCCCGAATTGTTAGCCGATATTTGCTCCGCAGAGCGACAAACAGCACAGTCAGGATCACAAAAACCAAAAGGAAAAAGATTGCGATTCTTTTCAAGCCCTTCCGCATAGCACTCCCCCTCCGGGAAAAGCTATGCGGGAAGGCGGCGGGGAATTACAGCTTTTTAGGGAAGCTCTGATTAAGTCGGCAAGAGCTGATGACGAGAGATTTTCTTTCAGATGAAAGTTTGTAAATTGGAGGAATACTGTATGTATTTCCCAATTTACAAACTGCACAGCTGGAAGAAAATATCCGCCATTCAGCCGCAGACGATTTATTCAGAGTTTCCTTAGATATGGGGATGCGGTTTTTGCCATGAGTTTTTTGGTTCCCACATCGTCAAAAGCGATCTCCAGCAGGGCGTCGCCCCCCATCTTGGTTACGGTCAACACCATACCCCGGCCAAAGGCAGCGTGAAGCACCATATCCCCCTGCTCCAGCTCAATCATTTTCCCAGCCGGTCTGGAGGAGACCATGGAGCTCTCGCTGTGGTAGCGGGGCTTGGGGCGGGGATAGGTATATCCCCGCTGGTAGCCGCCGGAGGGGGAAGCCTGGGTTGGCCGGAAGCCACCCTTTTTGAGAATACATTCCTCCGGAATTTCTTTCAGGAACCGGGAAGGCAGGGATGAGCTGGTACGGCCATAGATCATTCGCTCCCGGGCGTAGCTGATGGTGAGCGTCTTCTTTGCCCGGGTGATGGCCACATAGCAGAGCCTGCGCTCCTCCTCCATCTCAGCGGAGTCTCCAATGGAACGCTGCCCGGGGAACAAACCATCCTCAAAGCCCACCAGGAACACATAGGGGAATTCCAATCCCTTGGCAGAGTGAATGGTCATCATCACCACTGCATCGTCGGACTCGTTGTACTGCTCAATGTCCGTATACAGGGCAATCTCTTCCAGGAATCCGGCCAGGGTCGGATGCTCCGTATTTTCCATATAGGAGTTGATGCTGGATTTTAATTCCCGGACGTTTTCCAGCCGAGTCTCGTTTTCCACGGTGTCCTTTGACTTGAGCATATCCACATATCCGGTCTGCTTGAGCACCTCATCGTAGAATTCCGGCAGGCTCAGCCCGTCTTCCAGCAGCTTTGCCAAATCCTCGATCATGGCGGAGAACTTCATAAACTTGTCTGCGGCCTTTTCCAGGGGCGCATAGCTATAAGGGTCGGAAATCACGCTGTACAGGGGCTTATTGTCCGCCTCCGCCAGCCGCTCCGCCATCTCCATGGCCTTGGCTCCCAGCCCCCGGGGGGGATTGTTGATAATCCGGCGCAGACGCAGAGAGTCTGAGCGGTTGTTGATAACGCAGAGGTAGGACAGCATATCCTTGATTTCTGCCCGGTCAAAGAACCGGGTGCCTCCAATGACCCGGTAGGGAATCCCATTGCGCTTCATGGCATATTCCAAAGCGTTGGACTGGGCATTGGTGCGGTACAGAATGGCAAAGTCCTTCATTCCCTTGCCCCGGGTGGCGGCAAGAACCTGTCCGGCCACGAAATTGGCCTCCGCCCCCTCGTCCGAGGCCTCATACACCACGATTGGGTCGCCCGCTCCGTTGACGGTCCAGAGCTTTTTCCCCTTGCGGCCCAGATTGTGGGAAATCACAGCGTTGGCCGCATCCAGAATGGACTGGGTGGAGCGGTAGTTTTGCTCCAGACGGATGGTTCGGCAGCCGGGGTACTGCTTTTCAAAGCTGAGAATGTTCTCAATGGTGGCGCCCCGGAAGCGATAGATGCTCTGATCATCGTCGCCCACCACGCAGATGTTTTCATAGCCTCCCGCAAGCAGGGAGGTGAGCAGGTACTGCATGTGGTTGGTATCCTGATATTCGTCTACCAGCACATAACGGAACTTCCTCTGATAATAGCGAAGAATCTCTTCATTTTGCCGCAAAAGCTGAACTGTGAGGAAAATAATATCGTCAAAATCCAGAGCGTTGTTGTCCTTCAGCTGGGACTGGTACTTTTCATAGGCCCTGGCAATGTGCTTTGCCCGAATGTCTCCGGTGTTCTCCGCGGTTCTGAGCATTTCGGCGGCGGTAATCATCTTATCCTTCTGGCGGCTGATGGCTCCCAGCACATACTTGGGCGGAAAGGTCTTTTCATCCATGTCCAGTTCCTTCAGCACGCCCTTCATCACCCGCTCCGAGTCTGCGGTATCGTAGATGGTGAAGCTGCGGGTATAGCCCCCGATGGCGTCAATATCCCGCCGGAGAATCCGGCAGCAGGCAGCGTGGAAGGTCATGGCCCAAACATCCTGACCCTTGGGCCCCAAGAGGGCCTCCAATCGGTCCTTGATCTCTCCGGCAGCCTTGTTGGTAAAGGTAATGGCCAGGATGCTCCAGGGAGCCGCCGGTTCTACGGCGCAGAGCCGGTCAGCCCGAAAGCGATCCTCCTCCGAAGAATGCTCATCTACCCCTTCCAGGAAAAGCACATCCTCCTCCGTTAAGCCGTCAGGAATCTCCTGGCAGTCGCTGGCCCGACCATAGCGAATCAGATTGGCCACCCGGTTGATGAGCACCGTGGTTTTGCCGCTTCCGGCACCGGCCAAGAGGAGTAGCGGCCCCTCGGTGGTCAGGACCGCCTGCTGCTGCATGTCGTTCAGCTGAGAGAATTGGGACGCAATATAGTTTCGCCTTGCGGCAAGAAAACGGGTTTCCATATTTTCGAACACCTGTCTGTCTTTAAGATGCTCCTATTTTACTCCATTTTTCCCAAAAGGTAAAGAGGGACTATCGCATGAATTCCCGTATTTTCTCCAGGGCTTTTTTCTCTATCCTGGACACCTGCACCTGACTGACATCCATCACCTTGGCCACCCGCTGCTGGGTCAGGCTGTGGTAATAGCGCAGCTGAATCACCAGGCGCTCCCGTTCCGGAAGCTTGTCCACCGCTTGGCGCAGAGCAATCCGCTCCACCATTCTTTCCTCGGACTCCGTGTCCGTTAGAATGTTTTCCAGGCAGAAGCCGTCTTCGCCGGTCTCCTGCTGAATGGACTCCGTGGCAGCCGTAGCAGTTTCCGCAATGGCAATTTCCTCGGGGGTAAAGCCGGTCTGGTCGGACAACTCCTGGATGGTAGGCTCCCTGCCCAGAAGGGCCGTCAGCTTGCTCCGGACGCTTTTGATGGAGGCCGCCTGCTCCTTCAGGCTCCGGGACACCTTCACCGCACCGTCGTCCCGGAGAAAACGGCGGATTTCACCGGAGATTTTGGGAACCGCATAGGTGGAAAACTGGGTTCCGTATTCCAGGTCAAACCCCTCCACCGCCTTCAGAAACCCCAGGCAGCCCAGCTGATAAAGGTCGTCCGTCTCCACGCCCCGTCCGATAAACCGCCGGGCAACGGACCAGATCAGCCCTGAATTCTCCATGACCAGCTGCTCGGAGGCCTCCCTGTCCCCCTGCTGGGCCAAGTGAATCAGTTCCTCTGTCCTGCTCATTTGCGGCGCTGCAGCCTCCGGCGCATATGGACGGTGGTGCCCTTGCCGGAGACGGAGGAAACCTCAAAATTCGTCATAAAGCTCTCCATAATGGTGAAGCCCATGCCGCTTCGCTCCGCCCCTCCGGTGGTGAAGGAGGGCCGCCGGGCCTGCTCCACGTCGGCGATCCCCACCCCCTTATCCTTGATGACAATGTCCAGCACATTGTCCTTGAGAATCCGGCACCGGAGGGTGATGTTCCCAATTTCATTTGGATAGGCATGTACGATACAGTTGGTCACCGCCTCGGAGACTGCGGTGCGGATGTCCCCCAGCTCCTCCAGAGTCGGGTCCATCTGGGCGGCAAAGCAGGCTACGGCGCTCCGGGCGAAGGCCTCGTTGGTGGAGCGGCTGGGGAATTCCAAAATCATATAGTTGTCAAATTTCATGATACGGCCTCCCTGATTTCCACCAGCTTGTCAATGCCGGAAGCCCGGAACACCCGCATGGGCTGGGGCGAGATACCGGAAAGCAGCAGCTTTCCTTCGATCTGGGACATATTCCGCAGGGCATTGATGACCACCGCAATCCCCGAGGAGTCCACAAAGGTTACATCCCGGAAGTCCAGCACGCAGACCTGGGGCATATAGGCTTCAATTTTGGAATTGATGATCTGAATATAGGCCTTGGCACAGTGATGGTCAATTTCACCGGTGAGGGCAATGGTCAATTTTCCGTTTTCCAGAAAGCTGGTAAAGTGCATAAGAAAATATCCTCCTTTGGTATTGGGAAGCTTTGAAAAAATCGGCAGACAGCTGCGTTTTCTTCCGCCGCAGACAATTGATTCAAAGGTTCCATCGCTCATAAAAGCAGTATAATCCCCAAAGGATAAAAAAGCAGTCAGAAAACGGAAACAGGGCAGAAGAAAAAACCAATTGGTTTTCTTCTGCCCTGTGCACTTTACAGCGCTTCCGTTTCCAGAATTTTAAGGCCCAGTTCAAAGGCCAGCAGCGCGATTTTTCCCTTGTCATCCAGCCGGGTTTTTCCGGAGAGGCTGCGCTTGTCCCAGACGGTCTGGTCAAGATTGTCCGCCGCATAGAAAAACTGGAAAAAGTCCACGCCCCGGAAATCCGCCGCTGCCTGCATTCCGGCGCATTCCATTTCCACGCAGATGGCCCCCTGCGCCCTCCGGCGGTTGACCTTTTCACGGGTCTCCCGGTAACATGCGTCCGTCGTCCAGGTAGTACCCTCAACGTAAGAATAGCCATGCTCTTCCAAAACACGGTGGAATAAGTCCCGGTATTTGTGGTTTACATCAATACTGTCCGATGGAGGGGCATAGTGGTAGCTGCTACCCTCGTCCCGCAGGGCTTTGGTAGGGATGATGATGCCGCAGTCCTCAATACGCCTGTCCAGGACACCGCAGTTTCCAAGGAGAATCAGCTTTTTCAGGCCCATGACAATCAAATCTTCAAAGTTCCCGATGCAGGCAGGTTCTCCCACAATGGATTCATAAAACCCGAACTGCTTTCCCTGATAGTTCACGGCATAAACAGGCTGCTTTCCATTGGCGCCGCCAACCCGAGCAATTTCCTCCGGTTCAAAAAAGGTAAGCACCGCTTCAAACAGATGGTGGGAAAAGCAGGAAATAGTGATTTCCGGATAATTCTCCACTTTGGTTTTCACGCACATTTCCGGGTTAATTACCGCATCCCGGCAGGGATCAAATTCTTCCAATAACACAGCAGCACCTCTTTTTCCTCTATCAATTTGCCCCGGTTGGCTGGAGCACTCAACCGGGGCGGATGTGGTTTATGACGGTCTTACAGCGCCTTCATGGCTGCAAGGCTTTCCTCCAGACTGGCGATCAGGTCACGGGCCTTTTGTGCCTTGACCCGCTCGGCGTTAACAACGGCCTCTGGAGCACGGGAGACAAAGTTCTCGTTGGAGAGCTTCCCTTCCAGGCTTTGCAGATTCTTTCTGGCCTTTTCCAGCTCCTTGGTGATTCGCTCCACTTCCTTGGCGATGTCCACCAGCTGTCCCATGGGGATATACAGCTTGGCATCGGCAGTGGCGCAGGTGACCATACCGTTCAGGTTCTCCGGCTCGGCCTTCAGGATGGTCACGCTGTCGGCATAGGCCAGACGCTGGATGAAGCCCTCCCCCTCGGTAAACACCTGGGGCTTGGAGGTCAGCACGTACAGCGCCGCCTTCTTGGAGGGGGGGACATTCATCTCCGCCCGGCGGTTGCGGATGGAGCGGATGGCATTCATCACAGACTCCATGTGGGACTCTTCCTCCCGGAAGGCCAGCTCCTCACGATACTGGGGCCACTGGGCCACGATCAGTGCCTCGCCCACATGGGGCAGGCTCTGCCAGATTTCCTCGGTGATGAAGGGCATGAAGGGATGCAGCAGCCGCAGAATCTGATCCAGCACATATACCAGCACCTGGATGGCGGTCTGCTTCCGGTCGGCCTCCTCACCATAGAGCCGGGCCTTGGTCAGCTCAATATACCAGTCGCAGTAGGTGTCCCAGATGAAATCATAGACCTTCTGGACGGCCACGCCAAGCTCATATTTTTCCAGATTCTCTGTAACCTCCGCAATCAGGGTGTTCAGCTTGGACAGCACCCACTTGTCGGAGATTTCAAGCTTGTCCATCTCAGGCAGAGCATTTGCGGAATCCTCGGACAGGTTCATCATCACGTACCGGGAAGCATTCCACAGCTTGTTGGCGAAGTTGCGCATGGCCTCGCACCGCTCCACATAGAAGCGCATGTCGTTTCCAGGGGAGTTGCCGGTAACCATATTCATCCGCAGAGCGTCGCAGCCGTACTTGTCGATCATTTCCAGGGGGTCGATGCCGTTGCCCAGGGATTTGCTCATCTTCCGGCCCTTGTCGTCCCGAACCAGGCCGTGAATCAGCACGGTGTGGAAGGGGGTCTTGTCGGTGTGCTCACAGCCGGAGAAAATCATTCTGGCAACCCAGAAGAAAATGATGTCGTAGCCGGTGACGAGGACGTCTGTGGGATAGAAATAATCCAAATCCGGATTCTTTTCCGGCCAGCCCAATGTCTCAAAGGGCCACAGGGCAGAAGAGAACCAGGTATCCAGCACATCCGGGTCCCGCTCGATATTGGTGCTGCCGCACTTTTCGCACTTGCAGGCATCCTCCCGGGAGACGGTGATGTGGCCGCAGTCAGCGCAGGTCCAGGCGGGAATCTGATGCCCCCACCAGAGCTGGCGGGAGATGCACCAGTCCCGGACATTCTCCATCCAATTCAGATAGGTTTTACTGAACCGGTCGGGGACAAATCTGGTCTCCCCTTCCTTCACCACCCGGATGGCTTCATCAGCCAGGGGCTTCATCTTCACAAACCACTGGGCAGAGATGATGGGCTCCACATCGTTGTGGCAGCGGTAGCAGGTGCCCACATTGTGGGAGTAGTCCTCCACCTTTACCAGATACCCGCCTGCTTCCAGGTCGCTTACAATCTGCTTTCTGGCTTCATAACGGTCCAGGCCCTGGTATTTGCCGCCCAGCTCGTTGACCTTGCCGTTGTCATCCAGAACCCGAATGACCTCCAGATTGTGCCGCAGTCCCACCTCAAAGTCGTTGGGGTCGTGGGCGGGGGTCATCTTCACGCAGCCGGTGCCAAACTCCATCTCGGCGTAGTCGTCGGCCACCACGGGAATCTCCTTGTTCATCAGGGGCAGAATCACCTTCTTGCCCACAATGGAGGCATAACGCTCATCGTTGGGGTTGACGCAGACACCGGAGTCGCCCAGCATGGTCTCGGGCCGAGTGGTGGCCACCACCACCTCCCCGCTGCCGTCGGCCAGGGGGTAACGAATATGCCACAGGTGGCCGGGCTTATCCACATATTCCACTTCGGCGTCGCTCAGGGCGGTGACGCAGTGGGGGCACCAGTTGATGATCCGGCTGCCCTTATAAATCAGTCCCTTTTCATACAGGGAGACAAAGACCTCACGGACAGCCTTGGAGCAGCCCTCGTCCATGGTAAACCGGGCCCGATCCCAGTCGCAGCTGGAGCCCAGCTTCTTCTGCTGCTCCACAATCCGGTTGCCGTACTTCTGCTTCCAATCCCACACCCGTTCCAGGAATTTCTCCCGGCCCAGGTCATAGCGGGTCTTCCCCTCCTTGCGAAGCTCCTCTTCCACCTTGATCTGGGTGGCAATGCCAGCGTGGTCAACGCCGGGAATCCACAGAGCGTTATAGCCCTGCATTCTCTTAAAACGGATCAGGGTATCCTGCAAGGTTGCGTCCATGGCGTGGCCCATGTGAAGCTGGCCGGTAACGTTGGGAGGGGGCATGACGATGGTAAAGGGCTTTTTGCGCTCGTCCCGCTCCGCATGGAAAAAGCCGCCTTGCTGCCACATGTCGTAGATTTTTGCTTCCACGGCCTGAGGCTCGTACACTTTCGGTAGTTCTCTTGCCATAATTAACTCCTTTCAACTGAAAAAGCCCTGGCTCCCAATGGAACCACTGAATAAATCGTCAAGAGCTGATGGCGAGAAAATTTCTTTCAGATGAAGGTTCAGAAATTGGAGGAATACTTTGTGTATTTCTCAATTTCTGAACTGAACAGCTGGAAGAAAAGAGCCGCCACTCAGCCGCAGACGATTTATTCAGTGGTTCCTAAAGGAGTCAGGGCGAAAATCCGCGGTACCACCTGATTTCCCGGAAACCCGGGCACTTTGAAGCTATAACGGGCAGACCCGTACCGTCCTACCTGCTTTCGGGCGATCCACTCCCAGGCGACAAAGCGGCATCCTCCAATATGTGCTTGCACCACCCGCACACTCTCTGCACCGGAAAAATGCTGCTCCTCCTGTTCATTGCGTTTGCATTTGTGCCATTTTACTGTAAATTCCCCATTTTGTCAATAGAAAGTTTCCACCTGGTTGAACCCCGAAAGCAAAACTTCTGTGAATTCCCAGGGGTTTCCCTTGACGAATGGGTAGAATGAACTATAATAGAATCATTCTGAGAATGTGAGTTGGTACAAATTGAAGCTCTCCCTGATTGTCCCCTGCTTTAACGAGGCAGAAAATGTTGAATTATTCCAGAAAGAGGCCATCAAAGCCTTCCAGGGCTGCGGCTACTCCTTTGAGATCATCTATGTGGATGACGGCAGCACGGATGCCACATTGCACCAGCTGCGAAAGCTTCACAAAGAGCAGGCCTGCCCGGTCAAGGTGGTGTCCTTCTCCCGGAATTTTGGCAAGGAAGCAGGTCTCTACGCCGGGCTCCAATACGCCCAGGGGGACTATGTCAGCCTGATTGACGCAGATTTGCAGCAACGGCCGGAAATTGTCCGGGATATGGTGTCCTATCTGGATGAAAATCCGGATTACGACGTAGTAGCCGCTTATCAGGACCGGCGGCAAGAGGGAAAGCTTCTCTCCTTTTTCAAGAAGACCTTCTACCAGCTCATTAACAAAATGTCCGATGTAACCTTGCAGCCCGAGGCCAGCGATTTCCGCACCTTCCGGAAAAGCGTGCGGGACAGCATTTTGAAGTTGGGGGAATATCACCGGTTTTCCAAGGGCATCTTTGCCTGGGTGGGCTACAAGACCCATTTCATTCCCTACACCGCCTGCCAGCGGGCCTTCGGCACCACCAAATGGACCTTTAGGAAGCTGCTGAATTATGCCGTTGAGGGAATTATCGGCTATTCCACCGCTCCCCTGCGGCTGTCCACCTGGCTGGGCGGCCTGTCCGGTGCGGCGGCGGTACTGTATCTCATTGCCGTGGTGCTGCAAAAGCTGATCTGGGGCATTGATGTTCCCGGCTACGCTACCATGATTGTTTTGATTCTGTTCTTTGGAAGCGTTCAGCTGTTCTGCATTGGCATCATCGGAGAATACGTGGGCCGCATCTTTGAGCAGACGAAGCAGCGCCCCATCTATATTGCAAAGGAAATCCTCCTTCCGGAGGATTAAATGGCAGCCGCACGGGAATTCAGAACCCGTGCGGCTCAGGCCGTCGAAAATCCCTTTTGTGGCTTTCCGACGGGAAGGCTGCAGTCTGCTTAGCGCACTCCTTGTGCGCCGTAGGCGCACAACTCGCACACACGCAGCCTGGAATGTATTTTCCGCCACGCACATGTCGCGGCGGAAAATGATTTGATTTTATTCGCCGCTACGGCGGCGAACTCTGCGAGGCCTTTTTCGACACGCTGCGCCGCACGGGAATTCAGAACCCGTGCGGCTGTTAAATTATTTCTTCTTCCGAACGCCCAAAACCAGAAACCGAATCACAGGTATTCTTCTGAGCACCTCATTGAGGCCAATGGACAGTACAAAGGTCAGGACAATTGCAGGGATGTACACCAAAGCTGCGGGCAGCTTCAGCCCATAGCGGAGCCCCCAGCAGACAAAGGTCATAATCAGACAGTGGAGCATATAGATACCGCTGCTCTGCCTGGTCATGAAGCGGCAGAGGGGCGTTTCGCAGCCGAACCATCTCTTCCCCGCCCCAAGCAGAGCCAACACGGCAACCCAGAGATATACCGCTGTGAAGACGCTTTTCAGGCATGCGTCCTCTGCATAATTTGTGCCAAAATAATGCCAGGTGTAGGCAATGCCCAGGATCACTGCGGCAACGGCGAGGGGCAGCGCATTTGCTTCCAGGGAATCCTGCATCTTCTCGTGGGCAAATACATAGTAGCCCAGAAGATAGGCGGTGAAGTAGATTCCAAATCGGTAGACTGTGATGACCGGTGTATTCAGAATCTGGGCCGACGCCCAAATCAGAGGAATGAAGATCATCGCCATCCAGGCGTTCATATTTCGGAAGCAGCCGAAAAGCTTGTCTTTGGGGTCGAGCTTGCGAATCAGCAGCAGGAGTCCTGAAAACACCCAGAGCATCTGAGCAAACCAAAGCGGCCCAATGCCGGAAACTGCGGAAATAAGGTAGCGAACAAAGCCCGGCATCTCTGGAGGCATCTGTTCCCAGCCGCCGGCCATCCAGACGTTGAACCAGCCCTGTATCCAGTAGAACACAAACAGTCCAAGGGTGGAAGGCACCAGAAGCTTTACGGTTCGCTCCTTGAAAAATTCCGTGCCATCCCGCTTTTCCAGGGCATACCTGGCGCAGATGCCGGAAATCACAAACAGCAGCACCATAAACCACGGGTATACAAAATAGAGAATGGCATCCTGATACTGCACCTGGCCGAAGGGCCCAAAGCCGCCCAAAACGCCCTGGGCGTTAAAGTAATAAAAAGCGTGGTAAATAAGCACCAGCACCACTGTTGCCCAGCGAAGATTGTCCAGATATGGTTTTCGTTTCATGGTCATTACCTCCTTTGATGGAGGAATTATATCACACCATAGCGGAAAAATGTTGCAATCTGCGCTGAACGGTATATGCTGCGCTGTGAACGGTAAAAATGCGGACGGGGAAAACCGTCCGCATAACTCATATTTCCTGTCTGCCCTCCAATGCCCGGGAGAGGGTCACCTCGTCGGCGTATTCCAGCTGGCTTCCCACGGGGACGCCATAGGCAAGCCGGGTGACCTTGACCTCCATGGGGCGAAGAAGCCTGGAAATATACATTGCCGTAGCCTCTCCCTCTGTATCGGGATTGGTGGCCATGATAACCTCCTTGACCGTTCCGGAGGCCACCCGTTTCAGTAGCTCTCGAATGCGAAGGTCCTCCTGGGTCACATGGTTCAGAGGGGAAATGACGCCATGCAGCACGTGATACACCCCCCGGAATTCCCGGGAACGCTCCATGGCAATTACATCCTTGGGCTCCGCCACCACGCAGATCACATCCTGATCCCGGGATGGGTCGTCACAGATGGGGCAAAGCTCCCGATCCGTGATATTCTGGCAGCGGGGACAGGTATGGACGGATTTTTTTGCCTCCAGGATGGCATCGGCAAAGGCCTGGGCATCCTCCAGGGGCAGTTCCAGCACGTGAAAGGCCAGGCGCTGGGCCGTCTTGCCGCCGATGCCTGGAAGTCTGGCGAAGTGATCCGCCAAATCCTGCAGCGCTGCGGGAAAGAACTGCATACTGCCTCCTTAGAACAGGCTGCCCAGGTTCAGGCCGCCGGTGAGACGGGACATGTTGTTGGCAGCCTCGTTGTCGGCGGTGCGCATCGCCTCATTGACAGCGGCAATCACCATATCCTGAAGCATTTCCACATCGTCAGGATCCACCGCCTCCGGGTTGATGGCGAGACTCACCAGCTCATGCTTGCCGTTCACAGTGGCGCTGACCATGCCGCCTCCGGCGCTGGCGGAAAAGGTCTTGCTCTCCTGCTCCTGCTGCATCCGGAGCATCTCCTGCTGCATCTTCTGGGCCTGCTTGAGCATTGCGCTCTGATTCATGCCGCCGGGCATACCCCGAAATCCATTTTTAGCCATGGTTTATTCTCCTTAATCTTTCAAATTTACAATATCGCTGTGGGTTCTGCCAAAATTCAGGAGGTTTTCCATCCTGGAATTTCCGGCAGGCCTGGCAGTCAGGTCAACCGCAACGGCTTTCACCGGCCGCCCCAGCTGGGCGGAAGCCTTTCTGGAAACAACCTCCAATATTTCCGCCTTTCCAATCATCTCGGCGGTAAAGGTATTTTTACACCGAAGCTCCAAAGTTCCCCCCACCAGCACCCCCCGCATGGGAGCGTTGTCTGTGGAGACAAAGAAGCCGGAAATAGGCGGCCTCAGCTCCTGGCGGACGGCTGCCACCAAATCCGGCCAAAAGCCCATGGGGGCCTCCTCCGGCACCGGTTCCTCCTCGGGCAAACTTTCTGGAGCATCCGCAGGCTCTTCACTTTTCTCAGCGGCCTGAGGAGCCTGCGTCAATGGAGCCGAAACCTGAAAAGCGCCGGTTTTGATCTGATCCTCCAAGCGGGTCAGCCGGGCGTTCAGGGCTTTGGCATCCAGACTCAGCTCCGGCTGGCACAGATTCAGCAGGCACAGCTCTGCGTCCATTCTCCGGCTGGCGCTTCTGGTGAAATCTGCAACGGTCTGCTGGATGAGATTCATCATGCGCACCAGCTCCCCAGCGGAAAGCTTTGCGGAAAGCTGGGCCACCTCCTGGTCGGAGGCGACGCCGGAAAGCATGGAAATCCCGGAATTGGGGGCGGTTTTGATGACCAGAATGTCCCGAATCAGGCAGGCAAGCTCGTCCAGCATGGCGCTCAAATCCTTGCCCTCGGTGTAGAGCTTGTTAAACAGCTGCAAAGCACTTTTTGAATCATGAGCGGCGATATAGCCCAAGAGCTCACCGCATTTCCGTTCCCCGGCAATTCCCAGGCAGGCATAGACTGACTCGGCGGTCAACTCGCCGGGAGTGGCCGAAGCGCACTGGTCAAGCAGGCTCAAACCGTCCCGCATACCGCCGTCGGCCAGCCGGGCAATGACCCGGGCAGCGGACTCGTCCAAATCAATATTCTCCTGATAGGCCACATATTGCAGCCGGGCGGCGATGTCCTCCTGGCTGATGCGGCGGAAGGAGAAGCGCTGGCATCTGGAAAGGATGGTGGCCGGGACCTTGTGAAGCTCCGTGGTGGCCAGAATGAACAGCAGATGCTCCGGCGGCTCCTCAATAATTTTCAGCAGAGCGTTAAAGGCGGAGAGGGAGAGCATGTGCACCTCGTCGATGATGTACACCCGCTTCTTCACCTGGGAGGGGGTGTAAACCGCATCGTCCCGCAAATCCCGGATGTTGTCAACGCCGTTGTTGGAAGCGGCATCAATCTCCAGAACGTCCATGCAAGTGCCGGAGTCAATGGCCTTACAGGCCTCGCAGCAGTTGCAGGGATTGCCGTTGTCCGGATGCAAGCAGTTCACGGCTTTGGCCAGTATCTTTGCGCATGTGGTCTTCCCGGTGCCCCGTGAGCCGGTAAACAGATAAGCGTGACTCATCTTCCCGGTGATCAGCTGGGTTTTCAAAGTCTGGGTGACCGCCATCTGACCGGAAACATCGTCAAAGGTCTGAGGGCGATATTTACGATAAAGCGCCTGATAGGCAGCCATATCCTCTCTCCTTTCCGAAAAACAAAAACATACCGGCCCATAACAAGATCGCACACCCACATTTGTTCAGGCAACACACCCCCGAATCTGAGCAGAAAACTCAAAATCGGCGACCCTACGGCACACGAGAAGATCCGCTTAATGCTGCTTGGTTCCCCACCTGACATGGTTCACGGGATCTCATTGCGTAAGACCGACTTCTCAACACCTCTTACTCAGGCCGGACGGTACATTACACCTAACCGGGTGTGGGAATTCGTCCCTGCTGTAGCGGTTTGCAGGTACAGGGCACCGCTAACTCCCCGACTAGTGCGACCTTGTTATAAGCCGGCAGCTCAAACAAGGGAATTATTCTGTTTTCGTTCCTCAGTTCAGCTTGGACTCTACGAAATCTGCCAACTCTTGGAAGGTGGTGATCTTCTGATCCTCCATGTCCAGCTCGACACCCAGTTCGCTCTCCAGGTCCATAATCATCTCCACAATGTCCAGGGAGTCGATGCCCAGGCTCTCAAAGGTGCTGTCAGGTCTGATGTCGGAAACATCAATCTCCAGCTGCTTGGCGGCGTATTTCACAAGTTTCTCGTACATTCTCTATGTCCCTCCAAATATTCTGTGTAGAACATTTCCGTAATATTCTAGTACAGGACTTCCATTTTGTCAATCCTTGATTTTTGAACCACCGAAATAATTAACTCCTATTCGACAACCCCGGAGGCGGCAACCCCGGCTGCGTGGGCTGTTGCCCATGCAATTTGAAGGTTGAAGCCGCCGGTATAGGCGTCACAATCCAGGATTTCCCCCGCAAAGAAAAGTCCGGGAGTTTTCTTGGATTCCATAGTTTTGGGGTCAATTTCCGAAACCTTTACCCCTCCGGAGGTAATGATGGCCTCACTGACAGGGCGCTTGCCCACAATCTCAATGGGGAAGGCCTTTAGAAGCTCCACCAGCCCCCGGCGCTTCTGCCTGGTCAGGGAATTTGCCTGTAATTCAGCAGAAATTTCCAGCCGCCGCAGCACCACCGGAATCATGGATCGGGGCAGCAAATCGGTCAATGCGTTTTCCATGGTACGGTTTTGGTACATTTCCAAATCCCGGCGAATCCGCTCGTCCAGCTTGTTTTCTTCCAGAGCGGGCTTCAGGTCAATGACCAGACGGCATCCTTCCCCCTTGAGATGGCAGCTTGCGCTGAGCACCGTGGGGCCGGAGACTCCAAAATGAGTGAACAAAAGCTCTCCAAAATCCTTATAAAGCAGTTTTCCCTTGGCATCCAGCAGTTTCACTCCTACATTGCGCAGGGAAAGCCCCTGCATATCGGGGCAATCCGTCCCCTTCGCCACCAGGGGCACAAGACTTCCCTCCTGTGGGATGATGGTATGTCCAAGAGCCGCCGCCATGATGTAACCGTCCCCGGTAGAGCCGGTGGCAGGATAGGATACCCCGCCGGTGGCAAGAATCGCCCATTGGGCCTCATAGGAGTTCTTTTCGGTTTTTGCCCCCGATACAGCGCCTTCCCTGGTCAGTATTTTCTCCGCCGCTTCATTTCTAACCGTGACATTCAGTCGCCGGAGCTCATTTTGCAGACAGTCCAAAATGGACTGGGAGCAATCCGTCACAGGAAATACCCGATTGCCTCGCTCTGTCTTCAGCGGGCAGCCATGGCTTTCAAAAAACGCCATGGTTTTCTCCGGTGGGAATGCTGTCAGAGCGCTGTAAAGGAACCGCCCATTCCGGGGCGTATTGCGCAAAACCTCCTGCTCTGTGCATTGATTGGTTACATTACACCGGCCTTTCCCGGTAATCAGCAGCTTTTTTCCCAGACGGTTGTTTTTTTCCAGCAGAAGCACCCGGCTTCCCCGGTCGGCAGCGGTGATGGCTGCAAACATACCCGCCGGTCCGCCGCCAATGACGACACCGTCATACTTCATTCTCTTTTACCTGCTTCTCATAGACGTTGTATTCATCCCAGATTCGTTCTAAATTTTCAAAGGTTCTGGACAGTTCCTTTTCCCGCTTGGCAGCAATAGCGACAATTAACGCATTAATCAGGCTGAGGGGGGCCACCAGGCTGTCCACCAGAGAGACCATATCGCTTTTTGCAATCAGCACATGGTCGCAGCACTGCCCCAGAGGGGAGAGCTTACTGTCAGTAAAGCCGATGACCGTTGCCCCGGCAGAGCAGCAGTATTGGGCCCCCTTGGTGGTGGAGGAGGAATATCTTGGAAAACTGAAAGCAATCACCACATCCTCGCTGTTGACACCGACGATTTTTTCAAACATCTCCCCGGTGCTCATGCCGGAGATGACGTGGACATTGTTGAACATGTAGTTCAGATAATAGCCCAGGAAATTGGCCAGAGGGGCCACAGAGCGGACACCCAGGATGTAAACCCGTTTTGCCTTGAGAATGGCATTCACTGCATTGTTGAATTCCTCACGGCTTACCGTCTCTCCGGTTTGACGGAGTTTTTCTATGTCCGAACGAACCACCGTGGAAATCACGTCCTGATTTCCCAGCCGGTCATTTGCCACTTCAATCCGCTGAACGGAGGTCAGCCGATTCAGCACCATTTCCTGCATGGCTTTCTGCATGGAAGGGTATCCATCAAACCCCAGATCAACCGCAAATCGAACTACCGTGGACTCCGATACCCCCACAGTCTTTCCCAGCCGGCTTGCGGTCATAAAAGCAGCCTTGTCATAAGCTTCTGTAATGTACTGGGCAATTCTCTTCTGCCCCTTGGAAAAACCCGTCGTTTTCTCATGTAAAAGTGTCAAAAAATCATGATTCATAAAAAAGCCTCTATTTCATGAAGGATTATTTTTTCACCCGCAACACAATACTAGCAAACCACAGCAAATTTTGCAAGATGGGATTCAAATTTTCTCAATTTCGGATGCTGTGAGAAAGCGCCATTTCCCCACCGGGAGATTCCCCAGCTCCAATTCTCCCTCCCGGATACGTCTGAGCATTGTCACCCGCATCCCCGCCAGGGCACACATTCTGCGGATTTGGCGGTTGCGTCCCTCATGGATGGTAATCTCAAAGCGGGCGGAATCGTCCTTTGTCCAGAGCAGGCGCAGTTTCGGCGGACTGATGCGGTATCCATCCAAGGTTACCGGTTCCCGGAGCCGCTGGAATCCCTCCGGCCCATAGCCCCTTACCTCCACCAGATAGGTTTTATTGATTTCATGGCTGGGGTGCATGGCACGGTTGGCAAAGGCTCCGTCATTGGTGAATAGCAGCAGTCCTTCCGAATCCATGTCCAGCCGCCCCACGGGATACACCCGCCGTCCGCAGTCCGATACCAGCGAGGCGGCAGTAGGTCTGCCCTTTTCATCTGACAGGGTGGTCACATATCCTCTGGGCTTGTTCAGCATCAAATAGATGTACTCCCGGGTGGAGGGAAGAGGCTTTCCCTCCACGCATATTGTATCGATTTCCGGGTCTGCGCTGTCACCCAAGGCGGCAATCTGGCCGTTTACAGTGACCTTTCCCTGCCCGATCAGCGCCTCCCCTTTCCTGCGGGAGGTGACGCCCCGGTCAGACAATATTTTTTGAAGTCTCTGCTTCATTCCTCTTTCCTCCAAAAAAGAAAACGGGAGGATTTTTTCTGCTCCGGCTGAACGATTTCAGAGGTCTGCCCATAAACGACTGGAATTTTTCCAACCGCCTTGCCGGACAAAAGCACATAGGCGAACCCCGCATCCGCTCCCTCCACAGCCGGAGCGTAAATAAAGCCGCTTCCCGGCAAAAGCAATTGGGGAGATTCTTCCTCTGACACGGAATACACAAAATTCTCCGCCGCCAGCACCGCCACCCTGGCGGGATTGCCCCCCGCAATCTCCCGATAGCCCACACAGTCCCCTACCGTTACAATTCTCTGAAAATTGTATTTTGAAAACCCCTGATCCAGGAGCCCGGCGTGATCGTGCCAGTCATTCGGGTCGTTAATGGTTACGGCAACAAGTCTGCGGCGATTTTTGGTGGCGCTGGATACCAAAATCCGCCCCGCCGCCTTGGTAAATCCGGTCTTCACTCCATCCGCTCCGGGGTAAAGCCACAGGAGCTTATTGTGGTTTCGCAGATAGCGGCCTCCCACAGAGATGGTCTTGGTGGAGACTGTCTGGGCAAAAATCGGATTATTCATGGCGTAGGAAGCCAAAATCGCCAAATCCTTTGCGCATGAGTAGTGATTCTTAGCATCCAACCCGTTGGGATTGGCAAAGTGGGTCTGGGTCATTCCCAGACTCCGAGCTTTGTCGTTCATCAGGTTGGCAAACTCTTCCGTACTGCCGCAGCAGTAGAGCGCCAGTGCCACCGCCGCATCGTTTCCCGAGGAGAGCATCAGTCCATAGAGCAGCTCCTGCAGAGACAGCCTCTCTCCCTCCTTCAGGTACATGGAAGACCCCTCGATGCCCACCGCTTCCTTGGGAATCTGCATCTGATCCAGCACATTGCACCGCTCACAAATCAGGAGCCCCGTCATGATTTTGGTGGTACTGGCAATCAGGCTCTGTTTGGAGCCTTGCTTTTCAAAGAGCAGTCTGCCGCTGACCGGATCCATCACAGCGGCGCTCTGTGCGGAAATTGCGCTGGCTTTGGCCGGTACGAACAGAACGGCGGCCATCAGAGCAGCCGCCGTTCCGGCAAATAATCTTCTCATTTTCCTCACCCGGCAATAGTCTGTCCGGGAAAAGACAGTTTATTCCTCCGCCGTCGAAAATCCCCTTTGGGGCTATTCCCCTTTACTGCCGGTTTTGGAATCGATAAAGGAAGTGATTTTGTCCAATGTGTCGGGTATCATCTCCACCAGCCGATCCGCCGTTGTGTTGGCTGCCTGTGCCACGGGAATCATCCGGACATTTCCCTCCTTCACCACCAGGAAGCAGATGGGAGTCACCTTCACTCCTGCTCCCACGCCGCCGCCAAAGGGATTGTCCCCCTCCGGCGTCTTTCCCTTGGTGAAGTCGGAACCCGCTCCCCCAAAGCCAACGCTGACCTTGGAAACAGGAATGATAGTCACGCCGTCCGGGGTGGTAATGGGCTGCCCCACCACGGAGTTTACATCGATCATCTCTTTTATCTTCTGAATAGTTCCTTCCAGCATACCGGGAAGCTTCTGACTCATGATACTGCACCGCCTTTACGTTTCTTCTTTAAAATCAGCAATTCTTTCAGCAAGCGAAAGCCATACACAAGCCCCAGGGAAATCAGCCGACCAAATCGAATCGTCAATTCCATCTGGGCAACCACCAGGGTCTGTGTGGCCGTGAAATCACATTCAATTTCGCAGTCCCGCTTGCCGACGACAAATATTTTATCCAACATGGGCATCAGATTCCCCAGCGCTGCCCAGGCCCTTCCGTAATTCAACGCCAGGTCGCAGGGATCGTCTCCCGCCAAAATTAACTTGAGCGTCAAATTGTTCACCCGCAGTTTTTTTCGGAAGCTGCTCATAAAATCCAGCAGAACGTTCACCAGGGGGAGAAAATCCCGAAGGCTGCCGCCCTTCTTTTCGGCTTCCTTTTGGGCCGGCTGGAGAGCCGGCTTTGGGGGTGCTTCCGCCTTGGGTGACTTTTCTTTCTTTGGCTTCTTGGTTCGTTTGGGAACGGGAATCACTGTGAAGCGCACAAAACCCGCAATCACACGAACCAAAGGCCCTCGAGAATCATATCGAACCAGCACCCCCAAAGGAATTGCGGCAATCAGCAAGAGTACTGTCAGGGCAATAAGCCACCCCATTATGTTGCCTCCTCCGGCGTCTGGGCCGGCTGCACTTCTTGGGGCTCAATTGGCTCTCCAAAGGCAATTTTATCAATGGGAGGGAGCTCTTCCAGGGAGGACAGGCCGAAAGTACGAAGGAAATCCGGGGTCGTCCGATACTGAATGGGCCGCCCGGGCACATTCAGACGCCCTGCCTCCTCAATCAACTTTTTATTGAGCAGAGCGGCAACGGAATAGGAACTGTCCACTCCCCGAATCTGCTCCACCATGGCCTTGGTGGCCGGTTGATAATAGGCAATAATGGTCAGTGCCTCCAGTTGGGATGAAGAAAGCTTGGGAGGCTTTCTGGTTTCCAAAGCTTTTGTCACGTAATCCGCCATCTCGCCGGAGGATACCATCTGATACCCCCGCTCCAGCCGCACAATACGAATCCCCCGGCGCTCAAAGGCCAACTGATCCGCAAGAGCATCCCCCGCTTGTTCAATTTCCCTTTCATCCACCTCCAGCACTGCCGCAAGCCGGGAAATCTCCATTCGCTCTCCGGAGGCGAACAAAATGGCTTCCAGAATACGCTGGATTTGAGACTGTTCCATCAAAGCTCCTCCCCTATCTTCCCATCGGTTTTCAGCAGCCGGATGTTGGGATTTTCACCGGAGTTGTCATCCTCTACGGAGACGGAATTGGTTTTGCACAATTCCAGTATTGCCAAAAAAGTGGCAACAATTTCAGACCGGCTCTTATTGCCCCGGAAAAGGCTTTTCAGCCGCTCCACCCCCCGCAGGACCAGCTGGCGGAGCACCTCTCCGGCCTTCCTGGTGACGGGATAGGGCTCTCTGGCCACAATGCCCTTGAAATTCGCCGTGGGCGGCGGCAGCGGATTTTGGTTTCGCTCGGCAATCAGGTCCAGCGCCCGGAGCAAATCCAGGACGCTGTGCTGATAGCGATAGGTTTTATCCTTTCGCAGAGGCTCCGGCTCCTTGGTAAACAGGCACCGGCCAATTTCATTCCGGGGTTCCAGCTGAGCCACTGCCAGCCGAATCTGCTCCATGGCTTCCTTGCGCCGTCGCTCAATCAGGCTCTGGCGCAGCAAGTCCAACTCTGACTCAGCCTCGGCCTGCTCAGCAGCGGAGAGAAGCATTTTTGTCTTAATAAGCATGAGATGGGAGGCCATAGAGATAAACTCGCTGGCAATTTCCATATCCAGCCGTTTCATCTCCTCCAGGTATGCCAGATACTGCTCCAAAATTGCGGTAATGGACACATCCTGAATTTCAATTTTATTTTTGCTCAGCAGAAGGAAAATAACGTCCAAAGGTCCCTCGAAATCCTCCATGGTTTCGGTTCGGGTATGGACAATTCCCTCCAGCTTATATTGCGGTTCGGCCATATCAGAGCTCCTACTATCCCATTGTGTCACTATTTTATACTGATTATATCACTCTTTTCCTGTTCATGCAAGCGGGTAGAAAAAAATATCCTTTTCAGGTTAAAGTGATTGCATTTTGGAAATGGATGTGTTAAAATCAAGATAACATAATTCGTGGAGGGATGTCCCGTGGCAAGTCGTAACCGCAGCCGTAACCGCTATCGTGAGCTGGAAAGCTTCATGATGAAGATATTGATTGGTGACGGCCTGATTTTCTTCTTGTATATGTTTGCGGCCAGCCGTGTGGGCTTTTGGGCTGTGATTAAAGTGATCTGTGCCGTGCTGGCCATTCTGATTTCTGTGCTGGGGCTGGTGTGGCTGTATCTGACCAAGGAATTCACCCGGCGGCGCAGTCTCTGGATGGTGACGGCCTGCGTGTCGATTCTGGCCTGTGTGCTGGTTTCCCTCTGCCTGGGCTACCCCTGCCCTCCCGTTATCGCTGTAAAATAGTACTTTGCGTTCAAAAATCTCCGGTGCCGAAGCACCGGAGATTTTTTCATCTATAAAAGGAGTTGCCGCCGATGAATTCCCGGACAATGCTTGTGGGCGGAATTTCATCGTCCACATCCGCCTCCTGGATATAACTAAGGATTTTGACGATGGAACGCACTTCGTCATAGCAGCTGTCCTCAGGGGTAATTTCCGTCAGCAAGGGAAAAATATGCTTTTTCAGCACCGCCAGCTCATAGAGGGTGGAGCTGTTGAAGATCACATCCGCATTTTCCTGGTAGGGGAAAATCCACCGCTTCTCTCCGCTCTGAACGGATTCCCACATGGAAATGGTTTTCTGCACCGAAGAGCCCCTGGTTTCGTAGTCCCGGACGATCCGCCGCAGCAGACGCAGATAGCTGGTGGGGATTCGGTTGTGATTGTCCATATTCAGCGGCAGCAGGGGGCTGACATAGAGCTTGAAGATTTCGTTTTCCCCGATGCCCGTTGGAACCATCCGGGGATTGAGGCCATGAATTCCCTCCACGATGATGACGGAGTTGCCCTGGAGCCTCAGCTGCCCTCCCTTCCATTCCCGTTTGCCCGTGACAAAGTTGAAGCTTGGAAGAGCCACCTCTTCTCCCCCGAGCAGCTGGGAAATATTCCGGCGGAACAGGTCTACATCCAAAGTGTTGATGTGCTCCAAATCCAGCTTGCCGTCCGGGCCGGGGAGAATTTTATCCCGGTCGATGTAATAATTGTCCAGACTCATCAGAATGGGCTTCTTGCCGTGGACCCGGAGCTGGGTGGCCAGGCGGTTGGCAGAGGTGGTCTTGCCGGAGGAGCTGGGACCGGCCAGCATCACCACCCGGGCGCTGCGCTGACAGACCATATCCGCAATCTGGGAAAAGCCCTTTTCATGAAGCGCTTCGTTGACACGGATCAGCTCCCGGATGCTGCCGGAAATAGTCTTTTGGTTCAAATCCCCCACAGTTTCGCATTCCATCAGCTCCCCCCAGCGCTTCCCCTCGGAAAACACCGAGAAGAAATTGGGACTGTCCTTGAAAACGGTGCTCCTGTCCGGCTTCAAATCGTCGGGATAGAGCAGGATAAAGCCGCCATCTGCTGGGAGAAGGTTCCAAACCGTGAGATAACCGGAGGAGGGCAGCATCTCGCCGAAGAAATAATCGGAAAAATCTTGATAAAAATACTCATCAAAGTATTCTGAGTCATACCACTGAAGCAGCTCAGCTTTGTCGTGCTGATTGTTCCGCTCATACTGATTGATCGCCTCCCGGAGGGGCACCCGACGGCGAATCAGGGAAAAATCCTCCCGGATGAAACGTTCCATCTGCTCCTTTAACCGGTCAATGGAAAATTTTTCGCAATCCCGCACAGAAATATACACGCTGTTGCCCATGGTGCAGCTGATTTTTGCGGTTCCCTCCGGCCAGCATTTCCGGATGGCCAGAAAGACAAGAAAGCACGCCGTGCGGGTATAGACTTTCTTTCCGGCGTCGTCATGGTAGCGCAGCAGACGAATCTCTCCATTGGAGGCTGCCATAGCCCGCCGGACGGAAACCGTTTCCGGAGTGCAATCGGAGCGCACCGGGATATAGTTCAAAGTAAAGACCTCACCGGCAATCCTGGCCGCCAGTGGCCGGGTGGAAAGGGCCGCCGAATCCATTCCCTGCTCACAGATAATCTCCCGCAAAGACTGCCCCGGCTGGGCCTGTACGGCTTTTCCATCGATCTTCAACTGCATTGATGACACCTCCAAAAATTTGTGTTTCAAAAATCATAGCATACTTTCCCAAATTTTTCAATTTTATTTTTGAAATAATGGTTATTTTATCCAAACGCCAACGGATCATTTTCCTCCATATCCGAAATAGAAACCAATTTGGTCCCGGCATAATAGTATTGCAGAATTTCTTCCCAGGTCTTCCCCTCCTGGGCCATGGCGTTGGCCCCATATTGACTCATACCCACCCGATGCCCATAGCCCCGGGTGTGGAAGGACACCACATCGTCCTTGATTGTCACAGAAAAAGCGGTGGAGCGGAGGTTCAGAAGCTTCCGGAGGGCAGTCCCGGAAAAAGACTGATCCCCGATACTCACCCTTGCCACGCCTCCGCCGGCGGTATATTCCCAGTCGTGAAACCAAGTGTCCGGGGTATCCTCCAACCGGGTATCCAGGGTAAGCTCCAAAAAAGCAGCGGAAAAGGCCTGAACCTGCTCCCCCTGCTCCCAGTCCTCCGGGCTTTCCTTAGCGGTCAGGTAGGGATAGTCCCGCCCCCACACCGCCAGGGCGTCCTCTGTGTTTCCACCGGAGCTTGAAAAGTAGGCGGCTTCAATCAGCTGATCGCCGTATGTAATCACCATCCCTGCGGTTGCGTACACCGCATCTTTGATTTTTTTCAGTTCTTGGGCAGTTCCGTAGTAGTTTACAAAATCTTCCGCCGTCACAAATCCCTGGCAGCAGGAAGCGTTTGTGCAGACCGTGCCGTCCCCGTGTTTGCCGCCGGTGGAATATGCTTTCCAGGCAAAGGTTCGTGCCGCCACCGCCTGGGCCTTCAATGCCTCCGGCTCAAATTCCCCGGGCATCTCCGCCAGCACCACCTGGGTCACGTATTCCTCCAAGTCCATTTCTGCCCGTTCCCCATCCCGGTCGACAACTATTTCCCGCCCTGCTTCCTGAGGCACGAATTGTGCCTCCACATTGTCCTCTTCTGGCCAGTCCAGCTGTGTCACAGACAGGATCATTGCCGGGAGCAGAAATGCCAACATAAATATTTGAAAACAGAATGATTTTACCGACTTCATTTGTTATCCCTCCGTTACACAAATAGGATACCACGCATCGAAAAGAAAAGATGTCAGAAAATGTTTGCAATTCCTTTTCAAATCTGGTATGATACTGATACTTTTTAACACCATTGGAGGTAACACCTATGCCTAAGAAAAAATGGGGAGATCGCCGGGATGCCGTCTGGCTGAGAGACATTCCTTCCATGAACCGGATTATGCCAATTATCATGCCGAACCGTGCGGACAATGAGGCCTTTGTCAGCTTTGATTTGGACTACCGTCCCTTGGAAGCCTACCTGGAAAAGAAAAACCAGGGCCGGACAGAGGATAAGTATACATTCTTCCATGTGATCAGCTGCGCAGTGGGCAAGGCCTTTGTGCTGCGTCCCAAAATGAACCGCTTTGTTTGCAACAACAAGCTCTACCAGAAAAAGGAAATCACCGTCGCCTTTACCGTGAAAAAGAAATTCTCGGACAAGTCCGAGGAGGGCCTGGCCAATTTCAAATTTGACCCCAAGGATACCATGGACTCCTATCATGAGAAAATCATGAATGTGATCCATGAGACCAAGCGGGACGATGTGGCCGATACCTCCACGGGAGCCATGGACATTGTAGCAAAGTTCCCCCAATGGCTTATCAATCTGATTGGAAAGACCGTCCTCTGGCTGGACAAGCACGGCTGGGCCCCCCAGAGCCTCATCGGCAGTGATCCCAACCACTCCTCCATCATGCTGGCCAACCTGGGCTCCATCGGCCTGGAATGTGGCTATCACCATCTGGTGAACTGGGGCACCAACTCCTGCTTCGTGGTCATCGGGAAAAAATACATGAAAATGGAATATCGGGAGGATGGCACCCCCGACCTCCACGAGGTGATTCCTGTTGGCATCACCCTGGATGAGCGCATTGCCGACGGCTTCTACTACTCCGGCACCATGGCGCTGGTGAAGGAGCTGCTGGCCCATCCGGACCTGCTGGATATGCCCGCCGACATGCCGGTGGAGTACGCCATTAAACGCTGAGCCTTACATAGGGAAGCTCAACCGAATCAGAGCTTTCCTGACCTTTTCAAAAGGAGTGCATTATGTTAATTCCTGTTTTGCTGTTTATTCTGGGCCTTGTTCTGCTGATTAAAGGCGGCGACTGGTTTGTAGACGGCGCCACGGACATTGCGGAGCATTTCCACGTGCCAGAGCTGATTATCGGCGCCACGGTGGTATCCCTGGGCACCACGCTGCCGGAGGTGATGGTTTCTGCCACCTCCGCCCTCAGCGGCCACGGTGAAATTGCCTATGGCAACGCCATCGGCTCCATCATCTGCAATACCGCCCTGATTGCGGCCATCACCATTTCGGTTCGTCCGGCACCGGTGGACCCGAAAAGCCTGGTGCTTCCCGTGGGCTTTTTCTTCGCTGCCGCTGCGGTTTACTGCCTGAACGCATATCTGACCGGGTATTTTGGCCGCCCCATTGGTCTGGTGCTGCTTCTGCTGCTGGGGCTGTACCTGTATTTCACCATCCGCCAGGGCCTTCAAAATCCCACCCAGACTGCCCCGGAGGAGCAGTCCCCGCAGGAGCGGCCCCTGTGGAAGAGCATCGTCATGCTGATTGTCGGCGCTGCCCTGATTGCGGTGGGCGCCAACCTGCTGGTGGACAACGGCACTTTGATTGCCCAGGCCCTGGGTGTTCCGGAGTCCGTAATCGCCCTGACCTTTGTGGCCCTGGGCACCTCCCTTCCGGAGCTGGTCACTGCCATCACCTCCCTGGTGAAGGGGCACGGCTCCCTCTCCCTGGGCAATGTGATCGGAGCCAACATTCTGAACCTGGTGCTGGTATCCGGCGTGGCCACGGTTCTCAGGCCCTTCACCATCCCCCAGAGCAACACCCTGTTTGGAATCAACGCCTCTCTGGTGCTGGACATCCCCCTGATGCTCTTCGTCATGGCGTTTTTGACCATCCCCGCACTGCTGACCAAAAAGCTGCACCGGAGCCAGGGCATCATCCTGCTCCTTGTCTATGCCGCTTTCTGCGTCATTCAGTTTGTCATGTAACGAATCTCAATGATTGGGCGCCTGTTTCCGGCAGGCGCTCAATTTTTTCTGCCGTCAAAATGTGACCTTTTCGGATTGGAAATGTACTACCAGGGTGAGAAAGGAAGTGAATCCATTGGAAGATTCAAAAATCATCGATCTATACTGGGCACGGGACGAAGCCGCCATCCGCTGCACCGACGATGCCTATGGCAAAAGGCTCCACGCCCTGGCATTCCGGATTCTAAGCAACCGGGAGGATGCCGAGGAAAGCGTCAGCGACACCTACATGAAGGCCTGGGAAATCATTCCGCCCCAGCGGCCAAACCATTTCTACGCCTTCATCGCCTCCATTTGCCGCCACCTCTCCCTGCACAAGGTGAACTGGAGGCTGGCTGCCAAGCGGAATGCGGAAATCGTCACCCTGACCCAGGAGATGGAGCTGTGCATTCCCGACACTCGGCGGGATTTGGAATTGGAGGACCGGGAGATTGGGCGGGCGCTGGATGCGTTTCTGGAAGAGCTTCCCAGGGAGAGCCGGCTGATTTTCCTGCGGCGGTACTGGCATATGGACACCATTGCCCAAATCGCCGCCCGGTACGCCATCACCGAAAGCAAGGTCAAAATGCAGCTGAGCCGCACAAGGGGAAAGCTTCTCACCTATCTGAAACAGGAGGATATTCAAGTATGAACGGAAAGAACATGCTGTCCGGACTGAGTTTTATCAATCGGAAATTTATCGAAGAATCGGAATCCGTTCCCGAAGCAAGGAAAACCAGGAGGATTTTCAAAAAGCCCCTGCTGATTGCGGCCATCGTGGCGCTGATGGTGCTTCTGATGGGCTGCGCCGTTGTTTTGCACCTGCAAAATCTGAAAGTCGGAGAGCGGGACATTACCAGAAACGTATTTGACGAATACCACCGGGAGATTGTGGGAACCGAGCCGGTGTCCCAGCAGGTGCTGACCCTCAGCGGTCTGAAGGGCAGCCCCAGCTATCTGGCCGCCAAGGAATGGTTTGCGTTCGCTCAATCCTATGACCCGGATGGAACAATTGAGGAGCAAGCCTTCCAGGGAGACCCGGAAGCGCTGTTCCCCGATACCTACCTTGCATACTCCACCTATTCCCAGGAAATGGTGGATAAGCTGGAAGCGCTGGCGGAAAAATACAATTTGAAGCTTCTGGGTGTACCCTTGGAATTTCAGTCCATGGGCGGATTCACCCGTGCTGTGGGAGTCGATCATGTGTTGGTGGCGGGCAGTGAGGTATCCGCCTATTTAAGCGGCGGAGAATGCTATCCCGCCGGGAACTTCAGCATCAGCATGGACCTGAATATGCCGAATGGGGAGGGCATGTGGCCCTATTCCATCCATGCACAGCTTCACTACTGCCGGAACGATTGCCTAAGCACGGAATATCAATACCTGGATTTGAACCAGGAATGGAAGGACTGGAACTATGTCACAGCCTCCGGTGCCACCGTCCTGATCATCCGGGCGCCCGAGGGAGAGGCCTACCTGTTCTGCCAAAACACAGACGCCACCATAACGGTTCAATTTGAGGCGGGCTATAACCCCATGACCGACGACCCGGAATTCGTCCCGGAGTGGATGACCGACCATCAGGTGGAGCAGGTTGCGGATGCCATCGATTTCACCATTCGCCCCCAGCTGCCGGATCAATCCGCTTCTGCCGTCTCTTCCCATGACCCCGGCTGGGAAATTGAGACAAAACAAGTCCTTTTCGATGGTTCCTTTGGGAAGGCAGTATTCCATCTGACTGCGCCGGAGGGAACGGTTTTGCCCAGCGGTGACGGCGAATATGTGTATCCGGGCAACCGGGATTCCAATGTCCTGATTCCGGAAGAAGGAACCTTTGAGGAAAACTATCTCACCGTCTACTCCGAGGACGACGGCGACGGATTGGCAAATACCACTGACATCGTCTATTTCTTCGGCGTGAAGACCATCGACGATCCCGCGTTCCCGCTGGATGGGAAGTGGATTGCCCATATTGAGGACCTGACCACCCAGCACTTCGACGGCCAGAAAGTCATCGAAAAAATCATTGCCCAGGGTGTCTGGGAGCCGGAGGTCAGCTTCGTCGGCTCCGATCTGAGAACCATCGAATGCCTCACGGAGCCCATTACCATTTCCGGCTCAGAGGGCAAGGTGACAATTACATCCTTCCAGCTGCGCACGCTGGGAGCCGTCATCACCCTTGCGGAGGGAGGCGACATTTCCTATTTTCTGAATCCAACCGCTGTTATGAAGGATGGGACAGAAATTCCCATGGGAACCGGCGACGGAAGTGGCCGCATCATTCGCAAAGCGGCTGACACCCCCATCGATCTGGATCAGGTTGATTTTGTCCGCCTGGAAGATGGAACAGAATTACCAGTCAATATTACCTAATATTCACATTGCGCAGAGCCTGCTTCCACTTAACCGGAAGCAGGCTCTTTCTTTTTCTCCAAAAAATGCTATCATAGGACGTGAGGTTTCCTGCGTGGAATCGATCTATTAGGGTGAGGAACAAAAAAGTGAGGTGAGCCCCAATGGAAGACAGTAAAATCATTGACCTGTTCTTTGCCAGGAACGAGGACGCCATTCGTCATACGGACGACACCTATGGCAGGCGCCTTTATCATCTGGCGGAGAACATTGTCAAAAACGGTCAGGATGCCGAGGAAAGCGTCAGTGACACCTACATGAAGGCCTGGGATACCATTCCTCCCCAGAGGCCCAGGTATTTCTTTGCTTACCTGGCAAAGATCTGCCGAAATTTCGCACTGAAAAAGCTGGATTGGAAGAATGCTGAGAAGCGAAAAGCGGAAATCGTCAGCCTAACCGAGGAGATGGAAATGTGCATCCCGGACAAGGCCCGGGACAGGGAGCTGGAAGGCAAGGAGCTGAGCATGGTCCTTGACCAGTTTCTGCGCACCCTGACACCGGAAAATCAAATGGTGTTTCTGCGGCGATACTGGTACGCGGACACCATTGCCCAAATCGCCGCCCGGTACGGGATCACAGAAAGCGCCGTGCTGATGCGGCTGAACCGAACCAGAGCCAAGCTCTGCACCTATCTTGAAATGGAGGGAATCCGCGTATGAATGGAAAAGAGATTTTTTTCGGCCTGACCGATGTGGGCGATGATCTGATTGAAAAGGCAGAGCGTGGACAATTTTCTTCTGACGCAAAATTCAGTGGCGAGACAAACCGCCCCGGCATCAAAAGAACCCGCAGACCCCTGCTGATTGCGGCCATGGTGGCGCTGATGGTGTTTCTGATGGGCTGCGCCGTCCTTCTGCTTCACCTGGAAGACCTGCGTGTGGGGGAAGAAACCTATGTAGATGGTATGCGCTATACCCAGGACGGCAGCAAGATTCCGGAAACCGAGAAGGTGCGCCACTTTATCTCCATCGGAGGCGCTGAGGGCGGCAAGAACTACCAGGCCCTGAAGGAGTGGATGGAATTCAAGCAGAGCTACGACCCGGAGGGCACCATTTGGAAGGAAAACAGCGGCTTTGAAAAACCCGCCCAGTACAATAATTACGTGGACGCCTACTCCCAGCAGATGCTGGACAAAATCGACGAGCTCTGCCAGAAATACGATTTGAAGCTGGAAGGCGCCGCCGTGATCTTCCAGGGGAGCGATGGGGATTTGTTTTCCCAGGCGCTGGGAATTGACAGCGTTGTGAATGGGAATCAGTATCTGCAAACGGAATTTGGGGGCGCAAGAGCGGCGGAATCCGGCAACTTCAACGCCTCCTATCAGGCCACGCTGAAAAATCCGGAAACCCAGCAGGAATACACCTTCACCCTGATCTATGACTACCGGAGCAAGGACTGTTTCAGCAGCGGCTATCTCATGATTGAGGACGGGGAGAACGTGGAGCAGTGGAACTACAAGCTGCCCGACGGAACGGATGTGCTCATCGCCAGCGACAAGGGCGGCGACGCTTATCTGCTCATCGACCGGGAGGACGCCTTTATCGACATCACCATCCGCAATGTGGGATGGAACTGGGACAGCCCCGGCGATGTGATGTCCCACCGGGACATGGAGCTGATTGCCGAATCCCTGGATTTCTCCCTCAAGCCCCGGCAGATCGAGAACATCACTCAGCTTCAGCAATCAATCGAGGAGCGGTATCAGGCCATACAGGATGCAACAGAGGACCCGGAAGAGGCAGCGCAGCGGCGGCGGGTCTATGAGGAGAATGAGTTCCATGACAATTACGGCGACCTCATCTGCCAGATTCGGGACAACGAATCCTACTTCACCGATCATTGCAACGTGGCCTATGAAAACTTCTGGGACACCATGGACTACACCCTCCGGGATGTGACCGGGGACGGCGAGGACGAGCTGATTCTTGGGCGGGACGGCCATATTCACGAAATCTGGACTCTCCAAAGCGGCAGAACCACCAGAATCGCATCCAGCTATTACGAAGGGTATCTGTGCGAGGGGAACATTTTCGAGCACTATGTCTTCCTGGACGGCAGACCCTACCATCACTATTCCCACATTGAGGAAGACGGCCGTACCCACAAGTGGAAGGATGTGGATTATGATCCCCACGACGGCTGGGTACTGATTGATGAAAACGGAACAAACCGCACCCTTATTTCTGAGGAACAGGCCATGGAGATTATCAATTCCTACGTCCGGATTCCCCTGGAAATGAAATCCGTGAAAACATTTCCCCTGAGCTAAATTTTAAGGCCCCATGCTGCGGCATGGGGCTTACTTTTACGCAAAGAGCAAATTGACCTTGTAATGCCGGAGCCAGAATTCGATTTGCAGAAGATAGGCCATGGTTTGAGGGCGGCGCATCAGCTGGCCATACCAGGGCCACTGGCTTTCCCGGGAGAGGAAGTCCTTCAGCGCCTCCCTGTCAATGAGGCTGAACAAGGGATTCTCCTTTTCCTCCAAAACCCGATGGAGCCTTTCCTCCATCAGTCTCTCATACCTTGGGTCAAAGGTCTTCGGGTAGGGACTTTTCTTCCGGCTCACAATCTCCTCCGGGAGCAAATCCCGGACGGCGTGGCGCAGCAGTCCCTTTTCCCTGCCCTGATAATCCTTAAACTCCCAGGGAACGCTGTACAGGTATTCCGCAATCCGGTAGTCGCAGAAGGGCACCCGCACCTCCAGCCCGGAATACATGCTCATCCGGTCCTTCCGGTCCAGCAGCGTCTGCATAAACCATCGGAAATTTAAGTTGACCATTTCTTTCATTCTCCGCTCTTGGGGAGAATTTTCCGGCAGGATGTCGCTCTGGCGGCAGGTATCCAAATATGCATCCATCACAAAGCGTTCCGGTGAACCGTTCCGGGAAAGGGCCCCAGTCATCAATCCCGCCCGCTGGGCCGTCGTCTGGGACCAGGGGAAGCCCGCCTTTGCCCGGACCTCCGGGTCACGATACCAGGGGTAGCCGCCGAAAATTTCATCGGCGCACTCCCCGGAAAGGGCCACCTTCACCGCTGCGCCGATCTTTCGGCAGAAGGCCAGCAGGGAAAAATCTACGTCCGCCATGCCGGGAATATCCCGGGCCATGGTGGCGTTTTCCAATTCCGCCCCCAAATCTTCCGGGGTGAGCACCGTCCAGTGGTGATCGGAGCGGATGGCTTTGCGCATAATTTCGATGTAAGCGTTATCGGAATTGGGCTGGAATTTTCCCGGCTGGAAATATTTGTCATTATTCAGATAGTCCACCGAGAAGGTGGGAAGCAGCTCTCCCCTTTTCTCCAGCTCCCCGGCGCAGACAGCACTGATGATGCTGGAATCCAGGCCGCCGGACAGGAAGGTACCGATGGGCACATCGGACACCATCTGCCTTTTGATGGCATCAGTGACCAGGAAACGCACCTTCTCGCAGGTTTCCTCAAAGGTATCCGAATGAGAACAGTCCGTCAATTTCCAATATTGATGCAGGGAAAGCCGGCTTCCCTCAAAATAGCCCCACCACCCCGGCTCCAACTCCTGAATCCCATGGAATACGCCGCTGCCCGGAATCCGGCCGGGGCCCAGAAGCAGCAGCTGATAAGCTCCCTGGGCATCCAATTCCGGTTTTACGTCGGGATGGCACAGAATGGTCTTGATTTCCGAAGCAAAGAGCAGCCCGTTTTCCAATTGGGCGTAGAACAGGGGCTTTACGCCGATTCTGTCCCGGGCCAGGAACAGGCGCTCTGCTTTCCGCTCCCAGACAGCAAAGGCAAAAATCCCATTGAACCGGTTGACGCATTTTGCTCCCCACTGGGCATAGGCGTGGAGCACCACCTCGGTATCGGAATGGCCGAGGAACTGATGCCCCGCCCGCTCCAGCTCCGAACGGATTTCCCGGGTGTTGTAGAGCTCTCCGTTATAAACCAGGGTATATTCTTCCTGTCCGTATTCCAGGGTCATGGGCTGCTGACCGCCTTGGGGATCAATAATGGCCAGTCTGGAATGAAGCAGGGTGCACTCCCCTGCCTGAAAAATTCCCTGTCCATCCGGCCCCCGGCGCTGCATGGTATCGAGCATTTTCCCAAGGATTTGCTGGGAAACCGGCAAATGAATACAGCCTGCAATGGCACACATTGGTTTACCACATCCTTCCGTCTGAACATTATATGTCTTTCCGGTTTCTGAAGTGCCGAATAGATTTCCGTCAATTGCGCATAATACTCCCGGTGATAAAAATGAAAAATAGCAAAGAACTGTTGTCCTCCATCCTGAAAACCACACAGATGGGACAGCTGGGTATTCGCAGTGCCCTGGAAACAGAAATGAAGCCGGAGCTGCGGCAGGCTATGCAGTCCCAGCTTCGGGAATACGACACCATTGAGCGTCAGGCCCATTCCATGGCGAAGGAGCGGAATTGGGTTTTGCCAGAGCTGAATCATTCCATCCGGTTTATGACAGACCGGATGACGAAGCTGAAACTGTCCTACGGGGATGTAGACAGCAAAATTGCGGCGATGATGATCCGAGGCAACACCAGCGGCACCATCAAAGGGCTAAAGAATCTCCATCAATATCAGGAGCAGGACGAGGCCATACGCACTCTCTCCAAAAAGCTTTTGGAAACTGAGCGCTCCAATGTAGACCAGATGAAACCCTTTCTATAACCGGCGGGGCAGGATGAATTCTGCCCCGCCGCAGTGTGTTAAAAGGCCTCGCAGAGTTTGCCGCCGCAGCGGCAAATGAAGTCAGATCATTTTCTGCCAGGGCGTGTACCTGGCAGAAAATACATCTCAGGCTGCGTGTGTGCGAGTTGTACGCCCCGGCGCACAAGGAGTGCGCTAAGCAGACTGCAACCTTTCCGTCGGAAAGCCCCAAAGGGGATTTTCGACGGCCTAAGCCCGCACCATTTTATCTGGAATCGCATAACCTAGGAAGGTATGGAAAGGAAGGGATGAACATGCCAGCCATTGGATATTTGCAGGCCCGGGCCTACACCAGCAACGCCCAGATTCCACTGCGGAATGTGGCCGTGGTGGTCACTGCTCCGGATCAGACAGCCATTGCCATGCGGGTGACCGACCGAAGCGGTCTGATTGCTCCCATTGAGATTCCGGTTCCCAATTTGTCGGAGAGCCAGACTCCCGGTGCGGAGGAAAAGCCCTATACCCTTGTGAATCTGGTTGCGTACCGGGACGGTTTTGGGCCCTTTGAGTCGAAAGACATCCAGATATTCCCGGGTACAATCACTTTTCAGGATTTGAAAATGATCCCCCTCTCCCAGCTTCCTTTGGGTGAAGAGGACAGCATGGATGTGGTAACGCCTCCACAAAATCTGTAAAGGGGGCCGCATATGCCAACGGTTATTCCCTATATTCCCCAAAAAATCACTGTTCATTTGGGTGCGCCCGACGAGGATGCGCCAAATGTAACCGTCGATTTTGTTGACTACATCAAAAACGTGGCATCCAGTGAGATTTACCCCACCTGGGACGAAAGCGCACTGCGAGCCAATATCCTCGCCATTGTCTCTTTTGCGCTGAACCGGGTTTACACAGAATTCTATCGCAGCCGGGGCTATGATTTTGACATCACAAACAATACCGCCTACGACCAGTTTTTTGTCTATGGACGAAGTTATTTCACCAACATTGCCCGTCTGGTTGATGAGCTGTTCAACGACTACCTCCGCCGCCCGGGTTTTGTGGAACCCCTGGCCGCCAAATACTGCAACGGAACCACTGTCACCTGTGAGGGACTCAGTCAGTGGGGCAGCCAGGAGCTTGCGCAGCAGGGATACAACTCCACCCAGATTTTGAGAAACTACTACGGCAATGTGGAAATCGTTGAAAATGCCCCTGTCCGGGACTACACTTCCTCCTACCCCGGGACGCCAATCCGCCGGGGAAACGTGGGGCCATATGTGGTAATCATTCAAACGGAGCTGAACCGCATAGCGGAAAACTATCCCGCAATCCCGAAAATCCCTCAAATCGATGGAATTTTTGGAGAGCAGACCGAAGCCGCCGTCCGAAAATTCCAGGAGATTTTCAATCTACAAGTAGACGGCATTGTGGGTCAGGCCACCTGGTATGCCCTGGTACGTCTGTATATCGCCGTGAACAATTTAGCAGAGCTGCAAAGCCAGGGCCAGACATATTACTCCATCGCCTGGGCAAGCCGCAACCCTATCCAGCAGGGCGACCGGGGCGTTCAGGTTGAGCAGCTGCAATATATGCTTCGGGTTCTATCTTCCTACATCTCCGAAATTCCCCAAATCGCTGTGGACGGCATCTTCGGTCCCGATACCAGAGACGCTGTTCTTGCCGCCCAAAGAAGATTTGGTCTTCCGGAGACCGGCATTGTGAACTACGAAACCTGGGAAGCCATTTACAATCAATTTATCGGCATTGAAAACACCAGTCTGCGGGACTTTGAACGGCTCCCCCTGACCTCAGCCCTGGCAAATCAATCGAATTCCAGGAATCGCTTCCTGCGGTCAGCGGAGATGACCCAATATCCGGGCAATCCCATGTCCAGCGGTGACAGGGATACAGCAAGGCAGGAGGCGAATCGATGAACCAGGAACGTTCCTTTTATAACCAGCCCATCCGCAGCCTTCAAACCATGCTCAGAACCATTGCCCTGTTCAGCGACAAATACCAGCGGCTGGTTCCCGATGGGATTTTCGGCCCGGAAACCCAGGCCGCCGTCAGTACATTGCAGCGAAGCCGGGGGCTGCCGGTGACGGGGATCGTCAATCAGCAGACCTGGGAGGAGCTGGTCAGGCTCTATGATCAGGCCGTGGAGGCGCTGTCCCCGCCCCAGCCCATCGAGCACAGGAATCCGGACACCTTTCCCTTTACCAGGGGCGATCAGAGCCCCATGCTGAAAATCGCCCAGTGTATGCTCTGCGAGATTGCCCAGCGGTATTCCTGCGTCTGTCCCCCGGAGATTTCCGGCAGGATGGATGAAATCATGGTCAATTCCATCGGGGAATTCCAGCGGCTGTGCGGTCTGAGCGTCACAGGGAAGCTGGATAAATCCACCTGGAGACATCTGGCGCTTCAATTTTCAGCGCTGGAGATGATGGATGAAGAAACATAAGAAACTGGAAAAATAATTGATAAAAAACTTGATAAATGAAACACAAACGACTATAATATAACGAGTCTATGGAAATTAGGCTGTCCTGCTTCTGTTCGGGGCGGCGTACCATCACGGAGGATGATCCATGTTTATGCTGAACTGGAGGAAAGAGGTTTTTACAATACCGAACTTTCTCAGCTTGTTTCGCCTGATTTTGATTCCCGTATATGTTTACCTATACCTCACTGCCCAGACCACCACCCAATATATCATTGCCGGACTGGTACTGGCCCTCTCCTGTCTGACCGACATGATCGACGGCCGCATTGCCCGGAAATATCATATGATTTCCAGAGTGGGTATGTTGCTGGACCCTGTAGCCGACAAGGCGACCCAGCTGGCACTGCTGGTTTGTCTGTCCATGAAGTACCCGGTGCTGTATCCGGTGCTGGCCCTTTTGGTAATCAAGGAGAGCTTCCAGTTGGTGGCGATGATTATTGCCTACCTGAACCGGAAGATGCTTCCAGGGGCTCTGCTCATCGGCAAGGTATGCACTACTGTTTTGTTTGTCAGTCTCATCGCTCTGGTGCTGTTCCCGGAGGCTCCTGGGGCCATTGTTGACTTAATCGCCCTGATAGATGCCTGTTTTCTTGGGGTTTCCTTTACCTGCTACATCTTCGCTTACTACGGGAAAAACAAAAAGGTACAGGACATGGAGCAGTAATCCTATGGAACCTCTGATTAAATCGTCAAGAGCTGGTGCAGAGAGATTTTCTTTCAGATGAAAGTTCGGAAATTAGAGAAATACTGTATGTATTTCCTAATTTCTGAACTGCACAGCTGGAAGGAAAGATCCGCCACTCAGCCACAGACGACTTATTCATACTAATTCTTGATAAAAAGATTTAATCAGCAGCGTAGGGATATAGGCGCAAGACAAGGCAGAGGAACGCAAGCCATACTGTATGTATGGCTAGTGACGATAACGCCGTATTGCGTCAATAGACCAAGCTGATATTAAAGATTTTAATCAAGAATTAGTATCACAGGTTCCCTATATAGAAGCTCAAAGGCAGCGGCTTAATAAGCCGCTGCCCTTTTCGTCGTATTTATTTTTATAACGTCCGCCGATCTGTCACGAGCAAAATTGTCGGACATCCGCAGAGATTTCCACGGCATCAATTTCCTCCACCGGCTCCGTTGTAAGTATTATACCATACCTCCGGTGCGATTGGTGAAGAAAGCTTGAACGAAGAGGAAACAATTTGTCACGCAGGATAAATATTGCTGATCAGCACCAGCAGCGGAAGGGCCAGGGAGAAGATGCTGATGGCCCAGGCGTACATGGCCTTTCTGGAAAACATCATCAGCGCCAGACAGCCGAAGGTCACCGCCATGGGCACCACCACGGCCGTCCCCCGGTCGATCATCCGCAGGAAATTACCGTTGTTCTGCAAAAAGATACCCACCTCGGGGGGAAGATGAATGCTGTTGTAATAGGCAATCCGAAGGGCGTAATAGGCGACGGGCAGCGCCATGACAATCTTCCGGGCTCTGTACAAAAACATGATGACAGACCCAATTGCCTTTTTCACTTCGTTCTCCGGCTTTTTCTCGTTTGGATCGGCAAATCTGCTCTTTACTGCTTTTGTCATTTCTGGTAACCTCCTGATATTTCTGAACGTTCTTCCATCTGTCCGATTATTTGGACATATATTGCGGTACAATCTCTCCAAAAAGTTCAAAGGAGAGACGGTCATGAAGACAAATAACGCCATCTATCGACATTCTTCCCATTATTGTCCGGCTTATCCCAATGAAGCAGGCACCGAGTACTATCGGAAAAAGCTTCTGGAAATCATCGGCGGACTCGCATCGGGAGCAATGCTGACACTCTTTTTGGTTTTACTCATGAGGGTCAGCTAAACCCTTGGTATTTTCCCGGTAAATATGGGCCAGACCCTTCAAAATCAAATTCTTTTCATAGTGGATATGCTCCCGGCACAGAGGAACGACAAACTGTGCAATCCCCCCTGTGGCAATGACGGCGGCTTTCGCTCCCAGTTCTTCCTCCAGGCGGTAAATCATACCATCTATCATGCAGGCTGTACCATACATGATGCCGCTGCGCATACACTCTACCGTATTACGCCCAATGACATGTTTGGGCCGATCCAACTGGAGTCCGGGCAGCAGGGCGGTTCGCTGAGTTAAGGCATCCAGAGAAATTCTAACCCCCGGACAGATGCAGCCGCCGATGAAGGCGCCGGAACCATCCACCACCGACATGGTGGTGGCTGTATCCATTTCCACCACAATCAAAGGAGGCTTGAAGCTCCGCAGGGCGGCCACGCACCCCACCACCAAATCCGCACCGGTCTGGGAGGGGTTTTCCACCTTGATATTCAGTCCGGTTTTCACTCCCGGGCCAACTACAAGGCTGAGCTTGCCGGTGAGCTTCCAAAGAGCGGTCTTGATGGAATTGAGCACCTGGGGCACCACGGAGGCAATGATGGAGCCTTCAATCCGGGAAAGCTGGACATGATGGATGTCAAGGATCATTTTCAGATCAATGCTATACTCGTCGGAGGTTTTGGTGGAATCCGTCCGCAGTCTGGCCTCAAACAGAATCTTATCGTCCTGTATACCGCCAATCACAATGTTACTGTTGCCAATGTCCACTGCTACAATCATTGCGTCTCCTCCAAATCCCGCCGGCGAATAATTCTGCACGATATGCCGCCATCCGTAGAAATGATTCCGGCGGTAGCTCCATAGCCTGCGCTGCCAGGATTCATAATCCACTGGCCCTCCGGCAGCTTCCGGCAATCGGGCTCATGGGTGTGGCCGTAGAGGATCACATCCGCCCCGCAGCGCTGACCATCCAGGATCAGCTTATCCAGAAACAGCTTTACCCCCTGCAAATGGCCGTGGGTCATATAAATTTTCACACTGCCCAGCTTTTCCACCAATATTTCCGGAACCTCCGGCAGCACCCGTCCCCGGTCACAGTTACCCGCTACCTGAAAAAATGGGACTCCCCCGTAGCTCTGCGCCAGTTTCTCTCCGTCCCGAACCATATCTCCTAAATGGATTACTGCATCAGGCTTTACCGCTTCCATACATGTATTCATAAAGCCGCAGACCGAATGCGAGTCCGAAAAAACAAGAATTTTCAATTTTCACTGCTCCCCACGCCTGTTTTCTTATGATTATACCATAATACAACTTTTATTTCTACCATTGCGGAAATTTTTCACGGATTATTAAAGAATCCGGAGGGCACATTCAGCCAACCCAAGACATATCCTAAAGAGAGAAGAAAGTTTCATGATGGGAGGAGATTTTATGGAAAAGGATTCCGGTGGATTTGACTTCTCTACACTTTTGAAGATTGCCAGCTCTCCGGCTGGACAGCGGCTTCTTTCTCTGGTGCAGAAAAACCGGGATGACCGTTTTGAGGAAGCCATGCGCCAAGCTCAGGCCGGTGATTACACCCAGGCCCAGGAATTGCTCAGCAAAATGCTATCCACCACGGAAGGTCAGGATTTAATGAAGGAAATCCGAGGTGAGCAATGAGCGAACTGGATGACAAGCTGAATTCCATTCTGTCCAATCCCGCCATGATGCAGCAGATCATGTCCCTGGCCCAGGCGCTGAACCACCAGTCTGAGACGCAGCAGTCCCAGCAGTCGCCACCGCCACAGGCTTCTCCGCCACCCCAGCCGCAAAACACCATGCCATCCACGGAGCGGATGCTCAATCCAAACATGCTCAGCCGGATGGCATCACTGATGCAGCGAGGCTCCATCGATAAGGATCAGCAGTCCTTGCTCAGGGCGCTCCGGCCTTACCTGAGCAGGCAGAAGCTGGAAAAGCTGGAGCGGGCCATGCATGCGGCAAAAATGGCAGGAATCGCATCGGAAATGGTAAACTCCCAGTCCTCAAGAAGGTAATGCCATGTATAATCGATATGTCCCCCAAGCGGACGGCTCCTTTCGCAGAAGCCGAATCCAGGAACCCATGCCCAGTCAGCCGAATCGGCCCCCCTTTTCTCCTGGAATGCGGGAACCTCCGCAGCGGAAGCCGCCTTTCCAACAGCAGGGCAGCTGTCCCCCACAGCAGAACAATAATCCGCCGCAGAGGCCAAACGACACCCCGCCGCAGAGGAATCCACCACCCACCCATTTCCACAACCAATGCGAACACGCCGCACCCAGCGTGGGAAGCTTTCTGAAGGGACTTCTCCCCCAAAATTTTGATGTGGAAGATTTGATGGTGGTTCTTTTGCTGCTTCTGATGTCCGGCAATTCCGGGAGCGATCAGAATGGGGCCCTCATAACGCTGGTTATATACCTTTTTTTGTAAAATGAAGCCGTTCACGGGTTTGCCATGAACGGCTTCGTCATTTTGTTATCTTGCCACGAAGCCCACTTTCTTGTAGACCTTGCGCAGCGTCTTCTCCGCCACGTAGCCGGCTTTCTCGGCGCCGTCCCGGTAGACCTTTTCCAAATAGGCCTTGTCCTTCATGATTCGTGTGGCTTCCTCCCGGATGGGGCGAAGGGTCTCCACCACAGCCTCGCCCACAGCGGGCTTAAACTTTCCGTAGCCGCAGCCGGCAAACTCCGTCTCGATTTCCTCAAAGCTCTTGCCGGTGCAGGCAGAATAGATGGTCATCAGATTGGAGACACCGGGCTTGTTCTCCTTGTCATAGCGGACGCAGTTCTCCGTATCCGAGTCAGTGATGGCCCGCTTGAACTGGCGCATGATGGTTTCAGAGGTGTCCATCACCAGCACCCGGCCGGTGTCCTCGTTCTCGGACTTGGACATCTTTGCGCCGGGATTGGTCAGGCTCATGATTCTGGCGCCCACCTTGGGGACAAAGGGCTCCGGAACCTTAAACACATCGCCATAGATTCCGTTGAACCGGCGGGCGATGGTGTGGCACAGCTCCACATGCTGCTTCTGATCCTCTCCCACGGGCACATAATCCGGCTGGTACAGCAGAATATCCGCTGCCATCAAGCTGGGATAGGTAAACAGACCGCCGTTGATGTTATCGGCGTTCTTTGCGGATTTGTCCTTAAACTGGGTCATTCTGCTCAGCTCGCCAAACATGGCATAGCAGTTCAGCACCCACCCCAGTTCTGCGTGCTGGCGGACATGGCTCTGAATGAACAGGGTGTTTTTCTCCGGGTCCAGGCCGCAGGCGATATACTGGGCAAGCTGCTCCAGCGTCCGGCGGCGAAGATCGGCAGGATTTTGACGAACGGTAATGGCGTGCAGATCGGCCATAAAATAGAAGCAGTCGTACTCCTCTGCCCGCTCAGCCCAGTTCTTAATAGCCCCCAGGTAGCTTCCCAGGGTCAGATCGCCGGAGGGCTTGATGCCGGAGAGCATTCTCTTCTTTTCTTTGATTTCATCCATGATAAAGGCCTCGATTCTGAATTGGTTTTCCGATATTTTACCATAGTCTTGCCCTGAGCGCAAGGAGATTTTATATGTCCCTGCGGAAAACATCCAGCAGGTGGTGGGATGCTCCTACCAAGTCGGTACGCTCACAGATCGCATAGTGGTATCGCAGATACAGTCCGAAAAATTCGTCGTCCATGTCATCCACCTCCTTGCGCATATAGTTGGTTGCCATATCCGTCCCCACATAGTGCAGCCTGGTCACAGGGAACCCTTCCATCAGGGCGTCGATGTCCTCCTTCCGATACAGCTGGAACAGCTCCGTAGGATAACTGGACGCCTTAAAGGTCACCGGGTCCACCAGCTCCTGGTATCGTTTCTCCCGGAGCATCCCCTGCTGGAAGCAGAACTGGATCAGGGTAGCCTCATTACCACAATAGGCAGCAAATACGATGCCCCCGGCTTCGTCACCCGGATCGCCTCGGACAGGGCTTTGCGCTGATCCTCCAAGGTGAACAGATGGTACATAGGCCCAAGCAGCAGGGTAATGTCATAGGTGTCGCTTTTCAGCATATCCAGGTTCATTGCATTGCCCTGACGGATGGTCACGTTCTCCCCAGGCAGGGTTTTTTCCCGGAACACATCAATGTTGTGCTGTACCAATTCCACAGCGTCCACAGCATACCCCCGCTGAGCCAGAGCATGGCTGTACCGGCCGGTTCCTGCCCCGATCTCCAAAATACCCATTCCGGGGCGAAGATAATTGTCAACATAACGCATGGTGGTCAAAAACTCCACCATCCCATGCCGGGAACGCAGGCGGTTATCCTCGTCATAATTACCGTAGTATTCCGCCAGTTCTTTCATCACTTCCATTTTTCTTACATCTCTTGACAAGGGCATACAGCCCATAGTCAAGTGCGATGAATAGTTGAAAGTCAGATTTTCCACTCAATGGCGACACATTCACCCGTGGCGCGGATTTGAGAAATAAGGCTGT
>JAETOP010000191.1 GCA_021771675.1 Oscillospiraceae bacterium | reverse complement strand
CACTCTTCAGTTTGGAAAAAGGGAAATACACAAAGTATTCCGCCTTTTTCCATACTTTGATTGGGCACAAAATCTCTCGCCGAGAACCCTTGTCCTATTATGCGGTATTGCCCTAAAACCCAACAAAACATCCCGGCATTGCTGCCGGGATGACGATTATTCTTTCGGCTCTTTTTTCGTGTGCCTTGCCACATGGCCGTCGGCCTGATGGGCCCAGTGGCGGAAGGCCTCCCGGATGCTGATGCCGGATTTGTCCGGCCCGGTGGGGACGAGGGCAGAAAAAGCCAGGCTCACCGCTGCGCCCACGCCGGTATCGATGATCCGGGCAAGGGTATAACTGACATAGCTGTGCTCCGGCTGGGTGTACATCACCACGAAGTACACCACCGTCCCCGGCTGGATGGCATTGGTGGCGCCAAAGGCCAGATTCACCGCCATGACACAGAAAAGCCCCGCCACCATGTAAAATTCCGAGGGAATCCAGGGGATCACCTCCGGGGCGTTCCTGCACAGCCAGTAGAAGGGAATCACCAGCAGTCCCCCCAGCAGGGTGCCCACGAACCGGTTGAACCCGTTCTGGAATCCCTCCTTGAAGCTGCTGCCCATGCCGTACACCGCCCCGATACAGGCAAAGCAGGGATTCCTGCCTCCCAGCACATAATCATAAAACAGCGCCACAATCAGTGCCGAAAGGCAGGTTTTCAGAACCCGCTTGCCAATGGAAGGTTTATGAAGTCTCGACAGCATCTTTTTCTCTTCTTTTCTCCGTAAGATGCACCAATTATAGCCTTTTTTCTCCTTTTTTGCAATTGTGATTTCTCACCAGAAAACGAGGTCTGTCTATGAAAAAAATCAACTCTCTTTCCGAAAGCGACTTTCTCAAGGTGCTGTTCGGATTTTTTGCCGTGGCCTTTCTGGCAGCGGCATTGGTGATGCCGGACCGGGGGCAAATGGTTTCGGGGCTCTACCGCATTATCAGCCAGCCCAACAAGATTTCCACCAACTATTTCTGTCTGGGCGGCTATGGGGCCACCTTTCTGAACATGGGCCTGGTGGCCTTCTTCTGCCTGGCGCTGTTCGTCATCTTTGACGCCACCGCCAATAATGTGTCCACTCTGGCCTTCCTGCTGACCCTGGGCTTCACCTCCTGGGGCATCAACGTACTGAACATGTGGCCCAGCGTGCTGGGCGTGATGCTCTACTGCCTGGTGAAGCGGGAGAAATTCTCCGCCAACGTGAATGTGATGCTGTTTTCCACCGGCATCGCTCCCTTGATTTCTGAGCTGATGGTTCGCTATCCCCATCCAGAGGTTGTGGGATTCAATTTCCCTGGAGTGGCGCTCGCTCTGGTGGTGGGACTGGCCATCGGCTTCTTCCTGCCCGCAGGACTGGCCCATGCCCCCAAGGTACATAAGGGCTTCGATCTGTACAACGCCGCCGTTCCCGTGGGCATGACCGCCTTCTTCCTCCAGGCAGTACTGTACAAGTCCATGGGCGTGGCTCTGCCCGCCGCCCCCGCCGCCGAGACCTTGCAGGTCGCCTCCCGGCTTACGGTGAATGTGTTCTGCGGCCTGGTGTTCGGCATTCTGGTTGTGGCCGCCTTCGCCATGGGCTGCAAGCCAAAGGACTACTGGAACCTGATGGTGGATCCGAAGAACGCCGCCAGCTTCTCCGCCACCTATGGCAAGGCTGCCTTCCTGATGAACGTAGGCGTTTACGGCCTGTTCATCCTGGGCTACTACAACCTGATCGGCGCCAGCTTTAACGGCATCACCTTCGGCATCATCTTCTGCATGCTGGCCTGCTGCAACTCCGGTTCCCATCCCGGAAGCGTGCTGCCCATTGTGCTGGGCTATGTGGCCGCCTCCTGGGGCTATCGGGCTCTGTCCGACATCGCCGGGGGCAGCTTCACCGGGGCCATCAACGCCCAGGCCATCATGGTGGGCCTGTGCTACGCCAACGGCCTGAGCCCCATTTCCAGGAAATACGGCTGGGCCTATTCCTTCGTGGCGGGCATCATGCACTACACCCTGGTCACTTCCGTTCCTCTGCTCCACGGCGGCTACTGCCTGTATAACGGCGGCTTCACGGCGGCCTTTGTATGCCTGCTGCTGATTCCCATTTTGGAGCGGTTTACCAAGGCGAAAGCTGATCGCCTGGTAAAATCCGCATAATACTAATTCTTGATTAAAATCTTTAATATCAGCTTGGTCTATTGACGCAATACGGCGTTATCGTCACTTGCCATACATACAGATAGGCTTGCGTTCCTCTGCCTTGTCTTGCG
>JAETOP010000057.1 GCA_021771675.1 Oscillospiraceae bacterium | reverse complement strand
GGAGGCAGGTTGCCTCCCCTACGGGATAGCCGAAAGTGCCCACCATTCAACCCACTACCGTAAAAGCGTTACCGGGCTTATATTGGGGTAACGACCACAGACCATCTCCGTGCGAGTTTGGGGTGAAGCGCCCTGCGCTTCAAATTACAATTTGCCGAATTGCCGCAAATAACCATAACCCATTATACCACAGAATTCTCTAAAAAGCCTTTAAGAATTGATGAGGATTCCAGGATTTTTTACAGGACTTTTTAAGAGCTGGCAGTGTATGATGGCCCCCGAAAAGGAGGTATTTCATCATGAAACCCAAAATCATTTTCCTGACAGTCCTTCTGGCGGCGCTCTGCACCGGCTGCGGAAAGCCGCCGGAACAGAGCTTTGTGCAGCCAACACAGGCCCAGACCGAACCGATTCCCACTGCGCCGCCTACGGAAGCGGCGGCAGAGAATCCCGCCAGCGGTAACGAATTGTTTACCTTGGCCAAACTGAACGGAACCGTGTCAGACTTTACCCAGACGGGCTGCACCGTGGCGCCCACCCATGAGGATGGTGATGTGGCGGCGGGCCCTGCCCCCGGATATGAAGACAGCTGGGAGCAGATTTCGGTGGTATATGACAGCGGGTGCCGCTTCCAATACGCCTATTCCAATCCCCAGACCGGGGAGGTTCGCTATGAGGACGCCAGTGTCAGCGACGTGAAAAAGCAGGCGACCATCATCGTCTGGGGCGAATATGACAGCGGCAATGTAGTTCATGCGGACAGGGTTTTCCTCTACAGAATGGTGAGGTGAGGGAATGAACTTTTATCAGCGTGGGTTTTGCTATCTGTGGCGGAAGAAAGGCAAAAGCGTCCTCCTGTTTTTCTGCTTCCTGGTGGTCAGCACCCTGATTCTGTGCGCCGCCATCATCCTGCAAACCACGGAAAGCGCAAACCGCTCCATCCGGGAGAAGACGGGGACAAAAGTCGTTCTGTCCGACCTGCGGGGGCGCAACGGCATTCCGTCCGAAACCGTCTCACGGCTGGGGGAGCTCCCCTCCGTGACGAAGGTCAACCGAGGGGCGGGGGGAACTGCGTTCCCTGGTGACTTTTCCCCGATAATGATAAAGGACGGCGACGAGCCGCTGAATTTGTCTGTCACCCTCCATGGCTGCGACAATACGGAGCCGGACGGCCTGTTTGCCCAGGAGAAGTACCGCCTGTTGGAGGGAGCCCATATTACCCCAGCCCAAACTGGCGTTTTAATCAATTCCCTTCTGGCTCAGGCAAACGGGCTTGGGCTTGGCGACGCCATCACCCTGGAAACAGCGACGGGGGAGCGGGCCTCCGGGGAGATCACCGGGATTTTCTTTTCCGGCATGGAGCGACAGCAGGAGGACAATGTGGCGGCGGCCTACCGGATTGAAAATCAGATTTATGTGGATATGGTGTTATTTGAAACGCTGTTTGGTGTGGCGGGGTATTCTGCGGTTTCCCTTTACACCGCAGACCCTGACAGCCTGGAAAATCTTCGGGAACAGGCGGAAACCATGGTGGACGGGGAAGCGATCAGTGTCACTACCTCGGATGCCCTCTACCGGCAGATGATTTCCCCGCTGAAACAGGTGGTGCGGGCGGCCATCCTGATGCTTGCCATTACCGTAACCACGGCGGTGATCGTCATTTCGCTGCTGCTTTGTATGTGGATGCGGACGAGGACGAAGGAAGCAGCAGTTTTCATCAGTCTTGGATTTTCAAAGGGGAATCTTCTGCTCCAGGCGATAACGGAGAGCCTGACCCTCTTTGCCCTGTCGGTGCTGGGAGCGGCTGTGCTCTGCGGCCTGTTTGCCGGCAGACTCCTGGAGAGCCTCTTTTCAGCAGGGGACTTCGGGGCCCTGCGGGGCGCCCATTTGGAGGCGGAACATCTGCTGACGCTACTCTTGCTGGGCGGCGCAATGGTACTGATTGCCGTGGGCGTCTCCCTGATTCCCACGCTCCGGGCAAATCCAAGAGAAGTTTTAGCAAAAATGGAGGGATAAATATGAACAGTTTTCAAAGGGCCTGGAGAAGCGCCCTTCGCAGACCTGTGAGGAGCACCCTGCTTCTGCTGGTGATTGTGACGGTGAGCCTGTCCCTGCTGTGCGGGATGGCCTGCCGGAATGCCAGCGTCCAGACCCAGGATTTGACCCGGCAGGCTGTGGGGGCCGGTCTGCGGCTGGATGGCAACGAGTCCAACCGAACAAAACGCCTGGAAGAGACGGCGGACAAAATCGGTACCCACAAGCCGGGGTACCTGGACGAAGGGGATTTGGACGGCGTGCACATCCGCAAGCTGGAAACCGCCTACGGTACCCAGTGGCAGACGTGGACGGACAATTCCTTCGACTCCCTGCTTTTGGAGGATGTGGAGGCGGTTGCTGCCGTGCCCGGAATCTCGGACTACAATGTGACAACCAAGATCACCGCCGTCAATCCGGTGAATTTCACCCGGATCGAAGACCCGGACAACGATCAATACAACGATATTGGCGGCGTCACCCTTCTGGGGAATCGGAAATTGGAGCTGAATTCCTATGTGCTCTCCGGCAGCGTGACGCTGAAGCAGGGGCGCATGATCGGGCCGGAGGATCAGGATGTGTGCGTCATCTCGGAGGAGCTGGCAGAGCTTAACGGACTGCACATCGGCGATTCCCTGCGATTCAACGACTGCCATGACCCGGAAAACGCCCCGGTTTGGGAGGCGGCCATTGTGGGCATCTATCAGGCCCAGCAGCCGATACAGCCGCTGATGTCCGGGGATACCTACCGCTGGGAAAACATGATCTTCACTGACCTCCGGTTCCCGGAAAAGGCGGAAAACGAGACGGCCCCCTGCTATGAGCACGCCTATTTTCAGGTGGGGGATGTGGATGAATACGAGGCGGTGAAGGCGGCGGTGGAGGCTGTGAACATCGACTGGCAGCGCTATGATCTGATCGACCGAAACGGCAATTTTGCCACCATGTCCTCCAATTTCCACGACCTTGAAAAAATCAGTACCTTGCTGATTGTGCTCACCTTTGCCGCCGGTTTTATCGTTCTGTCCTTGGTATTTCTATTCTGGACGAGAAATCGGAATCAGGAAATCGGAATCCTGCTTTCCCTTGGCTTTGGAAAGGGCAGTGTGACGGGTCAATTCCTTTTGGAGGCCCTGCTGATTACCCTGCTGTCCTTTGGGCTCACCCTGATTCTGGCTCCCGTGGCTTCCAGGGCGGCGGCGGACTATCTGGTGGCTGACCAGGTGGAGCAGTCGGAAATCCAGCGGGACCGGGACGCCAGCAGAGTTATGTACGGCTCGGCCCAGCCGGAACAGACGGTCACGGGGGTGGAGGTGGAAATCACCGGGGAAATGTGGCGGCTCAGCGCCGGGGGCATGATTGCGCTGATATTCATTTCTGTAGGAGCTGCCGCAATTCCTATCCTGCGGAAAAAGCCCCGGGAAATTCTAAGCGAATTGAGTTGAGGAGAGGATTATGATTTTAGAAGCAAAGAATGTATCCTATTTTTATAAATCCCAGCGGGACAAGCTGATTCTGGATGATGTCAGCTTCGGCTTTGCCTGCGGCAGGCTATATGCCATCCTGGGCTCCAGCGGGGCGGGAAAGACCACGCTGCTCTCCCTGTTGGCAGGGCTGGACACTCCCGTTCAGGGAGAAATCCGCTATGATGGAATCCCCGTCACCCCCAAAGACTTGGCGAAGCACCGCCGCAACCATATTTCCCTGGTTTTCCAGAGCTACAATCTGATCGACTATCTGACACCTCTGGAAAATGTAAAGCTGGGGGGCAGGGGAGACCCTAAAATGCTGCTGAACAGCGTGGGAATCGGGGAGGAATACTGGAACCGCAGTGTTTTGGAGCTTTCCGGCGGCCAGCAGCAGCGGGTGGCCATTGCCCGTGCCCTGGCCAGCGATGCCAAGGTGCTGCTGGCAGATGAACCAACGGGAAACCTGGACCAGGCTACCGCCTGGGATGTGACCTGCCTGCTGAAACGCATTGCCCATCAGGAGGGAAAGTGTGTGATTGTTGTGACCCACAGCAGGGAATTGGCCCAGACGGCGGACGAGATCATCCAAATCGGCGGCGGCCACGCCGGGGCAGCCCAATAAAAGAACAGCGGGGGAAGCCACAAGAAAACGTGACTTCTCCCGCAAATGAATCCTCTGGCTGCACTGGGGGGCAGAGAGAAAGCGTTCGGACGCTGTTTGGCGCAAAACGTTACCGGGTGTTAGGGTAAAAAGATGACAGACCAGCCCGGCGCGAGTTTGTCAGCGGGCACTGCCCGCAAGATTCGGCACCAGGCCGGCGTCCACCATTTTTTGCAGGCTCATCAGGATGCCCAGCTTGGCGTGATACCAGGTCAGGCCGCCCTGGAAATAGACGGCGTAGGGGGGACGGATGGGCCCGTCGGCGGAGAGCTCGATGGAGCTGCCCTGGACGAAGGCTCCGGCAGCCATAATTACCTTGTCATTGTAGCCCGGCATATCCCAGGGCAGGGGATCGGCATAGGAGTCCACCGGGGCGGCGGCCTGGATGCCCTTGCAGAAGGCGATCATTCCCGCCTCGCTGCCCAGCTCCACCGCCTGGATGATGTCGTGGCGGCTTTCCGTGGCGTTGGGCACGCAGGGGAAGCCCAGGGGCTCATAGAGATTGGCGGCAAACACGGCGCCCTTTTCCGCCGAGGCTACCACCGTGGGGGCCAGGAAGAAGCCCTGATACAGGGCGGCCATCAGTCCCAGATTGGCGCCCACCTCCTGGCCCAGGCCCGGGGCGGAGAGCCGGAAGGCGCACCGGCTGACGCACTGCGCTGTGCCGCAGATGTAGCCGCCGATGGGGGCCAGGCCGCCGCCGGGGTTCTTAATCAGGGAGCCAACCACCATATCCGCCCCCACGTCGGAGGGCTCGATGGTCTCCACAAATTCTCCATAGCAGTTGTCCACCATCACCAGAACCTCCGGCTTGATGGATTTACAGAAGGAGATGAGCTCTCCAATCTGCCCGACGGAGAAGGTGGGCCGGGTGGCGTAGCCCTTGGAGCGCTGGATGGTGATGAGCTTGGTCTTCTCGTTGATGGCTTCCCTGATGCCGTCGTAGTCGAAGCTGCCGTCTGCAAGCAGGTTCACCTGGCGGTAGCTGACGCCGTATTCTGCCAGGGAGCAGGGGCTCTCCCGGATGCCGATGACCTCCTGAAGGGTGTCGTAGGGCAGGCCCACAGGGGAGAGCAGCTCGTCCCCCGGCAGCAGATTGGCACTGAGAGCCACGGTGAGAGCATGGGTGCCGCAGGTGATCTGGGGGCGAACCAGGGCGGCCTGCGTGTGGAAGACATCGGCGTACACCTTTTCCAGATTGTCCCGGCCCAGGTCGTCGTAGCCGTAGCCGGTGGTGGCGGCAAAGCAGGCGGCGGACACCTTGTTTTTCTGCATGGCGGCAATGACCTTGGCCTGGTTGTACTCGGCCACCTGGTCAATGGCGGCAAACCGGTCTTTCAGCTTTTCCAGGGCCTGCTCTCCGTAAGCATACACCGCCGGAGAGATGCCCATGGTCTGATACAGTTCCAGCAATTGCTCCATAAACTCCATCCTCTTTTCGTAACATCGCAAGATTTGCTCCCAAATTATACAAAAATCCGCCCTGCTTGTCAACAGGGCGGAAGGAGATTGGTGGGTCAATCCCGGCGGCGGTTGCGGTTTCCGAAGAGCATCAGCAGCCGCAGCAGCTGAGCCAGGGAGACGGCGGTGGCGGCCACATAGGTCAGAGCGGCGGCGGTAAGGGTTTTCCTCGCTTCCGCCCGCTCTTCGTCGGTGAGAATTCCGCTCTGCTCGATGGCGGCCAGGGCACGGCGGCTGGCGTTGAATTCCACGGGCAGTGTCACCAGCTGGAACACCAGGGACAGGCCAAAGCAGGCGATGCCCAGATAGATGAAGAAATTGGAGAGCTCTCCCAGGGAGGAGAAAAGCAGCCCAACAAGAATCAGGGGCATGGCCAGCCTGGAGCCAAAATTGGTCACCGGGATGATGGCGGAGCGAAGCTTGATGGGAGCATACTGCTGGGCGTACTGCACAGCGTGTCCGGCCTCGTGACAGGCCACACCGATGGCGGCGGTGGAGGTGCTGCCGTATACATTGTCCGACAGACGAATCACATTGGAGCTGGGGTCGTAGTGGTCGGTGAGGTTACCGCTGATGTGCTCAATCCGTACTCCCCGCACCCCATTGGCGGCAAGAACCCGGGCGGCGGCATCCGCCCCGGTAATCCCCCGGGTGGAATGCTGCTTGGAGTAGCGGCGGAAGGTGCTGTTCACATGGGCGCTGGCCCAGAGGGAGAGAATCAGGCAGGGAAGAACCAGATAGACATAGGTCCAGTCAAAGCCGTAGTAGTAATATGGCATGGTTTGCTCCTTTCTGCAGGGATATTTCCCCAAATTCGTTAAGTTTATTTTTATTATATCACAGAATCAGGAATTGGCAACGCAGCGGGCCGGGAGTTTACACCAAAGGCGGAAAATGTTCACACTTTGTTCATATAATGCGGGACGGAAACTGCTATACTCTAAATGTGAAAATTTGCGGAAAGAGGAGGGATATGATGAACGACCCGAAAAAGAGACGTTATCTGTATTTGATGCTGGCAGGCTTTGGGGCCATCAGCCTGAGTATTGCGGTGTTTTTTGCGCTTTACCGTTTGCGGGGCATCGGAGAGCTTTTTCAGACCATTGTTGGGATCCTGTCCCCCTTCATCTACGGCGGCGTGGTGGCCTATCTGCTCCGGCCCATGTGCAATACCTACGAGTCGTTCTTGACCCGCCATTTACCGGGAAGACTGAAAACGCTGTCGCCGGTGGCTGCGGTGGTGGGCAGCCTGATTACGCTGCTGTTGATTATTTATGCTCTGGGAGCCATGATTCTTCCCCAGGTTTATGAAAGTCTGCTCGCTCTGGGCAAGACCATCCCCTCCCGGCTGGAAAGCGTTCTTACATGGACGGATACCACCTTCGGGGACAATGAATACATGGGTGCCCTTTTCGATTTCTTCAATACCAGCTATGATAAGCTCTACACGGAAACCTCCCAGTGGCTTCGCAACGATGTGATGCCCCAGATCAGCACCTTGGTCAGCGGAGTCAGCTCCAGCGTGTTTGCCATGCTCCGCAGCCTCTATAACCTGATTATTGGTATGATTGTGGCGGTGTATGTGCTGTTCAGCCGGAAGCGTTTCGCCCGGCAGGGCACCCTGATTGTCCGGAGCGCCCTCAATGAGAAGTGGGCGGACATTGTGCTGGATGAGATTTCCCTGGTGGATCGGATGTTCGGCGGCTTTATCGATGCCAAGATTCTGGATTCCACCATCATCGGCGTACTGTGCTATCTGGGGTGCAGCATTTTGAATATCCCCAATACACTGCTGATTTCCGTATTTGTGGGTGTGACCAACATCATTCCCTTCTTTGGCCCCCTGATTGGCGCCGTTCCGTCTACCCTGCTGGTTCTGATTGAAAGTCCCATCAAAGCCGTCTGGTTTGTGGTGTTTGTGATTGTTTTGCAGCAGCTGGATGGAAATGTCATCGGCCCCCGGATTATGGGTAACCGTATCGGCATCTCTGGCTTCTGGGTGATGTTCGCCATTATCTTCTTCGGCGGCATCTGGGGCGTCCCGGGTATGATTATCGGTGTTCCGCTGTTTGCGGTGATCTATGATGTGGTTCGCAAACTGGTAAAGATCGGTCTGCGGAAAAAGGGAAAATCCCAGCTCTGGGAGCAGTATGCGGCGGATTATCCCAACGAGGATATGCCTCAGGGGCCCTCGGAAAAACCGGAGCCGCTGCAGTGGAGCTGGGAAACGACGAAAAAGCGCTGCGCTGAGCTGCGGGAGCAGGGAAGGCACAGCGGGGCGGCCTGCGCCGCCTGGTGGGGGAAGGCCTGGCCCAGGGTGAAGGGCTGGGCGCAGAGCGTTTGGGGCTTCCTGAAAAGAATGTGGGACTGGCTGTGCAGCCGATTCCAAAGCATCACATCAAAGCTGCAAAAGAAAAGAGAAAAGTAATAAAAACCGCCGCATCACCTGCGGCGGTTTTTAAGACGGAGGAAGAGAAACATGAATTATGCGGAAATCAAAAATTGTGACATTGCCAATGGCCCCGGGGTGCGGGTCAGCCTGTTTGTCTCCGGCTGCACCCACCACTGCCCCGGCTGCTTTAACGCTGAGGCTTGGGATTTTGATTACGGCCGGCCCTTTACACAGCAGACCATTGACCAGATCCTGGAACTGTTAAAGCCCGGCTATATCCGGGGACTGACGCTGTTGGGGGGTGAGCCCTTCGAGCCGGAAAATCAGGGGGCGGTGGTGGAGCTTCTGCGGCAGATCAAGGAAAAATACCCCGAAAAGAGCATCTGGGCCTTCTCCGGATACCTGTTTGACCGGGACATTCTCTCCGGCCGCCTAGGCCCCTGGGAGATTACCAGGGAGTTTTTAAGTTACCTGGATGTGCTGGTGGACGGCCCCTTTGTGGAGGCGAAGAAGAATCTTGCTCTGCGGTTCCGGGGCTCTGAAAACCAGAGGCTCATCGATGTTCCCGCCTCCCTGGCCGCAAACAGCATCGTGCTGTGGCAGGACTGGCAGGGAGAGAAACGGGGGTTGAACGGATGAAAATTGCGGTAAAGAAGCTCCGGGAGGGGGCCGTCCTCCCCACCTTCGGCTCAAAGGAGGCGGCAGGAGCGGATTTGTATGCCTGCCTGGATTCGGATGTGACCATTGCCCCGGGACAGACGGCCTTCATTCCTACAGGGCTGGCCATGGAGCTGCCCAAAGGCTTTGCCGGGCTCATCTATGCCCGCAGCGGCCTGGCCTGCAAGAGAGGACTGGCCCCTGCCAACAAGGTGGGGGTGGTGGACAGCGACTACCGGGGAGAATTCATGGTAGCTCTGCACAACCACGGGACGGAGCCTCAGACCGTTTCCGCCGGGGAGCGGATTGCCCAGTTGGTGGTGACCCCGGTGCTGATTCCGGAATATACTGAGGTGGAAAGCCTCTGTGAAACCTCCCGGGGAGCAGGCGGCTTTGGCTCCACTGGGAAATAAATGATGAGGCTGTCTCAATGACAGCCTCAGTGGGTTACGCACCGCACAGGGCGGCGTATTCCTGATTTACTCCGGTTTCGCAGGAGCGCATGGCGAGGATGGTTTTTTCCAGGATTTCGTCCAGGGTCCAGCCCAGCCGGGCGGCTCCGTCCTGAATGACCTCCCGGCTGCATCCGGCGGCGAACTTCTTGTCCTTGAATTTCTTTTTCAGGCTGGAAAGCTCCATGTCCATGACGGATTTCGACGGGCGCATCCGGGCGGCGGCGCCGACCAGACCGGTGAGCTCGTCCACGGCAAAGAGCACCTTTTCCATCTGGTGCTCCGGCTCCACATCGCTGCAAAGGCCAAAGCCATGGGAGCAGACAGCATGTACCAGCTCCGGCTCGGCATCGATTTCTGCCAGAAGCTCCGGCGCCTTTTTGCAGTGAAGCTCCGGGTATTTTTCAAAGTCCACATCGTGGAGCAGTCCGGCTAAGCTCCAGAAGTCTGCCTCCGCTCCGAAGCCCAGCTCCTTGGCGTACCAGCGCATTACGCCCTCCACCGTCAGGGCGTGGAGCAGGTGGAAGGGCTCCTGATTGTATTTTTGCAGCAGAGCCAGGGCCTGGGGTCGGGTGATTTTCATATCTGTTTCCCTCCAAAGTTAGAATGGGATTATTATAAAATTCTCCCGGTCTTCTGTCAAGAACCGGGAGTGTTTCCGTGAGGTGATTGTTGTGACCAATATACTGGATTACATACGCTGGCGGGGTGACCTGAGCTTTGAGCAGGATCCGCCCAATGCCATTGATTCGCTGATCTTCTCCTATCTGGTCTATATCCGATTCCCGGAGGAGCTGCTGGCAGATCCAAAGCGGGAGGTGCTTTTGAGCCAGGTCGAGGAGGCGTTGTCAGCTCTGCCGGACGTCCGGGAGCGGGCCAATGCCCATCAGCTGGAGCTCCTTCACGAAGCGGCAGAGTCCAGGCGCTTTGGAAAGACTTTTTTGGTTCAATTTCAAAATCAATTCATTCCGGAGGAGGATACCCAGTTTGCCGCCGCAGCTTTTTTGCTGGATGACGGGAGTCTGATGGTCAGCTTCCGGGGCACGGATAATACTCTGGTGGGCTGGAAGGAAGACTTCAATATGTGCTTCCAGGAGGCGGTGCCCGCCCAACGACTGGCAGTGGAGTACGTTCGGAAGCTGTATGAAACCTATGCCAGGCCCATGCACCTGTGCGGCCATTCCAAGGGCGGCAATCTGGCGGTGTATGCGGCGGCCAAAAGCTCCGGCGGGATTCGCAGGATCATCCGTCAGGTTTATAATAACGACGGCCCCGGCTTTATGGCCGAGATGCTTCGTGACCCGGGCTACCTGGAAATGGTGCCCCGAATCCACACCTATGTGCCCCAGTCCTCCATCATCGGCATGCTCATGGAACACGCAGAGCCCTACCGGGTAATCAAAAGCGCCCAGGTGGGAATTTTGCAGCACGATGTATTCACCTGGGAGGTGATGGGCAAGGAGCTGATCGGGGTAGAGGAGCTGACCCCCGACTCCAAATTTGTCAGCGCCACCATCAAGCAGTGGCTTTTGGGCATGGATTTGGAGGCCAGAAATCAGATGGTGGACGCTTTGTTCAAGCTGCTGACCTATGGCGACGTGGAGCGGGCGGCGGATATTTTCCAGCCGAAGAACATCCGACAGTACATGAAGCTGATTGGCACCGATGAAAACATCCGCAGAATCCTGACCGTAGAATTTTCAAACCTCATTGAAGCGGCAAGAAGAACTGCAAAGCTGCCCCCGGAATTGCTGGAGGGGGCCAAAGAGGAACTGCCTGTATAATGTGGGGATGCCTCAAAATGATGGCTCAATGTCAATCCTTGGGGCGGAGATAAAAACAAATAATTGCAAGTTGTGCCGGAGAGGAATCTCCGGCACAATGTTTATGTATGGCAGAAAAAACCTGCATCAGAAATTGCGGGTAAAATTTGGGAGGTTCATCATAATCTGACGATTTTTGGACTGCTGTCGCAAATAATATCGATGATATTTCGGCGTACAAGAACACAGCATCCACTGGCAATAGACGCATTTTGAGCAGGGGAACAAATAATCTGGGGAATGACCTTTGAGCGGCTGCTGTGTTTTTCAATATAGCTGTTAATGCGCTTCAAAAGCGCTGAATCAATGATGTGGACAATTGGTCCGGTTAGCGTAATGACCTGAGGCTGATAGGCGTACATAATATTCAGGAGTCCGATTGACAGATAATCCACCAGCTTAGACACTTCTATTACGGTATTGCGATCTCCTGCACGATATTGGCCCGCAATTTCCTCAATGAGGGAATTGGAGAAGTCCTTTTTAATATTCAGGCTTTTGCATAATTCTCTGAGTGAGGCATATTCCACCAGACACCCCTGATTGCCGCAATTGCATTTCTTCCCATTAAAATTGATGGTTGTATGATTAAACAAAGTTGTAAAGACGGGTGACTGAATATTGCCGTAACTCCCCAAGTACACGCCAACGGACAGGCCGTACCCACAGTGGACATTTACAAGGACATCGGAACTGGAAATATTGGTAAGAATCGCCTGTTCGCCCAAAACCGAGGCACAGGTTAAGCTGGTTGTAAATACATAATTATTCAGCGTTGCCCGCTGCAATGCTTCTTCATTCGTTTTGTAGACCCATTCAGAAATATTGGGTGTGGTGGAAAAAATCCGGTCTTCTCTTGCAATATAATCTCCGGAATGGGCAAGGCCAATGCCAATAATTCCCAGGGGGAAGTTAGAATACTTCTTTGAGATTTTTGCGATCTCATTTTGAAGCTGCTCTAAAAAAGTGGAACCACTGTCGGAGTCGTGAACGATAAAGTACTCTTCCAATATTTCCCCCAGGATATTTGTCACGATGTATGAATTCTGCTGAAACTCCTCCGAAACACCGACGATAACGCCGCATTCCGGATTGACACGGAGCAGTACAGGAGGCCGGCCACGCTGTGTTTCACTGGTACCAACTTCTTGGATAATCTTTTGCTCCAATAGAAAATCAACATTGTTTGAAACACTGACAAAGCTAAGGTCACTTAGGTTTGATAACGTTGCTCTGGAAACCGGCTGATTTTCAAGGATCAAAGACCATATCAATTGCAGATTGTTCTTCTTTATGTGATCCGTAGAATGGATCCCTTTTATCATGGTCATTAGAGCCCTCCTTTCTCACATGCCATTGGGGAAAACAAGATAAGCAAATAATCGTGATTTATATACGTTGAAATTATAAGGCTTTTCCTTTGAAAAATCAAGAGCTTGTAAATTTGCATTGTACTTCTATCGGGCATCACGGATGTTCCAAACGGGCGTGGACATCCGGGCCCAATTGAAAACTGCCGCCCTGACCGTTGACGCAGAGCCTTTACAACATATTGTATAAAAGCCCGGAATGGAATATGGCAATAGTGCGCAATTGACAATAAAATATGGGATTGATATAATAAACCAGAACACTATTTAATTAAGGACATTAATTAAATTTTGAAATCCAATTCTATAAATCGTAATAATTGACTGCAAATTGTGGAGGGAAGACCTTTGACTCAGTTACACTGCATTTGATGCGCAACAAATGCTATCAACAATTTTCAATAAGGAGAACTTAGGATATTTTCCGAATAAACCCAGAATTTTCCAGATTAAATCTTCAGATGCCAACTGCTCCATTGCTTTTGCCCAATCAGAAAGGAAATGTCAATTTTTAAAAAGATATGAATAAATATCTTGACAATTGAGGATAATGCGATATAATAAATTTAAGGGCATTAAATAAATGATATTAAATTATATGGAGAAATGGGATATGGTTTGGTTTGCGCTCTCTCTGCTTGTTGGTTTATTCGGTGGCTATGTTGCTAAAAAGCTGAAGTTACCTGCTGCGGGACTTGTTGGGTCCATGATTTTCGTAACAATCTTTAACATACTGTTTAGCAGGGCGTATTTTCCCCGGGACCTGCGCTTTTACATGAAGGTGGCGGCGGGTATTTATGTTGGTACAGGAATCAAGCTGAAAAACATCCTGGATTTAAAGTCAGATGTTAAAAGCGTAATTGTGGTTGCGCCGCTGATGCTGCTTTTATCCTGCACGCTGGGTTTTCTGATATATAACATGTCAGAGCTGGATTTGGTAACCAGCTTCCTGGGGACAGCGCCGGGTGGAACGCAGGAAATGACGATAATGGCGGCAGAGATGAATGGTTCGCCGTCTAAGGTCGCTTTGATGCAGGTTCTCAGAGTGTTCTTTTCAATATCAGTGCTTCCCAGCATCCTACAGCTGATTATAAAGCATAGTAAGAATCGGAGTATACAAACGGTTCAGAGGGATGTGCAAGAGCCTTCGGACACAGAGGGGAGGAAGACGCATTGGACCCATTACGTTTTGCTTGCTGTATTCGGCGTGGCGTTGGGGAAGCTGTTTGATCTTCTGAACATTCCGTCCGGTAGCCTGCTTGGAGGAATGGCTGCCGCAATTGGTTTGTCGGTCATTAAAATTGAGCCCAAATTATCCAGAAACATTATGTTTGGCATTCAAGTCTTTTCCGGAACGTGTATCGGCGCCGGAATAACGTACAAGGATGTCGTCGAAATCACGCAGATTATTCTGCCGGTTATTATCATGCTGGTTGTTCAGATATTCATCACGATTATTTTGGGAATCATTATGACTCGGCTTTCCAGCGTGGATATTTGTACAGCCCTGTATTCCTGTGCGCCTGGAGGGCTGAGCGATATGGTACTGATTGCCAGCGAGAGCAATGCTGATGCTGCGAAGATAACAGCTTTTCACGTGATAAGAGTGCTGTCGGTTGTTATTTTCTATCCAATATTTATTCGTTTGGTTATGGGAGGGTAGATCGGTATAGCGTAAAACCAACATCAATCCAAGTTTCAAAGGAGGATAATTAGAAAAATGGAGATGTGTTCTGATTTCTTGGTGGTAAAAACCGAATCGGGCCTTATCCGTGGAGAACATGGAGGCAGCCACGATGTCCGCGTTTTCAAAGGAATACCCTATGCGAAAGCGCCTGTCGGGGATCTGAGATGGCGTGAACCGCAGCCGGTCGAGCCCTGGGAAGGAGTGCGGGAAGCGCTGGAGTATGGGCCGGATGAGATCCAAACCCAATGCAGTCCGGAAGACAAAGATAATTATATTGTAAACAACGTGCTAAGCGAGGACTGCCTGTACCTAAATGTCTGGGCTCCGGCGGCAGTGGATAAAATGAACGCCTATCCAATAGCGGTATATGTATTTGGGGGCGGCTTCCAGGGAGGTTCCGTAAAGGACCCGGCGATCAGCGGAGATGTTATGGCGAGAAAGGACGTTATTCTTGTTACCATGACATACCGCACGGGTGTATTTGGATTTATGCCCCATCCGGAGCTGCAAAAGGAGTCCAAAAACGGCACAACAGGAAATTACGGCCTGCTGGATATTGTTGCAGCAATCGACTGGATCAGAAGAAATGCCGGAGTATTTGGAGGGGATGCGGATAATATTACGCTCTTTGGCCAGTCGGCAGGAGGACGTGCTGTCTACGATTTGTGCTCATCCGATATTCTGAAGGGTAAAATCAAGCATGCAGTGATTTTGAGCGGCGGCGGGCTCAGCACGAAGTCCAGAGAGGGTTCCTTCCTCCCGTTTGAGGAAGCAATCCATCGGGGAGAAGCCTGGCTCGAATCCATTCAGGTTAAGAGCATTGAAGAGGCCAGAGCGTTGCCCGCCTGGGAACTGCATGAAAAGTACAAAGAGGCAAGATGGCTGTTTGATGACAGAGCGCCCTTCAGACCTGTTATTGATGGGTATGTTCTGAAAGAAGACCCCAATGAAAGCTTCAAAAAGGGGAACGCCCTGGACATCCAGTATATGATCGGATGCACGGCAAATGAGTGCGATCCTCCACGCCACCCTTGGACCGAAGATAAGGAAAAGTTTATGGCCAAGATTAAGGCGCTGTATGGGGAGCACTGGAGCGAGTTCTGGGAAGTTGCGAATGCAGATAATCTGGAGGACATGGTCAAAAACCAGAAAATTGAGTTCTATGAAAAGGACCTGGCGGGGTGCTTCTCTCTTTGCGAGAACCAGTTGAAGCTTGGAAGAAAGCCGGCATATCAATATTATTTTACCCAGGTTCCGCCGGGAAGCCCAAAGGGTATTGGCGCATTCCATTCTGGAGATCTGCCCTATGTGTTTAATACGCTTCCAGTTTGCTGGCGGCCTTACACAGGCGTTGACTACGATATTTCCTGTGCAATGAATGACTATTATTGCAATTTCTTCAGAACCGGTGACCCCAATGGAGGCCGCCTTGTGAAGTGGCAGCCGTACACCAGAGGCAGTGAAAAGGCAATGTGGCTTCAGTCCGATTTCCAAATGAAAGAAGTGCCGAAGTCTAACATGGTAGAGTTCCAGATAGACTTTATCCTTGAGCGCTTGGCGGGCAAAACGTAGAGGAGGAACAGTCCGTGCTAAAGTATATTTGTAAAAGAGTATTGCTGATGATACCAACACTGCTTGGAGTGATATTTATTCTGAGCATGATTCTGTCGCTTGCTCCCGGCGACCCTGCAAGATTGATACTTGGCAACGAAGCAACAGAGGAACAGGTAGAGCAATTTCGTGTAGAGAACGGATTGGACAAGCCCTTTTTGGTGCGTTACCTGACATATGTTGGAGATTTGCTGAAAGGGGATATGGGAAGATCCTACCGCACAGGCAAACCCGTTTTTCAGACGGTTATGTCCAGATACCCCACAACGATCACCTTTGCCCTTGGTTCAACAATCATCATGCTGCTGATCGGTGTGCCATTGGGAATCTTCTCTGCAATAAAGCCATACTCCCTGCTGGATAATGTTTCCGTTGCAATCGGTATGGTTGGCATCTCGATGCCGGCCTTCTGGCTGGGCCTGATTTTGATTCTGATATTCTCGGTCAGGCTGGGCGTGCTGCCTTCCTCCGGCTATACCAGCTGGAAGCACATGATCCTGCCGTCATTGACGTTGGGCCTGGGAGCAGCGGCAACGCTGATGAGAATGACCCGTTCCAGCATGCTTGAGTGCATCAGACAGGATTATGTCAGAACCGCCCGTGCTAAGGGACAGAATAATAGAACGGTCATTCTGCACCACGTTTTTAGAAACGCACTTATTCCGATCATGACCGTGGTAGGCATGACATTTGCAACGACCCTCGGAGGCAGTGCGGTAATCGAGACCGTTTTTACGATTCGAGGACTGGGAAAGCTTACAATCGACAGTATCAATTATCGGGATTATCCCATGGTTTTGGGTGCAATTTTGCTTATTTCCTTTACGACTGGCGTAATCAATCTGATTATCGATATACTGTATGCGATTGTTGACCCGAGAATTAAATCGAGTTTTGCAAAACCCAAAAGAAACAAAGCGAAGAGGGAGTGACTTATGAAAGCAAAGACTTCAGCCCCTAGCCGATGGAAGAAAAGTAAAAAGTTAAGGCGGCTTTGGGAAATCTGGAAAAGATTGAAAAGAAACAGGCTGGCAATGGTGGGACTTACCATCATCACGCTGCTGGTTTTTCTGGCTTGCTTTGCCGGGGTTTTATTCCCCTGTGGTTATGATGCCCAGGATATTGACAACAGCTTCAGAGCCCCCTGCCTGGCCCATCCCTTCGGAACCGATAATCTTGGACGAGACATTCTGGTTCGTGTTGTCTATGGCGGAAGAATCACGCTGACAATGGGACTCGTTTCCGTTGGTATCGGTGCCACACTCGGCGTCATTCTGGGTGTCATAGCTGGCTATTACGGTGGGATTTGGGACAACATCATCATGAGGGGCATGGACTCCTTTATGGCAATTCCGGGCATTTTGCTGGCAATTGCGATTGCCGCAACCCTTGGACCGAGTATTTTTAATGTTATGATTGCTGTCGGTATTGCAAATGTCCCGCGTTTCGCAAGAATTGTCCGTGGACCGGTTTTGGCAATGCGAGGGCAGGAGTATGTTGAATCCGCAAAGATGATCAATGCCTCTGATTTCAGAATACTGTTCCATCATGTTATTCCCAATGTTTCAGCGCCGATCATCATTCAGTCCACCTTGAGCATTGCCGGTGCAATTTTGAACGCAGCCGGATTGAGCTTCCTGGGATTGGGAGCGCAACCCCCGTCTCCGGAATGGAGCACGATGATTTCCTCAGCGAGAGTGTATATTCGTGACTATTGGTGGATTATCACCTTCCCCGGGGTGTTTATTATGCTTGCGGTATTCTCGTTAAATGTTTTGGGCGATGGGCTGCGGGATGCACTTGATCCTCGTTTGAAAAATTAGGAGGATATATGGATAATAAAGTACTTGAAATCAATAATTTGTTTGTCGAGTATCGAACCGATGAAGGCGTGTGCAAGGCTGTCAATGGCCTGAGCCTGGTCTTAAACAAAGGAGAGTCGTTGGGGCTCGTTGGGGAAACCGGCGCCGGAAAGACAACGGTTGCTCTCAGCATCATGCGGCTGATTCCGGACCCCCCAGGAGTTATTACCCAGGGCGAAATAAAATATTGCGGAAGTGACATCCTGAAAATTACCGAGAAACAGATGCGCAAGATCAGAGGAGCAGAGCTGTCGATGATTTTCCAGGACCCCATGACAGCGTTAAACCCCATCGATACGGTCGGCTTTCAGATTTTTGAAGTTCTGAAATTGCATAATAAAAATAAATCGAAAGCAGACCTTGTAAAAATGGCCTGCGACATGATGGAAATGGTCGGGATTCCGTCAGAGCGGTACAATGAGTACCCGCACCAGTTTTCAGGCGGCATGAAGCAGAGAATTGTGATTGCCATGGCGCTGGCCTGCTCCCCGGAGCTGCTGATTGCCGATGAACCCACCACCGCTCTTGATGTGACCATTCAGGCACAGATTCTCAGCCTGATGGAGGAACTGAAGCAGAAGAGCGGAACCTCGCTGCTGCTGATTACCCATGACTTGGGTGTGGTTGCGGAAATGTGCCAGAAGGTGGCGGTGATTTATGCGGGTGAGATCGTGGAATACGGCACCACAGAGGATATTTATGATTATACCTCTCATCCGTATACGGTGGGTATGTTCAATTCGCTGCCTGATGTTGCCGGTGATGCGAAACGTCTGAAACCGATTGAAGGAATGATGCCGGACCCGATAAATCTGCCCCATGGCTGCAAGTTCTCCCCCCGGTGCCCCCATGCAACGGATCAGTGCAGAGAGCGGGCCCCGGAGCTGATGGATGTCGGCGGGGAACATAAAGTGCGGTGTTTTTATCCTTTGAAACAGCGGAGGTAGGGGAATGAGTACAATACTAGAAGTTCAGAACCTGAAGAAGTATTTCCAGACGCCCCACGGACAGCTGCATGCGGTTGATGATGTTTCATTCTCAGTGGAAAAAGGGCAGACGCTCGGTGTTGTTGGCGAGTCAGGATGCGGTAAATCTACCCTGGGCAGATTGATCGTCAGGCTGCTGGACAGTACAGAGGGCAGAATATTTTTTGAGAACAATGAGATAACCCATGCAGCTGGAAAAGACCTGATTCAGTTGAGGAAAAAGATTCAGATGATTTTTCAGGATCCATATGCCTCACTGGACCCGAGAAAAACAATTGCGGATGCCATCGGTGAGCCATACCTGGTTGCCGGCGGACTGAATTCTGCCCAGATTGAAGAACGGGTTTTACAGATGATGGATACGGTGGGGCTTGCAAGGCGGCTCTATAATTCCTATCCGCATGAATTGGACGGGGGACGGCGGCAGAGAATTGGCATCGCAAGAGCATTGACGCTGGACCCGCAGCTGGTGATCTGCGATGAACCGGTATCTGCTTTGGACGTTTCCATTCAGGCCCAAATCCTTAACCTGATGCTGGACCTGCAGGAGCAAAGACAGCTAACCTATCTGTTTATCACCCACGACCTGTCGGTGATTAAATACATCTCAAATTGGATTATTGTGATGTATTTGGGGAAAATCGTGGAGATGAGTGATACAAAGGCGCTGTTTCGTGAGCAGCTCCATCCGTACACGCAAGCACTGATCTCGGCTGTTCCCAAGGCGGATATTCACCACAAAAGGGACAGGATTGTGCTAAAGGGTGAAATCACCTCTCCGATCAATCCGAAGGATTGCTGCAGGTTCGCCGTTCGCTGTAACCACGCATGTAAAAGGTGCTTTGAGGAGAGTCCGCAGCTGAAAGAAGTGTCGCCCAACCATTTTGTAGCCTGCCATTTGTATGACTGAAACAGGAATCACTTGTTGAAATGCTGTTGAAAAACAGTAAAAAAATAAGAAGGAGAAAATGATATGAACGGAAAAAGAATTTTTGCGATGTTCTTGGTGCTCGTATTGGTTTTTGCTTTGGTAGGGTGCGCCAAAACGGATACCGAGGTAAAGGCAGCGCAGGAAACGACAGCGGCATCCGGTAAGAATGATCCGCAGACCACAAGTCCCCAGGAGCCGGAGGGGAACACGCCGATCAAAAGCTCGAAAGATACCATGGTCATCGGCAGAACAGTTGACATCGTAACCATGAATCCCTATGAGGGCGGCGGCGGCGATCAGGGCTGGGTTCAGGAGCTGTTCCTGGAGAGCCTGTTCGTCACCGGCCAGGATGGCCTTCCCCAGCCCTGGCTGTGCGAAAATGTGGTTATTGCGGATGACGCAATGTCTATGACATTTGATATTCGGAAGGGCGTCAAGTTCCATAACGGTGCTGAACTGACGATTGATGATTACCTCTTCTCCCTGGACCTGTTTTCCAAGAGCAGACAGAAGAGCTCTTTGAACTACGTGGATTTTGAAAACATCAAGGCCCTTGATGATACAACGGTCTATATCCCGTTTAATGAGCCCTGCGGTTATCCGCTGGTCAATATGATCAGAATTTATATCTTCAACAAGGAATGGATGATTGAGAACGAAGGCAACTATTCGGATCAGATGATCGGTACCGGACCTTATAAGCTCGTTGAATATGTGGAGAATGACAGTCTGACCACGGTGAGATTCGACGATTATTGGGGACAGAAGGGCTATCTGAAAAATATCATTTGCAGAATCATCAGTGAACCCTCTGTTTTGATGATTGAGCTCGAGACAGGCGGCATTGATTTTGCGATGACCGCACCCGCATCGGATATTGAAAAGGCGCTGAATAACCCTGATGGGAAGATTGCAGCTTATCTGTCTCCCGAGTTCCGTGGAAGCATTATGTGGCTGAACTGTGCGGAAGGCCCCACGACTGATCTGAGAGTGCGCCAGGCCCTGAACTATGCGGTTGATAAGGAAGCATTTATTAAGGGCGGATTCGAGGGCATCGGCGCCGTGCTGAACACTTATGTCCCCAGGGATGCACCCGGCCATGATAAGGAACTGAATGACAATCCTGTTTATGAGTATAATCCTGAAAAGGCGAAGGCTTTGCTGGCAGAGGCGGGCTACCCCGACGGAATTACCCTTGAGGCTGTAAGCTATCCTCAGATGCAGACTTGCTTTGAGCATCTGAAGAATATGCTTAAGGCTTCCAATATTGACATTAACATTCACATTTATGAGCTTGCGATTTACGGCCCGATTGTTCGCTCGACAGAAGGATGGGATCTGTTTGTTGCCCAGCAGGGAATGGACTGCGAGGCCGGCCCCGTACTGAGCTTGCAGACTCACGCAAACAACAGCGCTCCCGGCGTCAGAGAAATCTCCCATTATTATGAGATCCCCGAGGCATGGGAATACAGCGAACTGCTCGACAAGGCAAAGGTGACGCTGGATATTAACGAGAGAATGAAGATTTACTCAGAGGCGCAGAAGATTTTCGTGGATAATGCCTTTACGGTTCCCCTGCGTTCCTATGGCGACATCTATCTGTACAATTCCAGCATTAAGGGCTTCTATAAGAATGGCAATAAGTCCGTGTGGTCTTGGTGCTACTTTGAATAAGCTGCCCAATTGAAAAAGGCGTAAAAAGGACATGGTTTGCAGCGCTTTGATAGAATGAAGTCGCAGCACGGCATTTTGGAGAAAGCCTGCAAACCATGTCCCCAAAGCGCAGTAAAACGAAAAGTCATTATACTGAACTTCAGTTGAAGTGCCTTTGCGGCATTTTCATTGAAGCTCAGTGTGTGATACGGCCTGATTTGGCCCAACGCCGTCAGGTGATGCCTTCCGGATAAAATTTTACATTTTATCTGGAAACAGTATCAGTTCCCGTTCCTGGAGGTTAGAAGATGGCAATCATACAAACGAAAGTTAAAAATGGCGAGGTGCGAGGCATCGCCACGGAAAATCCCAATGTCTCTGTGTTTTACAGCATACCCTATGCTGCGCCGCCGGTTGGGAAAAACCGTTGGAGGAGTCCGCAGCCTGCAAAAGATTGGCAGGGCGTCCTGCATGCAAATAAGTTACCTCCTGCGCCAATGCAGGGCCGTGGGGGAAATGCCGCAAATCGTGATTCGTTCCAGAAAATTGGCGAGGTAGACGAGTACATTCCCATGAGCGAGGATTGCTTGTACCTGAATATCTGGACACCCGCAAATGAGCCGGGTGAAAAGCTGCCTGTAGCGGTCTCGATTTTCGGCGGCGGGTCTGTCCGGGGTTATTCCTGCAGAAGTATCTATGATGGGATCAAATTTGCTCAAAATGGCGTTATTTTGGTGACGGTCAACTTCCGTCTGAACGGATTTGGGTTTATGCAGCATCCGGAACTGACGAAGGAGGATCCCGTTGGAGCGGGCAATTATGGAATGATGGATATTGTCGCCGCTATCAAATGGCTCAAGAGCAATATCGCTTCGTTCGGCGGAGATCCTGAAAGAATCTCCATTTTTGGGCATTCGTCAGGCGGCGTTTTCGCGGGAATCCTGACCTGCAGTGAAATGGTCAGAGGGGATATATTCAGTGCCATCCTGCAAAGCGGGGGTGGAACCGGAGACAATCCGAAGGTTTGGCCGCTGCCCATAAAGCAGGCAGAGAAATTTGGCGAGAGATTTTTTGAGTTTGCCGGATTTACCAGTTTGGAGCAGGCCAGGGCTGTGCCGGAAGACAAACTGAGAGATCTCTTGCTGGATTTTGAGAGAGAAACAAATGACACAATGAGATTTAAGCCCTGCATCGACGGATTCCTGTTGACCGATTATCTGCATGTACTTCAGCAGCAGGGCAAGAATCACGACATCCCATATATCATTGGATGTGATGGGGATGAAACACCCCCGGACAGAGAGTCAAAAAAGCCCAGTTCTCAAGAATTTGTAGATCAGGCCAACGCCGTTTACGGGAAACATGCCAAAGAGTGGATCGACATCGCCAGAGGACAGGATGAAAAGGAATTCATGTACAAAACACGTGCTTATTACAAGCATTCGGCGGTTGAAGCATTTGGTATTGTTCAAAATAAAAACGGACGCAAGGACAAAACGTTCTGCTATGTCTTTGATAAGCCTGCGCCCGGCAGTACGATGGGGACGACCCATGGGAATCTGATTGCCTATCAGTTTGTAACGCTGAATCACGGTCAGATTCCATTTAATGGAGAGGATTACGACATTGCGATAACATTCAACAAGTACTTTTCAAATTTCTTTACGTATGGAAATCCCAACGGGAAAGGGGAACTGCTGCCGTGGAAGCCGTATTCCCAGGATTGTCCAATGGCCATGGGATTCCTGAAGCCCGGCATGAGAAGTACAATTAAAAATGATGTCACAGAATTTCTCACAAGTTTTCATACCGGACTCTTAGGAAACTCTGAATAAATCGCCTGCGGCAGGGCAGCGAATCTTTTGCCCCATCCGCGCAGTTCTGAAAATGGGAAATACATACAGTATTCCTCCATTTTCAGAACTTTCGGCTGAGCCAAAATCTTCTGCTGCCTGCTCTTGCCGATTTAATCAGAGCTTCCTTATACTAATTCTTGATTAAAATCTTTAATATCAGCTTGGTCTATTGACGCAATACGGCGTTATCGTCACTAGCCATACATACAGATACCCTGTTCAATAATGCGCTGACCAACGCAATCAACGCCGTGTCCTCCATACCGGAAGGGCAGGAACGCTACATCCTGCTTTCCGCCAATCAGGAGAACAATATCATCACCATCCATGTGGAAAATCCCTGCAATGGAGACATTCGGTTTGTCGACGGAATTCCCCAGACCAGCGCCGACCCGGACTGGCATGGGTTTGGGATGAAGAGTATGGTGCGTACAGCAGAAAAATACGGCGTTATCGTCACTTGCCATACATACAGTATGGCTTGCGTTCCTCTGCCTTGTCTTGCGCCAATATCCCTACGCTGCTGATTAAATCTTTTTATCAAGAATTAGTATAAGAATTTATGGCAATGCCGATTACAAATGAAAGACTCGCACAAGCCGGATGCCGCTGCATCCTGAGCCGGTGCGAGTCTTTATCTGTTAATAGGAAACCGGGCGGATGGCGGGGTAACAATGATCGGCCATTCCCGTGGGAATTATGCCCGCCCGACCATATTGGGTCAGCGCTGGATACGCCCGGAGCCGTCGCCGCCGGCTAATTTCTCCACCTCGGCTACGGTGACCATGTTGTAGTCGCCCTCGATGGAGTGCTTCAGTGCGGAGGCAGCCACTGCGAATTCCACCGCCGCCTGGGTGCTCTTGCCATTCATCAGGGAGTAGATCAGGCCGCCGCCGAAGCTGTCGCCGCCGCCTACCCGGTCGATGATGTGCAGGTCATACTTCTTGGAGAAGCAGTACTCGTCCTTGGCTACGTTGTACAACATGGCGCTCCAGCCGTTGTCGAAGGCGGAGTGGCTCTCCCGCAGGGTGATGGCAACCATCTCAAAGCCGAACTTGTCGGCCAGCTGCTTGGCAACGGACTTGTAGCCCTCGTGGTTCAGACTGCCGCCGTAGATGTCGGTGGCCTCCGCCTCAATGCCGAACACGTCCTTGGCATCCTCTTCGTTGGAGATGCACACGTCCACATACTGGCACAGATCGGTCATGGCCTCTCTGGCCTGGGCACGGGTCCACAGCTTGCCACGGTAGTTCAGGTCGCAGGAAATCTTGCAGCCATGGGCCTTGGCGGCCTTGCAAGCCTGACGGCAGATCTCCACCACATTGGGCCCCAGGGCCGGGGTGATGCCGGTGAAGTGGAACCACTCGGCTCCCTCGAAGATGGAGTCCCAGTCAAAGTCGGAGGGCTGAGCCTCTTGAATGGCGGAATGAGCCCGGTCGTAGATGCACACGGAGCCACGCTGGGAAGCACCCTTCTCGTTGAAGTAGATGCCGACCCGGTCGCCGCCCCGGACGATCTTGCTGGTGTCTACGCCGTAGCGGCGCAGAGAGTTCACTGCCGCCTGACCGATGGCGTGGGTGGGCAGCTTGGTGACATAGGCCACATCCTGCCCATAGTTGGCCAGGGATACCGCCACGTTGGCCTCGCCGCCGCCGAAGGTGAATTCCACATGGTCGCACTGGACGAAGCGCTCATAGTTGTAGGGCTGGAGCCGAAGCATCAGCTCGCCGAAGGTGATTACTTTTGCCATATTATGTTCCTCCCAAATTTTATTTCGCAGGGTGCGCCCCCGCTGAAATGAATGTGCTGTTGATTGCGCCGGGGCTTAGGAAGCTCTGATTTCCTTACTTTGCCCGGGCAGCTTTGACGATCTCCACAGACTGACGGCACAGCTCGGTGATCTCGTCCCAGGCGCCGGCCTGGATCAGCTTGTCGGGGCACATATAGCTGCCGCCGCAGGCCGCAATCACGGGAGCGGCTGCATACTCAGCCAGATTCTTGAGGCTGATGCCGCCGGTGGGCATGACCTTGAACATGGGGAAGGGAGCTGCCATTGCCTTGATCTTGGCCAGGCCGCCGCTCTGCTCGGCGGGGAAGAATTTCAGCACTTCCAGGCCCAGGCGGTATGCGGCATGATAGTCGGTGGGGGTGGTGCAGCCGGGGAAGCAGGTGATGCCCTTTTCCTGGCAGTATTTCACGATTTCAATGTCCAGGCCGGGGGTGACCACGAATTTGCCGCCGGCGGCAATGGTCTTGTCCACCATCTCGGTGGTCAGCACCGTACCGGCGCCCACCAGCATGTCGGGGTGGCGCTCCAGCATGATCTTCATGGCTTCGTCGGCGCCGGCGGCCCGGAAGGTGATCTCTGCCACGGGAACGCCACCGGCACACAGAGCGTCGGACAGGGGACCGGCATCCCGGGTGGGATTGGTCAGCTTAATCACCGGAACAACGCCGATGGCACTGACCTTTTGCTGCAATTCATTCATTTTTGAATCCTCCCTAAGTTGAATGCTCGGGGAAAGCCCGAACTTTTCTAAATACATCATACCGAAAACTGACGAAAAAGTCAATTATAAGGACTCAACTTTCTGATTTTTGTGAATTGTATCCAAAACAGAGAAAGAGCATTTCCCTCCTATTGATGCACAAAAGCGTCCGGGGATACACAAAGATGACCTGTCCGGCGGCCTCCCAACTTTATCCGGAGAGAGCGAAGGAAAAAGCATTTGGGCAATTTGACAAAAGGAAAAAGGCTTTCCAAGATTTTTTGCACAGATTCATACCTTGTTTTTTATGAAAACCTATCATAGAATGATTCTGTAAAATCTGACTGGTCTAAAACAGCCTCCCTTGGGAAACACTGAATAAATTGTCTGCGGCTGGGAAGCGGATCTTTTGGCCCATCCGTGCAGTTCTAAAAATGGGAAATACACAAAGTATTCCCACATTTTTAGAACTTTCGGCTGTGCCAAAATCTCTCGCTTCCAGCTCTTGCCAATTTAATCAGTGCTTCCCTTGGGGCGGGAAAGAAAGGTTATTGAGTATGAGCGCAGTCATCAATGTACCCGAAATCTTCGGAAGTGATGTTTTTAATGAGGACACCATGCGCCAGCGGCTCTCCGCTGGGGTTTACAGCGCCTGGCGCACCTGCATCGATACCGGGGCAGAGCTCCAGCGTTCCACCGCCAATGCCATTGCCGAGGCCATGAAGGATTGGGCCATCGAAAAGGGAGCTACCCACTACACCCATTGGTTCCAGCCTATGACCGGCATCACCGCCGAGAAGCACGACAGCTTTATCTCTCCCACCGGCGACGGACGGGTGATTATGGAATTTTCCGGCAAGGAGCTGGTGCGGGGGGAGCCGGACGCCTCCTCCTTCCCCTCCGGGGGACTGCGGGCCACCTTCGAGGCCAGAGGCTACACCGCCTGGGACCCCCGCTCCTGTGCCTTTGTAAAGGATGGGAGCTTGTACATCCCCACCTGCTTCTTCTCCTATAATGGGGATGCTCTTGATAAAAAGACCCCCCTGCTTCGCTCCATTGAGGAGGTCTCCCGGGAGGCCATCCGGATTCTGCGGCTCTTTGGAGACAGCCAGACCCAGCGGGTCATCACCTGCGTGGGGGCGGAGCAGGAGTATTTCCTCCTGCCCAAGGACCTCTATGCCCAGCGGGAGGATTTGCGCATCACCGGCCGCACCCTGTTCGGCGCCCAGCCCCCCAAGGGCCAGGAGCTGGACGACCACTATTTCGGCACCATCCGCACCCGGGTCTCCTCTTTTATGAAGGATTTGGATGAGCAGCTCTGGCGGCTGGGCATCCTGTCCAAGACCAAGCACAACGAGGGCGCTCCCTGTCAGCATGAGCTTGCCCCCATTTACAGCGATGCCAATAACGCCTGCGACAGCAACCAGCTCATCATGGAGATTATGAAGAAATGCGCCGCCAAGCACAATCTGGTGTGCCTGCTCCATGAAAAGCCCTTTGCCGGGGTCAATGGTTCCGGCAAACACAACAACTGGTCCCTGGCCACGGACACCGGGAAGAATCTCTTCAGCCCGGGGAAGACCCCTAGGCAGAACGCACAGTTTTTGGTATTCCTGGCGGCTTTCATCCAGGGCGTGGATGAATATCAGGATTTCCTTCGCTGCACTGTGGCTTACGCAGGCAATGACCACCGGCTGGGCGCCCACGAGGCCCCTCCTGCCATCGTGTCCATCTTCCTGGGAGATGAACTGAATGCGGTGGTGCAGTCCATCATCGACGGCACCAATTATCAGGAGCCGAGCAAGAGCCTGCTGCGCATCGGCGTGGACGGCATCCCCTCCATTCCCCAGGATACCACCGATCGGAACCGTACCAGCCCCCTGGCTTTTACCGGCAACAAATTTGAGCTGCGTATGGTGGGCTCCTCCCAGTCCATTGCGGGTCCCAACATTGCCCTAAATACCATCATGGCGGAGCAGCTGGGCCGGTTTGCCGATGAACTGGAAGATGCCCGGGATTTTGACGCCACCCTGCAAAAGCTGGTCTGCCGGGCCCTGACGGAGCACAGAAGGGTGATTTTTGACGGCAACGGCTATTCCGAGGACTGGAAGCAGGAAGCACAGCGCCGGGGCCTGAGCAACCTGCCCTCTACCGCTGAGGCTCTGCCCGCCTACGTCAGCCAGAAGAACCTGGACCTGGTGGTGCGCCACGGCATTTTCAACGAGACGGAGTTCCGGGCCCGCCATGCCATCCACCTGGAATCCTACCGGAAGATCGTAAACATCGAGGCAAAGACCATGGTGGACATGGCCATCCATCAGATTCTGCCCGCCGCCTCTGCCTATTCCAAGGCTCTGTGTGACGCTGCCGCCGGGAAGAAGGCGATGGGCGCCACCTGCTGCAGTGAGCTGGATTTGATCGGAAAGCTCTCCCAAAACCAGGATGATCTCTACCACCGGGTGGAGCAGCTGAAAGAGGAGCTCACCGCCATTCCGGCGGATCCCACGGAAGCGGCGGCCTATTGCCGGAAGGTGGTAATCGCCTCCATGGATGCCGTCCGGGCCAGCGCCGATCGGCTGGAGGAGCTGACTGCTAAGGATTATTGGCCCTTCCCCACCTATTCCGATCTGCTTTTCTATTAAGAGATACCTGCACGGGTGCGGCATTTGGCTGCACCCGTGCTTTGTGTCCGCAGGCGTCCATAAAAAATTTCTATTTTTATGGTTGTCCTAATGGGGATTCTATGCTAAAATACAGTCGATGCAATCTGCACAGGCAGAAGGAGAAAAGGAGTGTTTACATTGGCTGAAGTCAAATATAAGCGCATCTTGCTGAAGGTAAGCGGTGAGGCCCTTGCCGGCGAGGCCCATAGAGGGCTGGATTTTACGGTCATCAATTCCGTGTGTCAGGTGATCCGGCAGTGCGCAGCCCTGGGCGTCCAGATTGGCCTGGTCATCGGCGGCGGCAATTTCTGGCGGGGTGTGAAGGACGGTGCGGATAAGATGCAGCGCTCCCACGGCGACGCCATGGGGATGCTGGCCACCGTGATGAATTCCATCGCCGTGGCGGATGCCTTGGAAAAGCACGGGCTGGATGCCCGGGTGCTCACCGCTGTGGAAATGAATAAATTTGCTGAGTATTTCACCCGGGATACCGCTGAGCGATACCTGAATGAGGGGAAAATTGTCATCTTCGCGGCAGGTACCGGCAATCCCTATTTCTCCACCGATACCGGTGCGGTGCTGCGGGGCGTGGAAATTGAGGCTGACGCCATCCTGCTTGCGAAAAATGTGGACGGCATCTACTCCGCCGATCCAAACAAGGATTCCAGCGCTGTGAAATTTGACGAGCTGACCTATGATGAGGTTCTGGCCCGACACCTGCAGGCAACGGATACCACCGCCATGACCCTGGCGATGGATAACCATATGACCCTGGTTTGCTTTGCACTGAAAGACCCCCAGAATATTCTCCGTGTGGTCTGCGGAGAAAAAATTGGAACGATTGTGAAGGAGGATTAACAAATGAGCGTGGATTTTAAGGACTTTTCCAGAAGAATGGACAGAACGATGGATCATTTGGGCGAGGAATTTGACGCCGTCCGTGCCGGACGGGCCAACCCTAAGGTTCTTGACCGCATTACCGTGGAATACTATGGCAGTGAGACGCCCCTGAATGGCGTGGCAACCATTTCTTCCCCCGATGCCCGGACTCTGGTGATCCAGCCCTGGGACGGCAAGCTGCTGAAAGATATTCAGAAGGCCATCCAGGTTTCCGACCTGGGCATCAACCCTCAGAATGACGGCCGGGTGATCCGCCTGGTTTTCCCCCAGCTGACGGAGGAGCGCCGGAAAGATCTGATTAAGCAGGTCAAGAAGTACGCCGAGGAGGCCAAGGTGGCCCTGCGGAATATTCGCCGGGACGGCATGGACTATGTGAAGAAGCTGAAAAAGAATTCCGAGATTACCGAGGATGACCAGAAGAAGGCCGAGAAGGATTTGCAGGATCTTCTCGACCAGTATATCAAAAAGGTGGATGCTGCCCTGGCAGCCAAGGAAAAGGAACTGATGGCAATTTAACTTCCTGCCCCCGGGGCGCACCGCCCCGGGGGATGAAAGGCTGAAAAGAGGGAGCGCACCGTGCTTCCTGCTTTCAGCCTTCCACATATTGGTTTCTATGAGAAAGAGGTGCACATTATGGCGCTTGTAAATACGCCCAAACCCGCACCGCCCCGACACATTGCCATCATTATGGACGGCAATGGCCGCTGGGCAAAGAAGCGGAGCCTGCCCCGGACGGCGGGACACGCAGCGGGGGCGGAGACCTTTCGCCGGATCGCCAATTACTGCCGGGAGCTGGGTGTGGAATACCTGACGGTCTATGCCTTTTCCACGGAGAATTGGAAGCGTTCCGCCGATGAGATTTCCGGAATCATGCGGCTGCTGCGCCGATATTTGGAGGAAGCCCTGGCGGATATGGACAAGAACCGGGTGCGCTTCAAATTCTTTGGCGACCTGTCCAAGCTGAGTCCAGAGCTTCAGACGCTCTGCCGTAATGCGGAAAGCCGCTCCAATGAATATGATGTCCAGGTGAATTTCTGCCTGAATTACGGAGGCAGGGATGAAATTATCCACGCAGTCAAGGGCTTTATGGCCGATGTGGCCGCTGGAAAGGCCAGGGTGGAGGACTTAAACGAACAGGTGCTGTCGGATTATCTCTATTCCGTCGGAGTTCCCGATCCGGAGTTGATTATCCGTCCCTCCGGAGAGCAGCGAACCAGTAATTTCCTGCTGTGGCAGTCCGCCTATTCGGAGTATGTATTTATGGATGTGCTGTGGCCGGATTTCTCTACTGAGGATTTGGATCGGGCCATCGAAGAATATCACCGGCGCAACCGCCGTTTTGGGGGGGCATAAAAATATGAAAAAACGCATTGTAACAGCTGCTGTGTTGATTCCGCTCCTGGTGCTGATTGCCTTGGTGGCGCCCAAAATCGTTGCGGCGGTGGTTTGGGGTGTGCTGCTGATGGTAGGCGTCTATGAGCTCCTGTATTCCACTGGTCTGGTGCAGCATCCCAGGATGGTTCTCTACTCTGCCCTCATGGCGTTTTTTACATCACTGTGGAGCCATTATGGCGCCAACCAGGGGATTGCTCTGCTGGGGCTTTTGGTTTTCTGGATTCTGCTCTTCTCCGAGCTCATGGCCAACCATGTAAAGATCAGCCTGGAGATGATCGTCTATAGCTTCTTTGCCGGAGCGGTGGTGCCCTATCTGCTCTCGGCGGTGATTCGTATCCTTGCCATGTCCTCCGGGCGTTATCTGATTCCCGTTCCCTTTGTGGTGGCGTTCTTATCGGATGGAGGCGCTTATTTCGCCGGAAGCATGTTCGGCAAGCACAAGCTGGCCCCGGTGGTCAGCCCCAACAAAACCGTGGAGGGCGTGATCGGGGGATTGGTCAGCGCCATGGTGGGTATGCTTATCTACGGGGTGATTGCCCAGCTGGCGTTCCGGTTCAAAGTGAATTATGGTGCGGCCCTGCTGTACGGCTTCCTGGGCAGCGGTGTGGGCGTATTTGGAGATTTGTGCTTCTCCATCATCAAGCGCCTGTCCGGCATCAAGGATTTCGGCTCCCTGATTCCCGGCCATGGGGGCTTTTTTGACCGGTTTGATTCCATGGTAACGGTTGCGCCGCTGATGGAGGCAATGATTCTTCTGCTGCCGGTCATAAGCTGAGAGATTTGAGATGCAGGATATAAGATACAAGATGGTGTTTTATCTCGTATCTTAATCTGCTATCTTGTATCTCCTTCATGTTGGAGGAAACGAAAGATGGTAAAAACAGTCAGCATTCTGGGCTCTACCGGCTCCATTGGCCGTCAGAGCCTGGATGTTATCAGCCGCCTGGAGGGAATCCGGGTGGCGGCCCTCACTGCGGGAAGCAGCGTGGGCAAAATGGCGGAGCAGTGCCGCAGGTTTCATCCCAGGCTTGCGGTGATGGCCACTCAGTCTGCGGCGGTGGAGCTCTCCCGGGAGCTGAATGACCCCAAGATTTCCGTTGCCTGGGGAGAGGACGGCCTGATTCAGGCGGCAACCCTGGAAGAGGTGGACTGCGTGATTACCGCCGTGGTGGGAATGGTGGGGTTAAAGCCTACCCTGGCTGCCATCCGCAGGGGAAAGCGAATCGGCCTGGCCAATAAGGAGACGCTGGTCTGCGCCGGAGAGCTGGTGATGGCGGAGGCGGAGAAATACGGGGCGGAGATCGTGCCTGTGGATTCGGAGCATTCCGCCATTTTCCAGTGCCTGATGGGCTGCGGCGACCGACGGGAGGTAAAGCGGCTTCTGCTCACCTGTTCCGGCGGGCCCTTCTTCGGTATGGAGCGGGAGCAGCTGAAAAATGTGACCAAGGCTGACGCGCTGCGCCACCCCAACTGGAAAATGGGGCCAAAGATCACTGTGGACTGCGCCACGTTGATGAACAAGGGCCTGGAGGTCATTGAAGCCATGCGGCTGTACCATCTGCCCCTGGAACAGGTGGATGTGCTGATTCACCGGCAGAGCATTGTCCACAGCCTGGTGGAGTTCACCGATGGAGCGGTGATGGCCCAGCTGGGTACGCCGGATATGCGCCTGCCCATTCAGCTGGCCCTGACCTATCCCCAGCGCACTGCCTGCCCTGTGGAGCCGCTGGATTTGACAAAGTGCGCCGGACTGACCTTCTGCCATCCGGATTTGGAGAAATTCCCCTGCCTGGCCCTGGCCCGGCAGTGCGCAAAAAAGGGCGGCACCGCCTGCCCTGCCATGAACGGGGCCAACGAGGAAGCGGTGGCTATGTTCCTGGCGGAGAAAATCGGTTTTTATGACATCTACCGCCTGGTGCACTGGGCGGTGGAGCAGGTTCCCTTCATTGCTAATCCTACTTTGGAAGAAATTCTGGAGGCAGATCGGCTGGCACGGCAGGCCGTGGAAAACTTGTCTGCCACACAACCAGGAAAGCTCTGATTATCCCGTATCTTATACTAGGGCGTATCTGAAAACTAATTGATCTTAGGAAAGTTGCACAAGAAGCCAAAATGCGATAGAATAAGAGAAAAAGCATGGGGGTATTCGTATGGCAGCAAGACGATA
>JAETOP010000056.1 GCA_021771675.1 Oscillospiraceae bacterium | reverse complement strand
GATGCGTTCCTTGGCGAGGCGCCTGCTGCAGATATATACTGACCTTCTATCACCCGGCTACCACAAACGGTAGCCAGGTGTGTTCTTTTACGGGCTTAGAATTTACGCTTACCTTTATACCCATTTTAGGAGTTAAAATTCTTGAAACTGCTTTCAGGTATAGCAGGAATTTCATGCAGTTTTTTCAATACCCTTCCAACTATTAACAGCACACTCTCCACAAAAACGCTTATAGATGTACTACACAATACGCCACTGTGTCCAGTATAATACGCAAATAAAGCAACGATAACGTACAGAATAGCTATCACTTGTGTGATTTTTCTGTAGTGTTTTCGTTCATCCGGTTCCAAAGGTTTTTCCTTCGTATCCAATGGGCATAATGTAAAGACAAACACAGCCCCGACAGCAAGCAAGGATAGTGCAATACTTTCTTTTGGAAATTCTTCCAATAGTCGGATTGCTACTACACATGCAAACATTGTCAGCGTAGTAAGAATAGTGCATGCTTTCTCTGTTCTTGCATGGACACCTCCTGCGTAACTGCGAAGAAGCGTGAACAAAACATAAAACAGAATGCTTTCCCAAGTTACACCGAACAAAATGCCAAAGGAAAAAGCTTCTATGCAAAAGAAGATGTGCGAAAGCAAAATGAAGAAACCATATCTGTATAACTCATTCTCGTCCGCATCAATAACATGCGCATTACAAAGGCCATGTGTGATTTTGGGCGCAAAAGCTGAAATCATTTTTTGCAGTTTTTATAGCGTTTTAAGCTCTCCGGAGCTTTGGGTTGATAAAAATACCCACAAGAAGTGCTGTTTGCATCACGCTTGAGAGCCTTCTCAGCCAATGCTTTTACAATCTTAGGCATAACCGGACTACTGGTCTTCATACATTTCACCTCCTTGCTTTCTATCATACCATCATTTTTTTCACATTCAACCCGCAGCACAGAAAGGCAAGAAAAATGTCCTTTTTTGCAGATAATCATTGTTTTGCAAATAGATTTTGTGTAGCTTTGTTTCTTTTGGAATCGGCGCATGCTATCATATTTTAGTGGTGATTAGTATGGAAATCAACAGGAAACTAATTGGAACTCGAATAATGCAGCGCAGGAAGGCACTGGGACTATCTCAGGAGGTTTTGGCAGAGCAAGTCGGATTATCTAAAAACCACATTTCCAACATTGAATGTGGAAGATACCTGCCCACAACAAAATTCATCTTTCAAATATGTAATATATTAGGAGAAACACCTGATTACTATTTAATCGGCAAGATTTCTGAGGAATCAGATCATATTCTTTCTCTAATTAAGTGTCTCCCAATGGATTCACAAAAAATGCTATGTCGGTTAATAGAAACTTACTTGGAGGAAATCAGCAGATCCACATAGGAGCATTTTGTTAAATTGTTTTAATTACAAAGTAATTTTCAATTATTTGACATAAACACTCGAAAATGATAAGATAGGCTCGCAGTAGATACTTCGCTGCGAGCTTTTTTCTTGAGGTATACCATATGAAGATATTAATTTGTGACGATGAGGAAAACAATCTTCGTTTGCTCCAATTACACATCGAGGAGTACATGAAAAATCATTTCATTCCTTGCGACATTACGCTTACAGCAAACCCACTCAACATTGTTTTCGATGAAAAATGCTATGATTTGGCTTTTCTGGATATTCAGATGGACGGTATCGACGGAATTTCGTTAGCCAAAGAATTAAGGAGCAGGAACAGCAAACTTGTATTATTCTTCATCACAAATTACGATGAATACCAGGACGATGCCATGGATTTGCGAGCCTTCCGCTTTTTTGAAAAGCCCTTTGATGTAAATCGGCTTTATTCTAGTTTGGACAAGGCAATGGAATATATCGATGGGGCATATGTAGATGGTTTTATTGCCACAGATGGAACACTGCAGCGAATTCTGGTAGATGATATTCTTTATGTCACCCGTAATAACAGAAAGGTCATGCTTGTCACGAAAAGCAGCAAACTATACACAGCAGAAAAATAGCGCCCAGTGTACCCTGTCACCATATCCGGGAGTACCGCTATGCCTATGGTTCGGTGGAGCCATTGACCGGTGATGGTTTTTTCCTGATTATGCCATATTGCAATACCGTATGCATGAACATCTATCTTCAAGAACTGTCAAAACGCTATACAGAGGATGTCATATTGCTTTGCTGTGATGGCGCTGCATGGCACAAATCCGCAGGTCTGGAATTGCCGGAGAATATCGTTCTTTTTCTTATCCCACCGTACACACCTGAAATGAATCCAATCGAGCAAATCTGGAAAGAAATCCGCAAACGCGGCTTCCAAAACGAAGTATTCACAACCCTGGAAAAAGTTGTTGACCGCCTGTGCGATACCATCTGCTCACTGTCGTCTCAGGTCATTTCCAGCATTACCGGGAGAAATTGGATTATTAAGCTATTTAATTGAGAAACAGTATTACAAACCAATGTGGAAAGGAACGCCCCAATTCTAAGCCCTTTTCACACAACGGAGGAGCACTGAAATAATGGGATTGCGGTAGACGAAAACATATCCGGTATTCGCCCAACATGGTGAAAAATTTGAATATTCTACTGCACAGTCCCTCAGTCACGGCTTACGCCGTGCCAGCTCCCCTTACACAGGGGAGCCTTTCTCAGAAGCCATTACCCCTTACCACTCGACGATCTGCCCAGAAAACGTTACCGGGCGAAACTTATGCGGCAATTATCAACTTGCCCCGTGCGAATTATCAGCGGGCATTTCCCGCCTGCCAAACAACAATTTTCCTCTTTTTCGTGCAAATTGGCACGCAGAAGCCATAAAAACATCTCCCACCCGGGGTTAGGGTGGGAGACTGTATTTTATTTCGCCCGGATGTCCAGGTGGTAGTCAATGACACCGGCCTCGGTGTTCTCGATGACGATGTTATACACCAGGTCAATGGAGCCCCCGTCAGGGACAATATCATAGAACAGGCGGGTGGCCTTCACGGAGATCATCAGCGCCCCGAATTCCATGCGGTAGAGGGAATCGTGGGCCACGCCCTCCTGGAAAACCATGGTGCTGGAAAGCTTGCCGGTGCGAATCAGCGTCACCTTATCCGGCTCCACCCGGAAGGTGGTGGTCACTCCGGCCATGCCGGTAAGCTCGCTCTCCTCATAGGTAATGTCCCAGCCTCCGTCCCGGTATTCCATGGTGCCCTCGGTATCCAGCCGAATGACATCCGGCTCCTGATCCATATAGGTCTGCCGGCCCTGGATGGAGAGAATCACAGGAGTGCTCATTGCTCCTCCTCCATGGCAAGGTTAATCAGCTCATCGATCAGCTGGGGATAGGGAATCCCGCTGGCGGCAAAGAGCTTGGGGTACATGGAGATGGAGGTAAAGCCGGGAATGGTGTTGATTTCGTTGAACACCACCCGCTCCTGCTCTGTGACGAAGAAGTCCACCCGGCTCAGGCCCTGGCAGCCAACGGCCTGATACACCCGGACGGCCATATCCCGCACCTGCTCCGCCGCGTTCTCGGAAATCCGGGCGGGGACGTAGGCGACGGAGGTATCGGTGATGTATTTGGCGTCGTAGTCGTAAAACTCCACGCCGGAGTCGATCTCGCCGCAGACAGAGGCCACAGGAGAGTTATTGCCCATGACGGCGACCTCCACTTCCTTGCCCTTGATGAATTCCTCCACCAAAATCTTCTCATCATACACGGCGGCGCAGAGCAGTCCCTGTCTCAGCGCCGCCTCATTGGCCGCCTTGGTAACGCCTACGGAGGAGCCGGTACCGGCGGGCTTGACAAACATGGGATAGGTGAATTTCTTTTCCAGCTCCCCAATTACGCTGTCCATCCGGCAGTCCAGCTCGGTGCGCCGAACCAGGGCCCAATCTGCCTGGGGAATGCCGGCCCGATCTGCCACCAGCTTAGTCAGCGTTTTATCCATGGCCACCGCAGAAGCTGCCACGTGGGGGCCCACATAGGGAATGCCCGCCAGCTCCAAAAGGCCCTGTATGGTTCCGTCCTCGCCGTTTTCGCCGTGGAGCACCGGGAACACCACATCGATCCGCTCCCGCACCACGCAGTCCCCCTCGAAGCACAGCAGGCCCTGGCCCCGGACGGGAGAGATGGCGGTACGCCGGTTGTCGGGATAATCCTTCCACTCCCCCGTTGGAAGCAGGGAATAGTCCTTGCCGGTATAGTGAATCCAGTCCCCGTCCTTGGTGATGCCCACGGGGAACACATTGTATTTATTCTGGTCGATGTTGTTCAGGACGGACTCCGCACTGCGCAGAGACACCTCATGCTCAGGGCTGACACCGCCGAAGAGAATACAAACGCTCAATTTTTTCATAAAACAGCCTCCTTTTCAGTCCAGAAGGGCTTCCCCGGCCCGGAAAATATCTCCAGCGCCAATGGTGATTACCAAATCACCGGGCTGAATATGGCTGCGGAGGTAATCCGTCACCTCCGGCAGCGTCTCGCAATACACGGCTCCGGGGATTTCCGCCGCCAAATCCTGGGAGGAAATACCGCTGGTATTCCGCTCCCGGGCAGCATAGATTTCCGCCAGCACCAGAACATCGGGTTTTTTGAGCTCCCGGACAAAATCCTGGAACAACGCCTGGGTTCTGGAATAGGTGTGGGGCTGGAAGGCCACCACCAGCCGCCCTCCCATAGTTCGGGCGGTATCCAATGTGGCCCGCAGCTCGTCGGGGTGATGGGCATAGTCGTCATAAATCCTTGCCCCGTTGAAGGTTCCCTTCAGCTCCATCCGGCGGCCTGCCCCATGGAAAGAGGCAATTCCCTGGGTCACTGCCTCTCCCTCGATGCCCAGCATCCAGGATGCGGCAGCGGCGCCCAGGGTATTGAGCGCATTGTGCCGCCCCATGACCCCCATGTCCACATGGCAGTAATACGCCCCATCCACAGTAACGTCAAAATGCCGCCAGTCCTTTGAAATATTCTCCGCCCGAACCCGGTTCTGCTCCCCCAGGCCAAAGGAAACGTGCTTGATTCCCTTCATGGCCTCCACGGTGTGGGGATCGTCGCCGTTGGCCGCCACGCCGAAGGTGGCCATCTCGGCAAATTTGTGGAAGGATTTCTGAATGTCCGCCAAATCCTTGAAATAATCCAGGTGATCGGCCTCCACGTTCAGCACCACCGCCAAGGTGGGGAAGAAATTCAGGAAGGAATCGCAGTATTCGCAGCTTTCCAGCACAATGGTATCTCCGTGGCCCACCCGGTGCCCAGCGTGGAGCAGGGGCAGATACCCGCCGATCATCACCGTGGGATCCATCTTGGCCTCCATCAGAATGTGGGTCATCATGGAGGTGGTGGTGGTTTTGCCATGGGTACCGGAGATGCAGATGGCATTTTTATAAGACTTCATGATCTCGCCCCAGGCCTGGGCCCGCTCGAACACGGGAATTCCAGCGCTCCGGGCAGCGGCGATCTCGGGATTGTCATTGTGAACGGCAGCCGTGCGGATGACGCAGTCCGCCCCCTGGATGTTCTCCGCCTGATGCCCGATGACCACGTGGATGCCGTGATCCTCCAGCTCCTTCGTGGAAAGGGATGCGCTCATGTCGGAGCCGGAAACCTCCATACCCATACCCTTGAGCACCAGGCCAAGAGGCCGCATGGATACACCGCCGATTCCAATCAGGTGAGCCCGCCGGCCGGGAACAATATATTCAGAAATATTATACGACTTCATAGAAAAACTCCTTCACAAGAGCACACATTCATACGGTGTTGGATTATACACGATAACCCTCTCCAACGCAACCACAAAATGTAACCCTTTCCTGATTCCCCGGTCTTTTCCCAATTTTTGGCAAAATTTACCCGCCGGAGCAGGCCCTCCGGCGGGTAAAACAATTCAATTTGTCTGGTAATATTGCGCCTGGGCGTTCCAGAGTCTGGCGTACTGCCCGTCTTCCTGGGCCAGCAGAGCCTCGTGGGTTCCCTGCTGGACAATCCTTCCATCCTGGAACACGGCAATCTCATCGCAGAACTTGCAGCTGGACAGCCGGTGGCTGATATAGACGGCGGTTTTGTCCCCGGCGATGTCGTTGAATTTGCTGTAAATCTCCGCCTCGGCAATGGGGTCCAGGGCGGCGGTGGGCTCATCGAGAATGATGAAGGGGGCGTCCTTGTAAAGGGCCCGGGCGATGGCGATCTTCTGGGCCTCGCCGCCAGAAACGTCAATGCCGTCCTCGGCAAAATCCCGATACAGATAGGTATCCAGCCCCATTTTCTTCAGCCGTTCCCCAAAGCCCGCATCCACCAGAGCCTTGGTCACACGCTCCCGGTCGTAATGGCTGCTTCCCGCTACATTGGCCCCAAGGGGCTGGCTGAGCAGCTGGAAGTCCTGGAACACCACGGAGAAAATGGACATATAGTCCCGGTAGTTGTATTTGCGGATGTCGATGCCGTTGAGCAGGATCACCCCCTCCTGGGGGTCATAGAGCCTGCACAGGAGCTTGATGAAGGTGGTCTTTCCGCTGCCGTTTTCTCCCACGATGGCAAGCCGCTCCCCCACTCGGAATTTCATGGACAGGTTGCGCAGCGACCAGTTTTCCGCCCCGGGGTATTTGAAGGAGACGTTGCGAAACTCCACCTCATACTGCCGGTCGGAGCGCTTCTCGGTGGTGAGGCTCCCCTGGTACATCTCATTGGGGATGTCCAGGAACTGGTAGACCTGTTCCAGATTTGCCGCATTTGCTTTCATGGTGCCATATACCTCAAAGAGCTTTGCCACGTGGTTGGACAGTGCGGTAACGGCTCCCACATACTGGGTCACAGCGCCAACGCCGAAGGCGCCGCCCCAGGCTTTCAGGCAGGTAAACAGGTAAATGATTCCCGTAAACACCGAGGGAAATGCGGCTCCCGTTCCCTCCAAAAATCCCAACTTTCCTCTGGCCATCCGGCCCATGGCGCCGTCCGTGGAAAAGGTAGAATTTTGTGACCAATATTTCCGGACCAGATTCTGCTGATTGTACATCCGAATGTCCGCGTCCCGGCCCCGCTTTTTCCCAATAAAACCGAAAAAGCCAAACAGGCGATTGCCGAAGGTAGCGTCCTCTTCCTGAGAATTCCAGCATTCCCCCGCCTTTCCCTCAAGAAGTCCTACCAGATAGCTGAATAGGAACATGGCGGCAAGAAGCGCTATGGCGGAGGCAGGATGGTTCAGAATCTGCAATTTCCCCGCCGTTTCTGGCAGCTTCGCCGTAAACAGGCTGACAGTCAGAGCAATTCCGCCCAAAATGCCCAACACCGATTTCAAAATTTCCCTCAGGAAAAGGGGAATACGCATATAGCCCCAGTCGGACCAGTTCTCAACCTCTCTGATTTTCTCCCGCAAATCCCGGTTTTTCTGATCCTCCAGAGCGGCATAGTCCATGGAAAACTGCTTCTCGATGAATATCTGCTGCTTTCGATACCAGGTATTCTCCTTCACGCACTCCCACCAGCGGTCTGCAAGGGCGGTCAGCAGAGCCATCAGGCCCAGGCTCACCACCGTCAGAACCGCCCAGCGGCCCAGCACTTCCGGACGGCGGGAAGCGCTGAGCTCGCCCAGAAGCCGGGCAGAAAACCACACCGTCACATAAGGTGAAAGGGCCGTGATGATGGCGTTTGCGAAAATGGAAGGAATCAGCTGGGGGCATTTTCCGTTTAAGTCCTTCAGCCCCCGCAGATGGAGCTGAAGCATTTTCCTGGTTTTCATCAGAACTCCCTCCCTTCCTGATAATAGCGGCTCTGCACTTCAAACAGCTTGGCGTAATCCCCGCCCAGGCTTAAAAGGCTGTCATGGGTTCCCTCTTCCGCGATCACGCCGTCCTTCAGAAACAGGATGCGGTCGCAGAACCGGGTGGAGGCCAGCCGGTGGGAGATAAACACCGACAGCTTCCCCGCCGTCATGGAGTCGTATTTTTGATAGATGTCGTTTTCCGCAATGGGGTCCAGGGCCGCCGTAGGCTCATCCAGCAGGAGGATGGGGGCATTTTTGTACAGGGCCCGTGCCAGCATCAGCCGCTGGGTCTCGCCGCCGGAGAACAGCACCCCATCCAGATAGACCTCCCGGCCCACGTGGGTTTGCAGCCCCTGGGGAAGGGCCTGGATGACCTTGGTCAGCCCGGCCTTTTCCAGGCAGTCCCAGACCCTTTCCTCGTCCGTCCCCTCTGCCTGCTGGGAGACGTTCTCCGCCACGGTCACGTCCAATATGGAAAACTCCTGGAACACGGCGGAGAAAAGAGAATAGTATTCCCGGCGGTTAAATTCCCGGACATCCTGGCCGTTCAGCAGCACCCGGCCCCGGGTAGGGTCCAGGAAGCCGCACAGCAGCTTGACCAGGGTGGTCTTGCCGGCGCCGTTCAGGCCCACAATGGCTAATTTTTCCCCGGGGTGGATGGTCAGATTCATATTGCAAATGGTGTCTTTTTCCGCCCCCGGGTAGCGGTAGCTGACATTTTCCAGCCGAAGCTCGAGGACTTCTGCCTCTGGCAGGGGCTTTCCCCCTTCAAACCGGAAGGGCTCCGGATATTCCAGGAACTCCCGAACCAGGGAGATGTCCACACTCTCCCGCCGCAGTTCGGCCACCTGCTTCAAAATTCCAGTGACCCAGGCGGTAAATCCGCTGACCGCCGTAAACAGCAGCAAAAACTCCGAAGCGCTCAGCCCCTGCCCCAGCGCCAGCGCCAGCAGATACCCATAGGCAATGGCGTTTCTGGCAACGCTGAGGAACACATCTGCCAGATCGCTGAACAGGTGGGCTTTTTCACGGCGGCAAATGAAGTCCCAATAGAGGTTCAGGATGCCTTTGTGAATATCCCGAAGCCAGTCCTCCAGCCCAAAAATCCGAATGTCCTTTGCGATGGCAACGGACTCGCTTTTGTCCCGGATGTCACGGAGCTTTGCCACATATTTTTCGTCCTCCTCCCGGTGTTCATATTCCCAGGCAGCGGCGCGCTTGGACGCGAAAAAGCTTGCGATGCTGGTAACGGCAATCACCAGCAGCATCACAGGATCTATGCCCGAAAGCACCAGCAGATAACACAGCAGCCCGCCCACATTGGTCAGCAGCACCGTCAATGTCTCCCATATATATTCAGTAGCACTGCGGTTATTATTCATGCTGTTATAGGCCTTTTCCCGCAGCCGGATAAAGTTGACATTCAGATTGTTGGCATAGGATGTGGTGTTGCTCTTATAGGAGACAAGGCCAATAATCCTGGTTCTCACATCCACCCGGGCAAACAGGGTATTGGTGCGGATGTATTCCCGGATGCCGCTGACCAGAAAGAGGAGCCCGGTGAACAGGGCAATTGTCAGCAGCAGCTCCCGCAGCGGCGCGGTTCGCTCCACCCGCCGCAGAATTTCCGGCGTTACATACAGCTGCAGCAGATTCATGAAGATGTCCAGCCCGGCGGTTAGCACGCAGAAGAGAATCGTCCTTTTTCGCGCCTTCCATGCGTTCCCGATCATCCAGGCCACATTTTGCCCCACAGAATACTTTGGTTTTTCCTTTTGTTTCATGTTCTTCACCTCACGGCCGTATCATACCACAAAAATTCATCCCCGGCCTGTTCCGGGGACGAAACGTTAAAATCGGGGGACGAATTGCATGATTCCCCACTCTTCCCCTTGAAAAATAGGGAATTATATTGTAGAATATACGCATTAAAATATCCCTACAAAGGAGGATTCCACGATGGGCACCTATACAGAGATTCAGGAATTGCTGCACCAAAAGGCAGACTTCCAGGCCCGGCTCAATCTGATTCCCTATAGCGGCACGCCGGAAATCAAGGAGCGGGATGGAAAAAAATATCTTTACGTCCGCAGCCGGGTGGGAAGCCGCCAGACCTCGACCTACGTTGGCATCTACTCCGAGGAGCTGCATCAGCTGCTTCTGCGCAATGCAAGAGATGCCCGTGAGCTTCGCAAACAGATTCGCAGAACAGAAAAGGCCCTGGCCGACCTGGGTTATGCGGAAGCGGCGCTTTCCCCCAGAGTCATCCAGAATCTGGACTTCGCCCGGGCAAACATGAAAGCAAATATCTATGACCAGGCGGTTTTGGAGGGTGTGGCAACCACCTTCCCGCAGACAGAGGACATTCTCGAAAACGGCATTGTATCCGGCATGACCGCCACAGACGTTCAAAAAATCCTAAATCTAAAGCACGCCTGGGAGTTCATCCTGGACAAAGATGTCATCAGCTACGGCACCGACTATCACATTTTATGCCACATTGCAAAGCTGGTCAACGAAGGCTTTTACTCGGACGGCGGGCGGATTCGCGGGGTTCCCGTGACCATCGGCGGCACCAGCTATGTCCCGCCGCTGCCCATCGAAACCATCGTCAAAGAGCGCATTGAGGAGATTCTGCACCAGGAAAAGGACGCCGTGACCATCGCCGCCCAGTTGTGCCTCTACTGTATGAAAACCCAGATTTTCAACGACGGAAACAAACGGGCCTCCGTGATCTTTGCCAATCACTATTTGATCTCCAAGGGACAGGGGCTGATTGTCATTCCCGAAAATCATGTTCCGGAATTCAAACAGCTGCTGGTGGCATACTACGAAGATCGGGATCACGGGGAAATTATGGACTTCATCCGGGAAAAATGCTGGAAAAACTTTTAATTGAATAATTCCCGGGAAATGCCGCCGATTATCTTCCCTGCGGCAGCAGTATTTCCGTGGTAAAGGCTCCGTCCTCGCTGTTGCGGCTGAGATAGCCCCCCAGCCGCTCCACAATGGCGTCGATGCGCTCCAGGCCGAAGCCATGCCCCTCCCCCTTGGTGGTTTTGAACCGGCTTCCCACCCGGGAAAGCTTTCCGGCGGCGGTGAAATTGGTGAAGGAGATGTAGAGCTGGGTGCCCTTCATATCCATGTAGACCCGAATGAGCCGCTGCTCCGGGGGCAGCTTCATGCTGGCGTCGATGGCATTGTCGAAGAGGTTTCCCAGAATGCAGCACAGGTCAATCTCAGAGATTTTCAGCCGCACCGGGATGTGGGCATCGGCACGGACCTGGATTCCCTTGGCATGGGCCAGGGAGATTTTGGAATTCAAAATGGCGTCGGTCATGGGGTTGCCGGTTTTTATCACCGTGTCCACCGTGGCCAGGTCCGTTTCCAGCTCGTCCAAATACCGCTTGATGGCGTTCCAATTTTCGGCTGCGGCGTAGGCCTTCATGGTCTGAATGTGATTGCGGTAGTCGTGCCGCCAGCCACGAATCTGGCGGTACATGTTGTCCACCTCGGCATAGTGGGTCTCAATCAGCTCCCGCTGGTAGGCGGCGATTTGTTTGTTGATTCTTCTGGACAGCAGTCCCATTTTCTCACCCCAATTTGATGATGGCCCGATTGACCCCCTCATAGGCTCCCCTTGGCAGGGGCACCGAACCCCCATCATTCAGGAAAATGTCCGTTCTGGTCACCCTGGCGATTCTCGTCAGATTCACAATGGCAGAGCGCCCTACCCGATGAAACCGGTCGTCCAGCTGCTTTTCCAGCTGGCTCAGGGTCATTTTGGCGGTATAGTCTCTGTCAGCGTGCACCGTCACATAGTTGCCCTGTACATCAGCATAGCGGATGCGGTAGACCGGCAGCCGCACCAGCTCTCCGCCGGATTCCAGCACCAGCAGCCGCTCATTTTTTTGAAGCTTCTCCGCCGCCCGGTTCAGCACAGCGAAGAGCTTCTCCTCCCTCACCGGCTTCATCAGATAGTGAAGCGCCGACACCTCGTAGCCCTCGGCGATGTAATCGGAATAGCCCGTGATGAACACAATTTCCAGAGCATCGTTTTGGGCCCGGAGCTTTTTCGACAGGGTCACCCCATCCATGCCCCCCATTTCGATGTCCAGCAGGAGCAAGTCCGTCCCGGCATCGGGGAGGTGAAACAGGAACTGCTCTGCCGAGGGGTATTCCGAAAGCCAGACCTCCCTGCCGGTTTCTTTCGCCCATTTTATCACCAGGGCCGAAAGATACCCCCGATCCGCCGGGCTGTCATCGCAAATGGAAACAACATACTCCATTCTTCCTCACCTTCCTTTTCGCCCCATTGTACCACATGAAAACAAAATATTCCATTAAAAAAGAGGCCTTTCGGCCTCTTTTTTGTTATTGAATAAGCTCATCCTGGATGGGCTCGCCGTCCACCAGCACATCGGTGCAGAAGTAATCCGCATAAAACTCCCAGCCGCCAATGTCGTGAATGTCGCAGTGGTCCACCCGGACGGTTCTGCATTTATAGAACCAGCAGGCGCCGCTGCTGCACTGATAAATCTCCGAGTTAAACACGCTGAGATTCTCGCAGTTCATGGCCTGAACTCCCAAAATACCGCAGCCAAAGAGTTTGCACCCCTCGATAATGGCATTGTTGACATAATTCAGCTGAATCACGCCGCCGGAGCATTCTCCAGCATCCGGGGTATGCCCCACGGTGACGTTGCGCACAATCAGATTGGACAGATTTTCAAGGCGCAGCACATTGGCATAGCGGGGCTGGGTGACGATGGACACCGTCTCCGGGTCCGCCGCCTCAATGGTCAGGCCGTTGGCATTCCGAATCACCAGTTCATAGCCGTCAAACACCGACTCCCAGTGGTAATACTGCCCGCCCAGCCCGGCGTAGGTGGAGGCGGTGGAGAGGTCATATTCTCCCGGCTCCAGGAAGATGGTGGCATTGGGGGCAATGGCAGCCAGGAATTCATCCACATTGGTGACATGGACCTTCCCGTCCGCCCCGGCCTCCACCTGGGGCACCTCTGGTCGTCCAGCAGGCTCCCAGGTCACAGTGCGCATTTTCATGGAGGCCAGGTCTCCGGCGGTGAGCTCCTGCCCATCGGGGGACACAGGCATCACGCTCTCGGCCCACTGTTCGGCATAGTCAAAGCGGCAGTTCTCTACCGTCACCGGGTTCGTACTCCCATAGAACATATAGGCAAAATTGTTGTTGTGGACATCCAGGCCCCCCAGATAAACGCCGGGGCAGGCGGAACGAACCAGGCTGGAATAGAAGTATTCGCTGGAATTTCCGTAGACCTCGGAGTTGATGACTGCCACGTCATAGGAGCTGAAAATCTCAAACACACCCTCGGCCAGCTCACAGTTATAGAACTTGCTGTTTTCCAGGAGTACATTGCTGCTGCCATTGATATAAACACAGCCCATGCTGCATTCATAAACATCGGTGCTGTCCACGTGGACATTCTGGCAATTCCACAGGTCGATGCCCCGGACGCCGCAGCCATAGAGCCTGGCATTCTGAATTTCGATGTTGCTGCTGAATGCCCCGTAGAACACACCGCCGACACAGCTGCCCTGCTCCTTGGTGTGGCCCAGGGTGATGTTGGATAGCTTCAGGTTCGTGGCATATTCAAAGTGGATCACATTGGAATAGCGGGGCTCGGTGGAAATGGTGACAAGGTTTGCGTCCACGCCGTCGATAGAGAGGCCGGAGACATCGGTGATCACCAGCTCGTAGCCGTCGTAGGTGGACTCCCAGTGGTAGTATTCTCCCCCGGTGCGCCCATACCCCTTGGCCTGGGTCAGGTTGTACTCTCCGGGGGCCAGGACGATCTGAGTGTCCGGGGCGATGGCCGCCAGGAATTCATCCACCGTGGACACCTGGACGGTGTTGGCGTCTTCCGTCTCCTCTGGCAAAGCCTCTGCCCGGGCGCAAACCCCGGAGAACAGGCCGAACAGCAATACCCCACACATCAGGCAGACAAGGACTGTCTTTTCAAGTTTTTTTAACATTTTCTTTCCATCCTTTCCAGTTTTAGTCAAATACTGCTATAATTTCACGCATTCAACTGAAAAATTGTAATTTGCCTTAATCCTTCACGCAGTATATATCCTAACAAAATGATAGCATTTTGGCCCTACTCTGTCAATGAGGGGGATGGAATCTTTAACCAATCTTAATGATAAAACCGCCGGAAGCAGGGGCTTCCGGCGGCAATGGGGTTATTTCTCCCAGGGGAAGGGTTTGTTTTTCAGCACCTCCTGGCGCAGATACCGGAAGGTCTCCTTCTCCCCCCGATCCCGCAGCATCGCAAGGACATATTCCAGCTGCCGCAGGGTCTCGGGGTGCATCAACAGATGCTCCCGGCTCTTTTCCAGATATTCCAGCTCGGAGCCGGGGTGATAGTTCTTTCCCTGGTAGGTCATGCAGGCCGCCCGGCGATCCATCACCATCTCCGCCAGATACCTTCTCGGCATCACCACCGGCTCATACCGGTGGGTCTGGGGATTCATATCCGTCCAGTATTCGTAGTGGTGGCGGTTGCGGCCCTTGTGGTGCATCCAGGCCAGACTGTAGCCCTTCTCCTCCCGTTCCTCCGCATTGGGACTGCGGGTTCCCTGGTAATACCGGACTCCCCGGAAAAACTCCGTGGGGGAATACTTGGAAAGGTCATGGGTCAGGCCCTGCCAGAAAAGGCCGATGCGGAAGCAGCCCACCAGAACCAGCCAGCGGTGATGATTGATTGTGCAAAAATGCTTCCAGGCATTCATGGCCATTATCCTTCCGAAACCACGATCTCCGACACCTTCAGGCCGGGATTGCGGCGGCAGGTGAAGTCGATGGCCCAGAAGCTGGAAAACACCAGAAGGCTTCTGCCCCGGTAGTCCTCCAGCAGCTCGGCGTCGCTGCCCAGATTCAGGTCACTGAGCTCTCCGGGATAGCTGTCGATGAGCCGGATTTCCTCATAGGGCAGCCCCTCCATCCGCAGGTCCACACCGTACTCATTCTTCATCCGGTACTGGAACACGTCAAATTGCAACGTGCCCACCACACCCACGATCACCTCTTCCATACCGGAATTGGGGACCTTGAAAATCTGGATGGCGCCCTCCTGGGCGATCTGCTCCGTGCCCTTGACAAACTGCTTGCGCTTCATGGAGTCCTTGGCGGAGACCCGGGCGAAATGCTCCGGGGCAAAGGTGGGGATGCCGGAGAACCGGAACTTCTTTCCCGGCACGGTGATGGTGTCGCCAATGGAGAAGATACCCGGGTCAAAGACGCCAATCACGTCCCCGGCGTAAGCCTCGTCCACGATCTCCCGCTCGGCGGCCATCAGCTGCTGGGGCTGGGACAGGCGCATTTTCCGGCCGCCCTGGACATGGTAATACTCCGCATCCCGCTGGAACTTACCGGAGCAGATGCGCATGAAAGCCAGCCGGTCCCGGTGGGCCTTGTTCATGTTGGCCTGAATCTTAAAGACAAAGGCGGAAAAATCCGGGCTGAAGGTATCGATCTCCCCGCAGTCCGCCACCCGGGACAGAGGGGGCGGCGTCATTTTCAGGAAGGATTCCAGGAAGGGCTCGATGCCGAAATTGGTCAGGGCGGAGCCAAAGAACACCGGGCTCAGCTGCCCCCGCTTCACTTCCCCAGTATCCAGCTCCCGCCCGGCGGAGAGGAGCTCCACATCGTCGATGAGCTGCTGATGCTTGGCCTCGCTGTCCAGCAACTGCGCAACCTGGGGATCATACAGGTCAATTTCCTGTTTTGCCGCCTTGTTCTTCCCGGAGACGCCGGAGAAGAACAGCAGCTGGCTCTTTTCACGGTCATAAACGCCCTGGAAGTCCTTGCCAGAGCCGATGGGCCAGTTCATGGCATAGGTCTCGATACCCAGCTCCCGCTCCAATTCGTCCAGCAGGTCAAAGGGGTCCTTGGCCTCCCGGTCCATCTTGTTCACAAAGGTGAAGATGGGGATATGGCGCATGGCGCAGACCTTAAAGAGCTTGCGGGTCTGAGGCTCCACGCCCTTGGCCCCATCGATGACCATGACGGCGGAGTCCGCCGCCATCAAAGTGCGGTAGGTGTCCTCGGAGAAGTCCTGGTGGCCGGGGGTATCCAGAATGTTGATGCAGAAGCCCTCATACTGGAACTGCATCACAGAAGAGGTGACAGAGATACCACGCTGCTTCTCGATCTCCATCCAGTCGGAGGTGGCGGCCCGGGCATTCTTCTTGCCCTTGACCACGCCGGCCTGGGCAATGGCGCCGCCGTAGAGCAGGAATTTTTCGGTTAAGGTGGTTTTACCGGCGTCGGGGTGGGAAATAATGGCAAAGGTGCGGCGTCGGCTGATTTGTTCAACAAGTTCAGACATAGTCATTTCCTCCTAAGTAGATTATTTTCGTCTCACTTGGGAAGAACGCTACGTGGGAGCGTAACGCATGAGGCTGCCTCCTAATCGCATAAGAATGACATACTTTTAGGATTCTACCACAATTTCCATTGGTTTACAAGAGGAATTCTCAAAGTATGCCACCTGATTCATCCATCTGGCAGACTGCGTCATTCTATGTATGCGGCGTGCGAAAAAGTTCAAAGCATTGCGCACCCTGTAAATGCGCCAAAGCCGCATCGTCATGGGTCACGATCACGACGATGCTCTCCTTTGCCTTGGCAAGGATTTCATCCAGCAGCTCCCGCCTGCTTTCCGCATCCAGGTAATTTGTGGGCTCGTCAAAAAGGTAGGCACTCCCCTGAGAGGCCAGCGCAAGCCGGATTTGCAGCCGTTTCTGCTGCCCACTTGACAGGCGGTTGTTTCCCTCCCCATAGAATTGGCTGATGTAGGGCTTTGCCGGGATGTAGATAAATCGGTTGACCTGGCCCGGCTGTATTACCTCGCCGTTAACAAAAATATGGCCCTTGTAGCGCCGGGTGTAGCCGAGCAGCGATTCCAGCAGCGTTGTCTTTCCGGCCCCGTTCTCTCCCCGAAGCACATAAAGGCCCTTACCCTCCAGGCGGGCACAGAGTGGAAGATTGATTTCCTTTCCGTCCTTATCAAGGCTCACGTAGTCTTGAAGAACAACGGAGTTGATCTCCCGGGCTCCGTCCGCCGCCTCCTTTCGCTCCAGGAAATTGGAAATACTCAAAATCATCGGCTTGACATTGGCATAGTTATTTTTAATTTCAATCAGCTGTTCACTGGGGCCCCACAGATTAGAAACCAGCAGCTGCACGGCGTACAGCCCGCCCACTGTCAGCGTTCCGGCGTGCACCTGGTAGCCGGTGATCAGCGTGGTTATCAAAATCACCAGATTCAGAGAACCATAGCACAGGATGTTATTGGCGAAGGACAGCCTTTTTACCCGTTGGAGAAAGGAGTCTGCGTACCTGTTTTGCAGATTCTCAAAGCAGGTCAGCTGCTTTTGGCTGCGGGTTCGTTCCTCCTTGGACAGCAGCAGCGTGTCCTCGGTGTACTGCCGGATGCGCTTCACATCCTCCACATTTTCCTGGGCGCAATTCGTCAGGCTCTCATTGCTTTTGCTGGAAAGCAGGACGGAAACTGGGACGGCAACAAGTGTAAAGAGGCAGATCGCTTTTGAGTACAAAAACAAAATCACTTCAATCGCAACGATGGAAAACAGAGAGATGACAACGGTCACCTGATTTTTGAACACATAGTTTTTGGTCTGCTCGTATTCCTGGCCCATCATCTGCTGCACTTCATTGACGGTAACCTGCTCGCTGGACCAGTCCAGCCGTTCCAGCTTCCGGGTGACGCAGGAACAGAACCGGCTCCATGCCCGGCATTCCATCTTACCCTCCCGAATGTCCAGGAAGTAGAACCAAATCTGGTAGAAAAGGAACTGAAAAAAGCTGATAACGCCAAAGAGCAGCGCTCCCCGGAAATTCCCGGCAATCATATCGTCCAGGAATTCTGCCGAAGTAATGGGCATTCCGATTCCAACGATCTTGAGGAGCAAATACATGAAGAAATAAGTAATTATTGCTTTTTTAGATGTCAATCTCGTTAAAGAAAACACCTTCCAGCACCTCCTGAAGGCTTGCAAATTGGGCAATCCCCATCTGAGACAAGGCCCGCAAATAAAATTTAATATACTTATCGGTTTCACCCAGCTAATTGATAAATTGGTATTTATCAGTGGGTTGAATGGAGAAAGGCAAAGGTTTCTGAGCAAAGGCCCCCCTGTGTAAGGGGGGCTGTCGTGCGAACAGCACGACTGGGGGACTGTGCGGTGAGATGTTACGAATTCGCGTCAGGTTAGGCGAAAAGGTAAGATTGTACTGCGACAGTCCCTCAGTCACGGCTTCGCCGTGACAGCTCCCCTTACACAGGGGAGCCTTTCTCAAAAGCCGTTACGCTCCACCATTCAACGAACTGCCAAACACCAATTTGTCTGGTTGCTGTGTGGAGCCGATATGCACAAAATATAAAATTCCCTCGAAATTCTACCACAATTCTCTCCATTTGCAAGAGTAATTTCCGAAAGATCCACCCTTTCCACAAATGTTTCCCTAAAGACCGGTCAAACATTTCTCCAATTCAGTCAAAAGAGCCCTCTTCATGGCTTCCAGTTCGTCTTCCCTGGGTTTATTCTCTTCGGCATACATTTTTTCCATTGGATAGCACCAGACAGGTCCTTTGCCATTGCTGCCGTAGTGATCGATGTCGCCAGCTCTGCGCGGGAACAGATGCCAATGTAAATGGGCGTCTCCATTTCCCAGGCATTCATAATTCATTTTTTCAGCGCAAAAGGCTTTAGAAACAGCTTCTGCCACAGTGGTCATTTCCTCCAGAAATTTTATCCGATTTTCAGGCTCCAACTGGAACAATTCCGTTTTATGCTCCTTATGCAGAAACAAGGTATAGCCCTTAAAATGCTGATGGTCACCTAGAACCACGTACCCCGTCTCCAATTCCTTTACAAAAAACGGGTTTGTCTTTTCCTCAATTTGCTTGATTCTGTCACACACAAGGCACATCTTTTACCCTCCATACAAGGCTTCGCCCGAAGGCATTCAAGCCCTTCGGGCGATCCTCACAGTATTTTACAGCACGTGGACGTTTTCCTTCTCAAAGGCCACATAAGCAGTGTCGCCCACCTGGTAGATTTTCTTGTTTTTGGGGTTGAAGTCCGTGATCTTCACCAGGGTATCCCCCACCATCACGTGGTAATTCTGATAGGAGCCCATAAAGCAGGAGACAATGACCTTGCAGGGCAGCTGTCCCCTGTCCGCCAGCAGGGCGGACTCTGGCCGGAGCACCAGGGTGCAGTTCTTTCCCGCTTCAATTTCCTGGACGCCCACCACATTCACCGGGCTTCCCTCCACATTTACCACGCCGCTGTCCCCGGTTTTCCCTGTCAGTGTCCCCCGGAGGAAATTGGCCTCGCCGATGAAATCCGCCACGAACTCGCTGGCCGGGTGATAATAGATTTCCTGGGGGGTGCCGATCTGGGCCACCACGCCCTTCTCCATGATGATGATCTGGTCGGACAGGGCCATGGCCTCGGACTGGTCGTGGGTGACATAGATGGCGGTAATGCCCGCCTCCTGCTGGATGCGGCGGATTTCGGTGCGCATACTCACCCGGAGCTTGGCATCCAGGTTGGACAGCGGCTCGTCAAAGAGCAGCACGCCCGGCTCCAGCACCAGGGCTCTGGCCAGCGCTACCCGCTGCTGCTGGCCGCCGGAGAGCTGGTTGGTCATCCGGGCCTCCATGCCCTCCAATCCCACCAGCTTCAGGATGTTTGTCACCTTCTCCCGGATGGTGGCTTTGTCCAGCTTCCGAAGCTTCAGGCCATAGGCCACATTGTCAAAAATATTGTAATGGGGCAGCAGGGCGTAGCTCTGGAACACCATGGCGGTATCCCGCTTGTTGGGGGTGAGGGCGTTGATGGGCTCCCCGCCCAGATAGATTTCTCCCTCGTCCGGGCTTTCAAATCCAGCAATCATCCGCAGCGTGGTGGTTTTGCCGCAGCCGGAGGGGCCCAGCAATGTCACGAAAGAGCCAGGGGTGATTTCCAGATTGGCATCCTTCACGGCGTAGAAATCCTTGCCGGTTTTGGGGTCTTTGTAGATTTTGGAAATGTGTTCCAGGCGAACACCTTTTTTCTCTTTTGCCATATCAGTTGTCCTCCTTGAACTTCCGGCTGGTGCCGAAGAACTTGATAAACAGATTCATAAGCAGCACGCTGCCATAGGTAATCCCGATCAGGATGGTGGCAAAGGCGCAGGCCACGCCGTAGGAGCCCTTCTCCGCAAACTCGTTGATCTGCACAGTAATCAGCAGGAACTCCGGTGTCACCAGCAGGATGATGGCGGAAATGGCGGTGATGCTGCGGACAAAGGCAGTGACCAGGCCGCTGAGGAAGGAGTCCTTGATGAGGGGCAGGGTCACGGTCATGAACACCTTGAAGCTGTTGGCCCCCATGTCATAGGCGGATTCCTCGATGCTCTTGTCGATCTGGCGCAGGGCGGAGATGCCGCTTCTTGTCCCCGTAGGCAGGCTCCGGATGACAAACACAATAATCAGGATTGCGGCGCTGCCATAGAGGCTTGCCAGGAAGCCGGTGCCGAACACTCCCTTCACAAAGCCACGGATATAGCCAATGCCCAGCACCGTGCCGGGGACGGCCATGGCCAGCATGGAGACAAACTCGATAAATCCCTTGGCCTTGAATTTCCGCTTGACCACCAGGTAGGAGATAATCATACTCAGCAGCGCCGTGATGGGGGCGGCAATCAGGGACAGGGTGAAAGAGTCCTTGAAGGCCTTGAGACCCTTGTACTTCTCGAACACCCGGACAAACCATTTGGTGGTCAGATGGAAGTCGTAGCCCCAGGTTTTGAACAGCGCTCCAAAGGGAACGCAGATGTACATCATAATAACAAACAGCGCCGTCAGTGAGCACAGAATCGTCAGGGGCAGCGTAACCGACCGCTCCTCGATGAGCATTCTGGCCCGGGAGGCCTTGCCGGTGAGGGTGGCCGCCGTCTTCTTTTCCAGCACATACTTCTGAACCAGATACATCAGCAGCGTAATGCTCAGCAGCACCACGGCCATGGCGGCGGCGCCCTGCTTGTCGTAAGCACCGGTAATCTGCAAATAGATGGTGGTGGCCAGGGTATCGTAGGAACCGCCGATAATCATGGGGTTGGCAAAGTCGGCAATGGACTCAATGAAGGTCACGAGAAACGCATTTCCCAGGCCCGGCAGAATCAGCGGCAGGGTAACGCTGGTGAACACCCTGAACCGGGAGGCGCCCATATCCCGGGCAGCCTCCTCCAGGCTGGGATCGATGTTTTTCAGCAGGCCCTTGAGCATCATGTAGCACACCGGGAAAAAGGTGAGGGTCTGCACCACGGTGATGCCGCCGAAGCCATAGACGCTGTTGTCATAGATGTGCAGCAGATGCCGTGTGATGATGCCCGCCTTGCCGAAGAGCATAATCATGGACAGCGACAGCACAAAGGGCGGCGACACCACGGGAAGCATGGAGACCACCTGGAACAGCCCGCCCATAAACTTGGTGCGGACCTTGACGTAAACCTCCACATAGGCAAAAAGGAGTCCAATGGCAGTGGACAGGATGCCAACGGTCAGGCCCACCTTCAGCGTGTTGGTAATGGCCGTGCGGAAGCTTTTCATGGCAAAGATCCGCCGGAAAACCGACAGCGTCAAGCCGGTTTCCTGGCCATAGACGCTGTCCACCAGCAGTATCGCCAGCGGATAGAGGATAAACAGGGTTAAAAACGCAATCAGAACCACAATGGTCGTGACCATAATGGGGTCACCCAGCAGCTTTTTCCGATCCAAAGCTGCACCCTGGCGGCTGGCCATGGGCAGATTCCTCCTTTCGGGGCACTTTTCTTCTTTCATCTAAAAAGGGGGATGGAGATCAACTCCATCCCCTCTATGTTTTTACTTTGAAATGCTTTTACTCGGTCTTGAAACGGTCGTCGCCGCCGCCCAGAGCGTTCATCACTTCTTCGATGTAGGTCTTGATGTTGTTCTTAGCGTCCTCGAAGTCATAGTCCATCACGTTCTCGGGGTCAAGGCCGAATTCCTCGGCGACCTCGGGCTGCTTGGCGTTGTCGATGACCAGGAACTGGTAAGAGCCGTTGTCCTGGGCCAGCTCCACACACTCGGGGCTCAGGGCATACTCAATCCACAGCTTGGCAGCGTTGGGATGGGCAGCGCCCTTGAAGATGGCGGTAGCGCCGATCTCGAAGGAGGTGCCGGAGGACGGAATGACCAGCTGGATGTTGCCATAGCCGTTGTCCACGATCTGGGTAATGCCATCGTGCAGGAAGCCGATGCCGACGACGCACTCGCCGGTGCCCACGTTCTTGGAGGGGCCGGAGCCGGACTTGGTGTAGACATGGATGTTCTTGTCCAGGTCAGCCAGGTACTGGATGCCCTCGTCGTGGCCGTACTTCTGAATCATGGTGTTGATGACCAGCTTGGCGGTGCCGGCGGTGTTGTAGTTGGACAGCCAGATCAGGTCCTTGTACTCTTCCTTCAGCAGGTCAGCCCAGTCCTGAGGAGCTTCCAGGCCCATGCGGTTCAGCTCGTCAATGTTGACGATGAAGCCCAGGATGCCCTTGTAAATGCCGTACCACTGGCCGTCGGCGTCCTTGTAGGCGTCGCCCAGCAGGTGGGAAGCGTTCTCAGCGGCGTAGGGCTCCAGCAGGCCTTCGGCAGCGCAGACATTGTAGGGATCGGTGGTGCCGCCGAACCAGACGTCGGCGGAGGGAGTGCCGTTCTCTTCCTCGATCTTGCTCTGAACCTCGCCGGTGGACAGGCGCTGATACTTCACCTCGATGCCGTAGAGCTCCTGGAAATGCTCGCAGGCAGCGGCCAGATACTCTTCCTCGCAGGAGCCGTAGACAATCAGCTCGCCCTCTGCTTTGGCAGCGGCAATCAGATCATCCATTCCCTCAGCCTGCACGCCTTGAATGGCGAAGAGGCCCAGAACCATTACCAGGGAAAGCGCAATTGCTAAGATTTTTTTCATTTTGCTTACCTCCGTTGTTAAATTTTGACAAGGTCATTATATATCTTACACAAAGCTTTGTCAATCACGCATTCGCAAAATATACGTTTTGACAGTAAAAAAGCAGGAATGGGGGCTACTCCCCAATTCCGCCCTGAGGGACAAGGCCAAATTTCCCGCTTACCTGCCCTGGAAGTCTTCGATCAGCAGCGCCAGATGGGCCACAACATTTTGCGGCAGCCCTTCCACATTCAGCCGTGGCGCATCCTCCAACCCCAGCAGGTAATCCGTGGTAACCCCAAAAATCTTCGACAGCCGCACCAGCATCTCAATGGATGGCTGAATGTTGTCATTTTCCCAGTTGGAGATGGTTTGTTTTGCGGCGCCCACCCGCCCCGCAAGCTGAACCTGGCTCCAGCCAAGAGCCGTTCTCAATTCACAAATCCTTTGACCCAGCATAGCATCCTCCAAACGTCAAATATTGCAATACTATTGTCATCTTTTTCTTGACATAATATAAATACTATAGTATCTTAATATTGGATTTCCGTTTATGGACTTTTCCGTATCAATGCTTCATCTTCCCCAAAAGGCAATATCGTCAACTTAAGACATCCCGTAGGGGAGGCTAATAACCTCCCGCCAGGCAACGGTTTTTGAGTGTTCCGGTGAATGGAGCCGGCAAATGGAAAATGATACGGATTTGCCTGACTTGGTGCCGCTTTTGGGGATTGTTCTGCGCGGGAGGCTAATAGCCTCCCCTACAGTAG
>JAETOP010000055.1 GCA_021771675.1 Oscillospiraceae bacterium | reverse complement strand
CAGGCAGCTCACTTTGTCAAGAACTTTTTTAAGAATCCTTTAACTTTCTGTGTCCTGCCCCCGTAGACAGCTTCCATATACTACCACCCCCATCCCCTTTTGTCAAGAACTTTTTTCCATTTTCTTCCTATTTTTCTTTACAGTTCCAAAAGCCGGAAGAATCACCCACAAAAGTAGAATGAGAACGGCATACGCTTCGGCACGGATTGTCCAGCCGAGCAAATAGATACTGTAAGCTGCAATTCCCGCAATCAGTATCGGCCATGGTTTCTCCCACTCCTGGGCAACGCCATCCAGCAGGTAGCAGACAAACGCAAAGTATCCCACCGTAATCGAGCAGGCGGCCAGGCTCTCCATATGCTCTGTGACACCAGCCATGGATAGGCCACGGCTATAATCATACAGCGACGTGCTTCCCACCGTCAAAATCGACGCTGCCACCGCCGCAATTCCCACCGTGCTGTACCGCCATTTTCCATTCTTCCTCCCCAGCGCCGGCAGAAGAAGAATCACTGCCAGCCTCATATCCGGGAACTGGGCAGTTGGCCGCAAATCCGTCAATTTCACCTGGGACAAGCCCAGTATTCCCAGAAGTATCAGGATCAAATACATCCCATATCGAAGGATGGCGCAGGCTCTCCCTCCGCATTTCTTCCACACCGCATAGATTGCAAGGAGCGTCAGGATGCCGGGAACCACAAAAGACGCTCCATTTCCAGGCCAGCATTGATGAGTCCAGTCCAGTCCCCAGGACAGGATCAGAGCAAGCGTCAGGCTTCGCAGAACATGAAGCCATTTCCAATCCGGGCTCTCCCGGACGCTCATCCAGCTGCATAGCAGAAAGGATGCCAGCGCAAGAATCAAGGTAGGCAGCCAGTTCTTTCCCACAGCCGCCTCCGCCGCCGGAATGGTCAGAGCCATTATTTGAAACGGTATTTCCGCTTTGTCATTTTTCAAGGAAAAACCTCTCCTCCGAATTGCTCAGCTTTTGCAGCGGGGTCTTCTCATCTGCATCCCGCAGACTTGTCTCCGGGGTATGGGTCTTCAAATATTCCGGCAAGGCCTGCACATCCAGTTCGCCTTCTCCCATGCAAACCACAACTCCTGGGCGCAGCAGCTGTTTCAGCTGTGGGATCAGGTATCGTGTTTGCTCTGTCAAAATCAGGTATTCCACCGTATCCAGGAAAAGATGTCCCGGCGTGGTATCCTCCAGATTTTTCAGCGCCGCATCCAGGGTCTCTCCATTTCCCTGATCCAGGGTATCCGTGTAAAGCTGTATCTGCTTTCCCTGGGTCTGAATCATCAGAAGGGAAACCGGGTGGAGCTCTCCCAACTCTGTCCCTGACGTGGGCAGCACCGCAAAAATCAGCAGCGCCAGAACCATAATCAACCATTTTTTCATCCCTGTCTTCTCCTGTCCTGGGGGTTCAGCCGCTCTTTCCGAAAAAGATTATTCTTCATCCTCATGCGCATAATCCCATTATGCTCGCTGGTATAAAAGGGGGCCAAATAGGGAATATCCAGGCTGGTCAAGCCTCCCAGGTGGACGGTAAGGGCAATGAGCCCCATTGTCACTCCAAAAAGGCCCGCAAAGGCCCCCAGAGCTCCCAGTCCAAACCGCCAAACTCGAACTGCCTCCGCCAAATCCCGGTTTGGAAGCACAAAACCGCATATCCCCGCAATGCTGACCACAATCAACGCCGCGGGGGAGATAAATCCAGCCTCCACCGCCGCCGTACCTACCACGATTCCACCAACGGTGGAGACGGACTGTCCCACCGCCTGGGGAAGGTGAATGCCGGTTTCTTGCAGCAGTTCAAAGGCAATCAGTAGCCCCAGCACCTCCAGTGCCGAGGGAAAGGGCACATTTTTCTTGCTTTCGATCATAGCCCGGAGCAAGGGCAGCGGAATCATCTGCTGATGAAATGTGGTCAGCGCAATGTAGAAGCCCGGAAGCAAAAGGCTGAAAACCAATGCGCAGTACCGAAGAACCCGGATGCAGGAGGCCGTCACGTAATCCCGACTTAAATCCTCCGTACTCTCCATCAGGTATTCCAAATCCACCGGGGCCAGATACCCCAGTGGAAGCCCGTCCACCAGCAGCCCCACCCGACCGTCCAGCAGCCCCAGGCAGAAGGTGTCCGCCCGCTCCGTGTATTGAAGCAACGGAAAGGCGGTGGCCCGGGAGCCGGTTACATACTCCTCCACCGATCCCGGTGTGATGAGCGCTTCCACGTCAATGGAGTTCAAACGCTTTTTCATCCGTTCCACCAGTTCCGGGGACGTGATGCCCTGAATCCAGGCAACCGTCACATTGGTCAGACTTCGGCGGCCGACGGTGATTTCATCCAGCCGCAGATCCGGTGTACGCAGATGGCGGCGAATCAGGCTGGTGTTGGTGCGGATGGTTTCCACCAATCCGTCCTTGGCCCCCTTGACGGTGTTCTCCACCTCCGGCGCAGAGGGTCCCCGCTTCTCCCCGGTTTTGACCTCGAAGGCGATTGCCCCCGCCCCGGGAAAAAGGACAACACAAAAACCATTGACCAGCTTCAGCGCCACATCGTTCAAATCCTTACATGGCTGGGCCACACTATTATATACACCGCCCCGGAGAGCGCAGTCGTAGAGAATTTGGATGGTTTCGCCAGTCAGATGTTCCACAAGGGGTTTGAACACATACTCAGAGGTATCCCCCCCGGAAGTCAGTCCATCAATGGCGTAGGCATACAGGGTAAAGCCGCAGCAAGAAAGCTCCCGCACCGTAAAATCCCCTGCGCCGCCAAACAAGGCACGAATGTCAGAATCAATGAGAAAATGGGCCATGGCTCCTCCTTTCGCCGCTTTATCATGCAATTTCCTTTCCATTATCCCCGGAAGACATCAGAACTATACGGAAAGGATTGCAATTTCCCGTATAAAATGGTATAGTACGTGTATTCTCGAACCGGAGGCAGCAGTATGAGCAAAATTGGATCCATTGTCAAAAAAGTCGGAAGCCGGTTTTTAAGCTTCTACGAGCTGGAAGCCGTCCACCGGGACGGAAGCGTCAGCCCCTATTACATGGTCTCTCGGAATCCGGATCAAAGCTCCCTGAAAGCGCTGACCGGAAAGAATCCCCCCGATGGGGTGGTTATTTATAGTCTATATCAGGACAAGGTGGTCTTGGTGCGTCAGTACCGGTATCCCATCGGCGCCTTTGTGTATGAATTTCCCGCCGGATTGGTGGAGCCGGGGGAAAATATGGAGCAGGCCGCCATCCGGGAAACGTACGAGGAAACCGGTCTGACCCTGACCCCCATCCCCTGCGGCAGCTATGGCCGTCCCTTTTTCACCACCGTGGGCATGACCGACGAGAGCTGCGGCACCGTGTTTGGCCGCTGTTCCGGCGAGCCTACCAGCTGCCATGAGGAACTCACCGAGGAAATCCAGGTGGTGCTGGCAGATAAAGAAGAGTGCCGCCGGATTCTGCGGGAAGAAAACGTAGCCATCATGTGCGCCTATATGCTGATGCACTTTATCGCCAGTGAAGGCGACCCCTTCCAGTTTTTGAATTCAATTTGAGGTAATTCTATGTCAAAAGTCATTGCCGCCGTTTCCACCGGCCGTCAGGTCTGTGCGATTGGCATCATTCGAATGTCCGGGGACGGATGTATCGCCGTCGCCGAACAGGTTTTTATTCCCCAGGGCGCTCCCCTCTCCCAGGTTCCCAACCGGAAGCTGGCCATGGGCTCCCTGAAGGACAGCCAGGGTCGGGTCATCGACCAGTGCATGGCTGTTTGCAGCCGGGCGCCCCACAGCTACACCGGTGAAGACACGGTGGAATTTCATTGCCACGGCTCCCCCGCCGTGCTGGCGGCGGGGCTGGACGCCCTCTACCGTGCCGGGGCAAGGCCCGCCCAACGGGGAGAATTCACCAAGCGGGCTTTCCTGAACGGCAAGTTGGATTTGACCCAGGCAGAAGCTGTGATCGATCTGATTGAAGCGGACACCGTCGATGCCGCCGCCAATGCCGCCGGTCAGGTGGGGGGCGTTCTGCAAAAGAAGCTGGCCCCCATCTATGATACGCTTACCGACCTGTGCAGCCATTTTCATGCAGTGCTGGACTATCCCGATGAAGACATTGCGGATTTCGGCCTGAAAGATTACGCCCCCACCCTCCGCTCCGCCGCCAAGGCGCTCTATCAATTGCTCCGCTCCTACGGCCAGGGCCGGATTCTCCGTCAGGGGGTAGCCGCTGCCATCGTGGGCAGACCCAATGTGGGAAAATCCAGTTTGCTCAACACCTTAGCGGGATTCGACCGTGCCATCGTCACCGACATTCCCGGCACCACCCGGGACACCGTAGAGGAAGCGGTGATGGTGGGCTCCACCCGGCTGCGGCTCATCGATACTGCCGGAATCCGGGAAACGCTGGACACCGTGGAGGCCATGGGCGTGGAGCGGTCAAAGAAGGCGTTGGAAGAGGCGGATTTGGCAATTTTCCTCTGCGACGGCTCCCAGCCGCTGACCCAGGAGGATCAGGAAATCATCAGCCTGTGCCTGGAGGTTCCCAACTCCATTGCCCTGATTAACAAATCGGACCTGGGCAGTGTGGTTCAGCCCAGCGACCTGCCCTTTACCACCGTTCTGGAGACCTCCCTCACCCAAAAGGAAGGGCTTAGTAAGCTGGCGGATGTATTGGACGAGATGTTTGCGGGGGCTCTGCCCTGCGACGGCTCCATCCTCACCAATGCCCGGCAATTCGATGCCTGCCGCCGGGCCTATGAATCCATGCTGGAAAGCCTGAAGGGCTTGCAGCTGGGGCAGACCCCGGACGCCGTGCTCATGGATGTGGAGGCCGCCATGGAAGCCATGGGCGAAGTCACCGGGGCCACCGTCCGGGAGGACATCACCGCCAGAATCTTTGAACGATTCTGCGTTGGAAAATAGCAGAGAGAAGGCAAAGAATGATTTATTTGGACAATTCCGCCACCACCAAGCCCTGCGTTCAGGCGGTGGAGGCCATGACAAAAGCCCTGTCCCAGGATTGGGGGAACCCCAGCGCTCTCTACAATTTCGGCATCGACGCCGCCCGGCAGCTTCGCTCTGCCCGAAGCCAGGTGGCCGCCGCCCTGGGGGCAGAACCGGACCGGGTATTCTTTACCTCCGGGGGCACCGAGGCGGACAATTGGGCCATTTTCGGCACCGTGAAGCGGATGGGCAAGCGGGGCAAACACATTATCACCACCGCCACAGAGCACCATGCCGTCTTAAACTGTACCAAGGAGCTGGAAGCCCAAGGGTACGAAGTTACTTACTTAAAGCCCGACAAAACAGGGCAGATTTCCCTGGAGGAACTGAAAAATACCCTGCGGAAGGACACCATTCTGGTTTCCATTATGATGGTCAACAACGAGGTGGGCTCCGTGATGCCCATCAGCCAGATGGCGAAGCTGACCCACAAGCTCTGCCCCGATGCCATTTTTCATACCGATGCGGTGCAGGGCTTCTTAAAGGTGCCCTTTCAGGCCAAAACCCTGGGGGCAGACCTGATCAGTGTTTCCTCCCACAAAATTCACGGCCCCAAGGGGGCGGGAGCGCTATACATCTCCCCCCGGCTGAAATCCTTCCCTCCCCTGCTGCTGGGAGGCGGTCAGGAGGCGGGCTACCGCAGCGGAACCGAGGGGACTCCCGCCATCTTCGGCTTCGCCGCCGCCGCTGAGGCGGGAGGCAAAACCTTTCGGGAGGATGCTGCCCGGGAAAAAGTGCTGGTCGCATACCTGGTCGAAAAGCTTTCCTCCCTTCCAGAAGTCATGATCAATGGAGCACATGAAGCACCCCACATTCTCTCCGTCTCCATTCCCGGCGTGCCCACCCAGAATTCCATCAACATTTTACAGGATCGGGGCATCTGCGTCTCCGCCGGAAGCGCCTGTGCCAAGGGGCACCGAAGTCATGTGCTCACCGCCATGGGGATAGCCCCGGAGATCATCGACTGCGCCTTCCGGGTCAGTCTGTGCAGGGATACCACCCAGGAGGAGCTGGACACGCTGGTCAAAACCATCCGGGAGGACATTCTCCCCCGAATCAGATGAGAAAGGAACGATCATCAATGAACAAAGAAACACTCCGGGCCATTAAATTCACCCTGTTCTCCATCAGCGCGGGAATCATTCAGATTGTATCCTTCACCCTGCTCAATGAGCTCACCCCGCTGCCGGAGCACATCAGCTACCTGATTGCCCTGGTGCTCTCGGTGCTGTGGAACTTCACCTTCAACCGGCGCTACACCTTCCAGTCCGCCGGAAATGTACCCAAAGCCATGGTTCTGGTGGCCCTGTTCTACTGCGTGTTCACCCCTGTCTCCACCTGGGTGGAGAAAACCCTGGTGGGTTTGGGCTGGAATGAATACCTGGTCACGGTCATCAACATGGTCTGCAATTTTGTCACGGAATATCTGTATGACAAATTTGTGGTGTTCCGCAACGATACGGATACCAACGCCATTGCTCAGAAAAAGCAGGAAAGCTAAGAAAGCGGGAGGACGAGATGGAAAGACCCATTACAACACTTTTTATGCTGATGTCCGTTGACGGCAAAATCAGCACCGGCGCATCGGACAATTTGGATGTGGATAAGGACTTCCCGAAAATTGTGGGAGTGAAAGAAGGACTGCACCAATATTATGAAATTGAGCAGACAACGGATTTGTGGTCGCTGAATTCCGGGAGAGTGCAAGCCAAAATGGGGGTTAACACAGCTGCTCTGCCAAACAAAACTCCCGTCTCCTTTGTGGTGATCGATAACAGCCATTTAACCGCCCAGGGCATCCGTTACTTCTGTGCTCTATCAAAGCAGTTTGTGCTGATTACATCCAACAAAAATCACCCTGCATTTGAGTTGGATGAAAAAAATCTCCACATCATCCTCCAAAAGGAACTGTCGCTGAAGGAAGCTCTTGCAGCCCTCAAAGCAGAATACGGCTGTGAGAGAATCACCGTCCAAACCGGCGGTACACTGAACGGCCTGTTTCTGCGTGAAAAGCTCCTTGATTATGTGGATATTGTGGTTGCTCCTGTGCTGATTGGCGGCAAAGACACCTCCACCTTAATTGATGGGAAATCCCTGTTGGCTGAGAACGAGCTATCCCAATTAGGAGTGCTGAAATTACAGGAATGTGCGGTCTTGGAAGACTCGTACCTGAGACTGCGCTATGCGGTTATTCACTGACAAATAGTAAAAGCCCTGTATGATTGCACAGGCTCCCTTCCTTGCCAAATTGCCGCAAATTCCGTATTGTCTTTGGGCGCAAAATGAAGTATAATACTGGTAACCATTGACATGTGAAGAGGAGTACCACCATGGCAAAAACAGCGAATTTGGGCCCGCACATTGACTTTCATCCGGTGGATGATTCCTTCATTAAAATTCGCAACGACCATGGTCAAAGCGAAGCAATGCAGTACGGCCAGCAGCTATACCACTACACCTCTTTGCGTTCCTTTTTCGGAATCATCAAAAACAAGGAATTGTGGTTCGGCAATACCGTATCCATGAACGATAAAATGGAGCTGCGGGAATTTACGGATTCCCTCAGGGCGGCCGTATCAGAGGATTACCCCGAAAAGAAAGGGGAAATAGACCATATCTGGGCGCAGATCGACCGGAAGGCCGCTGAGCGTTTTCCCTATGCCATGTGCTTTTCCTCCCGCCCGGACGATGCCGCCCAGTGGGAACGCTACGCCGACATGGCATCCGGTGTGTGTATTGTGATGGACACCAGCAAGCTGACTCAGCTGTTCCATTCCCATCTGGGGTATCTGAACAAGGTATCCTACGACAATGACATTCGCAGACACAAGCACTACGAAATCATAACCGCCTACCTGTCCGAAGGGAAATGGGGAGAATTTCGCAGTGAAGACGCCTGGACGGACAATGTGGTGGCGACAGCGGCAAACTACAAGCATCTGTCCTTTTCCTCCGAGTCGGAAATCCGTCTGATTATCCTGTCGGAGCTTGTGGGGCTGGATGAAGCCAAGGGCTTCTTCCGGACAGAGTTTGAGTTTACGGATCATCAGATCAAAAAGGTATTGAAAGTGAACCTGGACAAACTCTGCCGCTTTGAGGGCATCCCCATAGAAAGCGTTTTCGACGGCGTGATTGTGGCCCCTAGGTCCAACCAGCCCATTGATGTTTTGAGCGAGTTCCTCCGGGCAAACGGATTCCACAAGCTGGCGGAAAATGTACAGCTGTCCCAATGCCCGCTGCGGTGAGAAACGTGCGAAAAAATATGCAAAAGGCGTGACCGATCGGTCACGCCTTTTATCTCTATCGCGCACATCTACAGGGTTATCCCGTATAGATGCGCAGTCTTGCATCTGTCTGCCGGATTGAAATTTAACTGTTTATTTTTCAAGAATAAAGTGCCATTTCTTCGCTGCTTCCGCAGGCATCATCTTTCCAAAAGCTTCCCCATCTCGAAGCAGGTCTTTTTTTCCAAAGTGATAGAAGAAAAACTCTCCAACCCCATCGTTGTATCCAAGTTGGAATTCAAGTTCTCCTTTGAAATAAGGGAATACAGGCTTTAATCTTTCGTCAATTGCCCACATAAAAGACGAATCATGATTGGCAAGGCAATTGATGATCCAATCCTCCTTCTCCATAAACCACACCCAGAAAGACTTGGCCGCATCAACATTCATTTCTTTTTTTCCAAATAAAGGAAACATGTTCTTCCCCCCTCAGCAGTTTTCGGTTTCATCCTATCATATAACAGCGCAAAATACAAGGCCCGAAATAACTTTTCTAAAAGCGAAAAAGCAGGGCTGGACTACCATCTCTGGTAATCCAGCCGCTTTTACTGCAATTTGTTAGGACGGCTTTTTAAGCCTTGCTTTGATGCATCCAGAATGGGTTAAACAATTCCCTGGGCGTTCATGGCGTCGGCCACCTTCAGGAAGCCCGCAATGTTGGCGCCGGCCACGTAATTGCCCTCCATGCCAAAGGCCTTGGAGGCATCGTCGATGTTGTGGAAGATGTTCACCATGATGTCCTTCAGCTTGGCGTCCACCTCTTCAAAGGTCCAGCTGAGCCGCTGGGAGTTCTGGCTCATCTCCAAAGCGGAGGTGGCCACGCCGCCGGCATTGGAGGCCTTGCCTGGGCAGAACAGGATGCCGCTGTCCTGGAGATACTTAGTAGCATCCAGGGTAGTAGGCATGTTGGCGCCCTCGGCCACGGCGAAGCAGCCGTTCGCCACCAGCAGCTTGGCATCCTCCAGGGTCAGCTCGTTCTGGGTGGCGCAGGGCAGTGCCACATCACACTTGGTGCTCCAAACGCCCTTGCCCTCATGGTAGACGGAATTGGGCCGGGCCTTGGCGTATTCGGTGAGTCGGGCCCGCTTCACCTGCTTCACCTCGATCAGGGTGGCCACGTCGATGCCGTCGGGATCGTAAATCCAACCGGTGGAATCGGTGCAGGTCACAGGCTTGGCGCCCAGCTGCCATGCCTTCTCAATGGCGTAGGTGGCAACGTTGCCCGCACCGGAGACAACCACAGTCTTCCCTGCCAGGCTCTTGCCGTTGCAGCGGAGCATCTCGTCCGTCAGGTACAGCAGGCCGTAGCCGGTGGCTTGGGTACGGGCCAGAGAACCGCCGTAGCTCAGGCCCTTGCCCGTGAGGACACCCTCGTACAGGTCACGGATACGCTTGTACTGGCCGAACAGGTAGCCGATCTCCCGGCCGCCCACGCCGATGTCACCGGCGGGCACGTCGGTGTCGGCGCCGATGTACTTGCAAAGCTCTGTCATGAAGCTCTGGCAGAAGGCCATGACCTCCCGGTCGGATTTGCCCTTGGGGTCAAAATCGGAGCCGCCCTTGCCGCCGCCGATGGGCAGGCCGGTGAGGGAGTTCTTGAAGACCTGCTCGAAGCCCAGGAACTTCAGAATGCTCAGATTCACGGAAGGATGGAACCGGAGGCCGCCCTTGTAGGGGCCGATGGCGCTGTTGAACTGGATGCGGTAGCCGTTGTTCACCTGAACCTGGCCCTTGTCGTCCACCCAGGGCACCCGGAACATGATGGCCCGCTCGGGAGTGGTCAGCCGCTCCAGCAGGGCATTCTTGCGGTAGGCATCCTCGTTCTTCTCGATGACCACCGCCAGGGACTCCAAGACCTCGGTCACAGCCTGGATGAACTCGGGCTGATCGGGATTCTGCTTCTTTACACGCTCCAGCACTTCATTAACATAGCTCATGGAAATCGTACTCCTTTGAACTCCATAGATTCTTTGTGCAGGGAGGAACGTTTACACACAGCATACAAATGTGCTCCCAGCACGCATTACAGGGGTAATTGTAACAGATGTTTTTTCAGAATGCAATCACTTTTTGCAAGTTTTTTGTAGCAACTTGCAAAACCAGGAAAAGATACAGAAGGATACGCGGATTATCTCTTTCCTTTTGTAACATTTCACACAAGAAGTTGCAGAAATATGAATTTCAGCCCCCGAAAGCCTGATGCTTTCGGGGGCCGATGTTATTGCCTTCGGTGGAGGCAGCTTAGTACGCAACACCCCAGTAAATCATCTTCTTGGCGGGCTTGCCGCAGCAGGCGCAGGTATCGCCCAGGTGCTCCTGCTGGAAGGGGATGCATCGGGAGGACATTCCGGCCACTTCCTTCATTTTCAGCTCGCACTCCAGCTCGCCGCACCACATGGTCTTGACAAAGCCGCCGTTCTCCTCCTGGAGCTGCTTGGCCTCCTCCAGGCTGTGGGCCTCATAAATGTGCTCTTCCAGATTCTTCCTGGCCTTTTCAAACATGCCCCGGTGCACCAGCTTCAGCTGCTCGGCTGCGGCAGCTTCCAGCTCGTCCAGGCTGACCACGGTCTTCTCCCGATCCGTGCGGCGGACCAGCACGCACTGGTTCTTCTCCAAATCCCGGGGGCCGCACTCCACCCGCAGGGGCACGCCCTTCATCTCATACTCGGCGCACTTCCAGCCCATGGAGTTGTCGGAATCATCCAGCTTCACCCGGAAACCGGCCGCTTCCAGCCGCTCCTTCAGCTTGGCGGCTGCTTCCAGCACGCCAGGCTTATGCTGGGCAACAGGGAGAATGACAATCTGAATGGGGGCAATCTTGGGAGGCAGCACCAGACCGTTGTTGTCGCCGTGGGTCATGATGATGCCGCCGATCAGACGGGTGGACACGCCCCAGGAGGTCTGGAAGGGGTTCACCCTCTGATTGTTCCGGTCGGTAAAGGCGATGTCGAAGGCCTTGGCGAAGCCATCGCCGAAGTAGTGGGACGTACCGGCCTGCAGGGCCTTCCGGTCGTGCATCATGCACTCGATGGTATAGGTAGCCTCCGCGCCGTTGAACTTCTCCTTATCGGTCTTCTGGCCCCGGGTCACAGGCATGGCCAGCACATTCTCGCAGAAGTCGGCGTAGATGTTCAGCATCTGTCTGGTGAACTCCTGAGCCTCCTCGGCGGTGGCATGCATGGTATGGCCCTCCTGCCACAAAAACTCCCGATGGCGCAGGAAGGGGCGGCTCGTCTTCTCCCAGCGGAGCACAGAGCACCACTGGTTATATTTCAGGGGCAGATCCCGGTGGGACTGGATGATCTGGGCAAAGTGCTCACAGAACAGCGTCTCAGAAGTGGGACGGATGCAATAGCGCTCTTCCAGCTTTTCATTGCCGCCCATGGTAACCCAGGCGCATTCCGGCGCAAAGCCCTCCACATGATCCTTCTCCCGCTGCAGCAGGCTCTCCGGGATCAGCATGGGCATATACACATTCTCAACGCCCACCTTCTTAAAGGAAGCGTCCAGAATTTTCTGCATATTCTCCCAGATGGCATAGCCATAGGGGCGATAGATGAATATTCCCTTGATGGAAGAATACTCGATAAGCTGTGCCTTTTTGCACACATCGGTGAACCACTGGGCAAAGTCCACCTCCATGTCGGTGATCTGCTCTACCTTCTTGTCGTTAGCCATTTTTCTTTCCTCCCGTATTACGAACCCACTATCTGGGTCAGAGTCAAATTTACCAGATTATTGTAGCACATCTGTCAAGAGGTTTCCAGCAGTGCAGAAGGAAGAGCCTCTTTTTTTGGCATGATTGGCCCTATCTTCCTTCATTCTACAAACACCGTCTCTTGCACTTTCCCCACATCCGTGATATGATGGAAAGAAATTGCGGAAGATTCGATTCTACAATACCACAGAGGTGCCATATGAAATCCATTCGAGAAATATACAAAATCGGCAAAGGCCCCAGTTCCTCCCATACCATGGGCCCGGAGCGGGCGGCCAGGCTCTTCCGGGAGGAAAATACCCAGGCGGACGCCTTTCGGGTAATCCTCTACGGCTCCCTGAGCAAAACCGGTGTGGGACACGGTACCGACCGGGTCATTCGGGAAACCCTCTCTCCCCTGCCCACGGAAATTATTTTTTCAGACACCGTCCTGCCGGACAGCCACCCCAACACCATGGATTTTTTTGCCTTGAAGGAGGGTCAGGAAATTGCCGCCCGCCGGGTAGAATCCATCGGAGGCGGTGACATCCGCACTCTTGGGCAGAAAGAGGATGCCCAGGAAGAGGTGTACGTTGAGCATTCCTTCGCCGAGATTGCCGACTTCTGCAAATGGCGCTACATTCATACCCTCAGCGACTATGTGGAGCTGAACGAAGGGCCGGAGATCTGGGACTTTTTGATGGAGGTCTGGCAGGTGATGAAGCGCTCCATTGACGAGGGTCTTGCCGCCTCCGGGGTGCTGCCGGGGGGGCTGAATGTCCAGCGAAAGGCAAAGTTCCTCTATGAGCAAAAGCCCAAGGAGTCCATCCCTGCCCTGGAAGAATTTCAGCAGATTGCCGCCTTTGCCTATGCGGTGGCAGAGCAGAATGCCGACAACGGCACCATTGTCACCGCCCCCACCTGCGGTGCCTGCGGCGTGGTTCCCGCCGTGCTGAAATATGTCCAGGTGACCAAGGGCTTCTCTGATGAACAAATCTGCCGGGGGCTGGCCACAGCGGGCATCATCGGAAATCTAACCAAGAGCAACGCCTCCATCTCCGGGGCGGAGTGCGGCTGTCAGGCGGAGATTGGCACCGCCTGTTCCATGGCCGCCGCCGCCCTGGCAGAGCTGTTTGACCAGAATCTTGACCAAGTGGAATACGCCGCCGAAGTGGCCATGGAGCACCATCTGGGCCTGACCTGCGACCCCATCTGCGGTCTGGTTCAGATTCCCTGCATCGAACGGAACGCCGTGGCCGCCATGCGGGCTATGAACGCCTGCAACCTGAGCTACTTCCTTACCGGCTCCCGGAACATCAGCTATGACATGGTGTGCCGTGCCATGCACGAAACCGGCATCAGCCTGAGCACCCGCTTCCGGGAAACCAGCGAGGGCGGACTGGCCAGGCTGTATACCAGGAAGCGGAAATAGAAATTCGGGAGAAAACGCCATGGATTTGAAAAACCTGACAACCTTTATTCATGTGGCCCAGCTTGGCAGCTTTACCAAGGCTGGCGTGGCTCTGGGCTGCTCCCAATCCACCATTTCCTTTCAGATTCGGCAGCTGGAGGAGGAATTGGAATTTCCCCTCTTCGAGCGGATCAACCGAACCGTTGTCCTCACCGACAAGGGCCGGGAGGTGCTGGCCTATGCCCAGCAGGTTCAGAAAATGACCGCCGAGCTAAAGCAGAACATCCAGTCCGACCGGGCCCGCTCCGTCCGGATCCGGGTGGCCATGTCCGACTCCCTGTGCAATTCCCTTCTGGAAGATCATTTTCAGCAGTTTCTTCAGGAGCATCCGGGAATCAGCCTGAAAATCGTTGCCGCCGGCACGGAGGAGATGTTCCGCCTGCTGGACCACAACGAGGTGGACGCCATCCTCACCCTGGAAAGCCATATCTACAACACGGAGTATGTGATTGTCCGGGAGGAACGGGTGGCCCACCATTTTGTGGCCGCTTCTGACTCCCCTCTGGGAAAGCTGGGGCAGATTTCTCCGGAGGAGGTGGTAAAGCACCCCTTCATCCTCACAGAAAAGGGCATGAGCTACCGCCGTCAGCTGGACGAGCAGCTTGCCCAGCGCTCCCTGGAGATCATCCCCGTGCTGGAAATCGGCAACCCCCACCTGATCTGCCAGCTGGTGCAGCAGGGGGTGGGCATTTCCTTCCTGCCGGACTTCGTCACGGAGAAAGCAGTGAAAGCCGGAAAGCTGGTCTATCTGGACGTGACGGAAATTCAGGTGAGCATCTGGAAGCAGCTGCTGCACCACCGGGACAAATGGATTTCCCCCCAGATCGACTCCGTTCTTCAATACTGCGTGGAGAAGGAATTCTCCGCATAAAATTGGCATCCCGTTTCCGGAAGGTGGAAACGGGATGCCAATTTTATGGAGGAAAGGAAATCTTACCAACAGTCCGCCGGGGCGGCGGGGTTCTTTCTGCCCCACCGGATGAAATAATAGGCCACTTCAATGATGCAGCAGGCCATCCAGCCCACAGGGTATCCAAAGCCCACCAACGCCGGGGTATTCGCCACAAAGCGCGTCACCACAAACAGGTAAATCTGCCGCAGCCCCACGAAGGTGATCAGCATAATTGCCATGGGTGCGGTGGAATCCCCCCGTCCCCGAAGGGCGCCGGCCAGCACATGGTTGACACAGTTAAAGAGGAGGAAAACGAAATTCGTCCGGACAAAAAGCACGCCAAATTCAATCACCGCCTCGTCCGGGGTAAACAGCGTAATCGCCGGGGCAGCAAAGATGCAGACCGCCAAAATAATCACCGCCGTGACCCCCAAAGACAGGCTTACCGAGGCCACCGTGCCCTTGCTTGCCCGTTTCTGCTGGTCTGCGCCAATGTTTTGGCTGACAAAAGTGGTCGCCGCCATGGCAAGGCTCTGCATGGGCAGCAGGATAAACTGATCCAGCTTGTTATAGGCACTCCATCCCGCCATGCACTGGGAACCAAAGGCGTTGATATAGGACTGGACAAACACATTGGAGAAAGAGGTAATCACGCTCTGGATGGCAGCAGGCAGCCCCACCGCCACGATTTCGCCCAACACCCTGGCATTGATGGACAGCCCTCTCCAGTCCAGCCGGTAGATGTCCCGGGTAGTGCTCAGCAACAGAAGGGTCAATCCGGCGGAAACAAACTGGGAGATGATGGTGGCATAGGCCACACCGGCAATTCCCATATCCAGCTTCAACACAAAAAACAGGTCCAGCACGATGTTCAGCACACTGGTGAGAATCAGGAAATACAGCGGTCTTGTGGTGTCCCCCACCGCACGGAGAATGCCGCTGCACATATTGTAGATCACCAGGCCGGAGAAGCCGGCGATGTAGATCCGCAGGTAGACAGTCGCCTCACCAAACACATCCTCCGGCGTTGCCATCAGGCGGAGCATGGGCTCCACCCCGATCAAACCAATCACCGTGAAGAGCACTGCCAGTACAAAGGTGGTCGCCATAGTGGTTTGGACAGCGATATGGAGCTGTTCACGGTTCCGGGCTCCAAATCGGCGTGCAATGACCACGCTGGCGCCGGTGGCGAAGCCATTGAAAAAGAACACCATGATGTTCACAATCATGGTGGTGGAGCCCACGGCTGCCAGTGCCTGAGTGCCTACAAAATTCCCCACCACCACCGAGTCCACTGTGTTGTAGAGCATTTGAAACACATTGCCCAGCATCAGCGGCAGAGAGAACGCAATCAGCTGCTTTACAATGGAGCCCTGAGTCATGTCTCTGGCCGTGGTTTTCTTCGGTTGCATGAAGCATCAATCTCTTTTCTTCATTTTTCTCATATCAAATTATATCAAACTTTACCCTCAAGTCAACCCTTGGAGAATTGGTGTATTTCCCATCTGTACAAAAAGCGTCCTGCTTTCCCCAAAAACCTTGAGCAAGACGATGGAATTTGGGATAACGCTAAAAAAGCGTTGACTTTATCGCTTTAGCGTGATAAAGTATCAGCAGATGGAATCCAGCCGTTCCCCACAGGAAAAACGGCCAGCAGCGCAAGGAGAATCCAAATGACAAATCTATCTGCCGAAGCTTTTTCCGCTTCCCTCCGGTCCCTGTACAGCCGCTATGGCTACTGCCGGTATAAGATGAATAAATTCGAGGAATATGACCTCTACGCCCGGAACAAGGATTTCCTCATCTGCGATTCCGTGATTACCTTCACAGATGTGGACGGAAAGCTCATGGCTCTGAAGCCGGACGTAACCCTCTCCATGGTCAAAAACACCCGGGATGAGCCGGGGATTCGCAAGCTCTACTACAACGAAAATGTCTACCGGGTCTGCAAAGGCTCCCAGGGCTTCAAAGAGATCATGCAGATGGGCCTGGAAGCCATGGGTCAAATCGACGAATACTGCATCTACGAGGTGCTGAAGCTGGCCGCCGAAAGCCTGAACAGCACCGAAAAATGCTGCATCCTGGAAATTTCCCACCTGGGGCTGCTGTCCTCCGCCATTTGCCATGCCGGAATCCGTCCGGAGGAGCATCGGCAAGTTATCCGCTGCATCGGGGAAAAGAACCTCCACGAGCTTCAAAGCATCTGTGTTCAGCTGGGGATTCCGGAATCCGGCATCGATCTGCTGCGCCGCCTGGCCTCTCTTTACGGAACTCCAGAGCAGGTGCTTCCCGTGGTGCAGTCCCTTCTCACCGGAATCGCCGATGAACAGGAGCTATCCCGGTTTCTGAGAATTATCGGTGCGCTGAATTCCGGAAAATACCATGACATGATCCGCATCGATTTCAGCGCCGTCAGCGATCCCCAATACTACAGCGGCTTTGTTTTCAAGGGTTTCGCCCAGGGCGTGCCCTCCGCCATTCTCTCCGGAGGGCAGTATGACAGCATGATGAGGAAAATGAAGCGCCAGGCAGGAGCCATCGGATTTGCGGTGTATCTGGACATTTTGGAGCAGTACTCCCCTGTCCAAACAGACTACGATGTGGACACGCTGCTGATTTACGACGAAAGCTGCTCCATCCCGGAGATCGAGGCCATGGCCAGGGAAGCGACCACCGAAAGCATCCTGCTCCAGCGGCAGATTCCCCCCGGGATACGCTACCGGAGGCTGATTACCATGGGGAAAGGCAGGATACCATAAATGGAGCTTCTGAACATTGCTCTGCCCAAGGGCCGATTGGGCGAAAAGGTGCTGGCCATTTTCGAGGACGCCGGATTCCCCTGCCCCTCCATTCACCAGGCCGGCCGAAAGCTGATTTTTGAAAATGAGGAAGCCGGGGTACGGTACTTTTGGGTGAAGCCCTCGGATGTCTCCATCTATGTGGAGCGGGGAGCTGCCGACCTTGGTGTGGCCGGAAAGGACATTCTGCTGGAATACCAGCCGGACATTTACGAACTGCTGGATTTGGGAATCGGTACATGCCGCATGGCTGTGGCAGCCAAAAAGGATTTCCGGGATGACCCGGGCAGAACCCTCCGGGTGGCCACCAAATTCTCCAAAATTGCCAGCAGCTACTACCTGTCCAAGGGCCGGGACATTGACATCATCCACCTGAACGGTTCCATTGAACTGGCTCCCATTTTAGGCCTTTCCGATGTGATTGTGGATATTGTAGAAACCGGCGCCACATTGCGGGAGAACAACCTCACTGTATTGGAGGAGGTTATCCCCATCAGCGCCCGGCTGATTGCCAACAAAGCCAGCTACAAATTCAAGAATAAAACCATTGACAACCTTGTCCGCTGTACTGCACAGCTGCTGGAGGAACGAACATGATTCAGATATTCAGATACGGCGAAGTGCCCAACCGGGAAATCTTTGCTCGGAAAGAGCCCACAGCCGACGTTTCCGACATCGTTTCGGAAATCATCCGGGATGTCCGCCGCCGGGGCGACGAGGCGCTGCTGGAATATACCCAAAAATTTGATAAAGCGAGCCTTACCAGCCTCCAGGTCACCGAGGAGGAATTTCAGCAGGCCCTTGATTCTGTCGAGCCAGAGTTTCTCTCGGTTCTGAAGCACGCCGCCGCCAACATTACCAAATTCCACAGCCGTCAGAAGCGGAACAGCTTTATCCTGAACGACAGGGACGGCGTTATCCTGGGACAAAAAATCATCCCCATCCAGCGGGCCGGTCTGTACGTCCCCGGGGGCACGGCAGCTTACCCCTCCACAGTGCTGATGGACGCCCTCCCGGCGAAAATCGCCGGGGTGGAGGAGGTGGTGATGGTCACCCCTCCCAATGCTCAGGGAAAGGTGAATCCGATAATTCTCGCTGCAGCCCGGATTGCGGGGGTGGATCGGATTTACAAGGTCGGCGGGGCCCAGGCAATTGCCGCCCTGGCTTACGGCACCGAAAGCATTCCCAGAGTGGATAAGATCGTCGGCCCCGGCAATGCCTTTGTAGCGGAGGCAAAAAAGCAGGTCTACGGGATGGTATCCATCGATATGATCGCCGGGCCCAGCGAAATTCTCATCGTCTCCGACGGAAAGACCGATCCCCGCCACGCCGCCTCAGACCTTCTCTCCCAGGCCGAGCACGACAAGCTGGCCAGCGCCGTTCTGGTCACCGACTCCATGGAGCTGGCCCTGGCCGTCCAGGCAGAGCTGGAGGTTCAGTTGCCCAAGCTGGAGCGCTTTGAAATCGCTCGGGCCTCCATCGATAACAATGGTAAGATCATTGTGGCGGATAATCTGAACCAGGCCATCGACATCGCCAACGAAATTGCCCCGGAGCACCTGGAGCTGTGTGTGGAGCAGCCCTTTGACTATCTTTCCAAAGTTCGTCATGCCGGTTCCGTCTTCCTAGGCCGCAACTGCCCGGAAGCCCTGGGAGACTACCTGGCGGGGCCCAACCACACCCTGCCCACCAGCGGCACTGCCCGGTTTTCCAGTCCCCTCAGCGTGGATGATTTCGTCAAGAAAATGCAGTACACCTATTTCACCCGGGAGGCTCTGGCAGAGGTGGCCCAGGACGTGGCCCTCTTTGCCCGGGCAGAGGGACTCACCGGTCACGCCAGAAGCGCAATCATCCGCACCCAGGAGGAAGAAGCATGAGCCGTTTTTTCAGTGAAAAATACAATTCTCTGGTTCCCTATGTGCCGGGGGAGCAGCCGAAAACCAGGCAGTTTATCAAGCTGAACACCAACGAGTCCCCCTTCCCTCCCTCTCCCCTGGCGGTGTCCATGGCGGCAAAGGCAGCGGAGCATTTCGAGCTCTATTCCGACCCGGAATGCCGGGACTTGAAAGCAATTGCCTGCCAGCAGCTGGGCATCTGCGAAGAAGAGATTCTCTTTACCAACGGCAGCGACGAGATTCTGAATTTTGCCTTCATGGCCTTTTGCGACGCTAACCATCCCGCCGCTTTTCCGGATATTACCTATGGATTCTACTCCGTTTTTGCGGATTTGAACGGGGTTCCCTATGAGGCCATTCCCTTGGCAGAGGACTTTTCCCTGAATGTCCAGGACTACATGGGCATCCACAAAACCATTTTCATTGCCAATCCCAACGCCCCCACAGGGCTGACCATTTCCCTTTCCGACATTGAGCGGATCGCCGCCACCAACCCGGACAATGTGGTGGTAATCGACGAAGCATATGTGGACTTTGGCGAGGAGAGCGCTGTTCCGCTGATTCATAAATACGACAATCTTCTCATCACCAGAACCTTTTCCAAATCCCGCTCCATGGCCGGCGCCCGGCTGGGGTTCGGCATTGGATGCAAGGAGCTGATTGCCGATCTGAACGCCATCAAATACTCCACCAATCCCTACAACGTCAATTCCGCCACCATGGCCGCCGGTGTTGGCGCCTTGAAGGATGAAGCTTATTTCCGGACAAACTGTGCCGCCATCATCCAGACCCGGGCCTGGGTCACGGAGCGGCTCCGCCATCTGGGATTCCGGGTCACCGAGTCCAGGGGGAACTTTGTCTTTGCCGCTGCGCCAAATTATCCCGGACAGAAGCTCTATCTGGATTTGAAAGCCAAGGGGATTCTGGTGCGTCATTTTGAGACTCCCCGGCTGAAAGACTATAACCGCATCACCATCGGGAACCGGATGCAGATGGAAGAGCTGCTCCGGGCCATTGAGGAGCTGATGCTCTGACTGATCTACGGAGGAACCCCATGAGAAATGCACAAATCAACCGAAATACCGCTGAGACGAAGGTTTCTGTTATACTGAATCTGGATGGCGCTGGAAGAAGCGAAATCGCTACCGGCTGTGGATTTCTGGATCACATGCTTACACTGTTCTCCCGCCACGGCCGGTTCGACCTGACTGTGCGCTGCATCGGTGACACCCAGGTGGACTACCACCACACCGCAGAGGACATCGGCATCACCCTGGGTGCCGCCTTTTTGCAGGCGCTGGGAGACAAGCGGGGCACCTGCCGCTACGGAGATACCCTGCTTCCCATGGATGAAGCGCTGATTCTCTCCGCTGTGGATTTGTCCGGCCGAAGCTATCTGGGCTACCAGCTGTCCATTCCCACCCAAAAGGTGGGAGATTTCGACACCGAGCTGGTGGAGGAATTTTGGCTGGGCTTTGTCCGGGAATCAAGGTGCACCCTGCACATCCGGGCCCTGTCCGGCTCCAACTCCCACCACATCATTGAGGGGGCCTTTAAGTCCGTGGCCCGCTCCCTGAAAAAAGCCGTTGCCATCGCCCAAGAGTTTGCCGATGAAATTCCCTCCACCAAAGGAGTGCTGTAATGATCGCCATTGTTGACTACGGAGTGGGAAACCTCTTCTCTTTGAAATGCAGCCTGGCTGCCATCGGCGAAGAAGTCACCGTCACCGGGGACTCCCAGGTGCTCCGGCGCTCCGGCAAGCTGATTTTGCCCGGCGTAGGGGCCTTTCAGGATGCCGCCGACAAGCTCCGCTCCACCGGGCTGGATGCGCTCATCCGTGAAGAGGCGGCAAGGGGCAAGCCCATTCTGGGAATCTGCCTGGGGATGCAGCTGCTGTTTGAGAAAAGCTATGAGTTTGGAGAGCACCGTGGGCTGGGTTTGATTCCCGGAACTGTGGTTCCCATGGCAGGCTTCATCCCCGGAGCGCTGAAAATTCCCCACATCGGCTGGAATGCCCTGCGCCTTCGGAAGGAAAGTCCCCTTTTTCGTTACACTCAGGACGGAGACTGTGTCTACTTTGTCCATTCCTTCTTTGCTGCCCACTGTGACGACTATGTGATTGCCGATACGGAGTACGGCCAAAATCTCACCGCCGCTGTACAGAAGGAAAACGTCTATGGCTGTCAGTTCCACCCGGAAAAAAGTGGAAATGTGGGATTAAATATTCTGAGAGCCTTTGCCCAATTGGAGGATTTCCCATGCTGATCTATCCTGCCATTGATCTATACCAAGGCAAAGCCGTCCGCCTGTTTAAGGGGGACTATAACCAGATGACCATCTACAGCGATGATCCGCCCTCCGTTGCGGAGGATTTTGCAAAAAGCGGCGCCACCCACATGCACATTGTGGATTTAGAGGGTGCCAAGGACGGCACCACCCCCAATTTTGAAACCATACTGGAAATCAAGCGGCGGGGCGGGCTGTTCTGCCAGGTTGGCGGCGGCATCCGCAGCATGGAAACCATCCAGCGGTATCTCTCCGCCGGTGTTGACCGGGTAATTCTGGGCACCGCCGCCGTCACGGAGCCCGCCTTTTTGCGGGAAGCCGCCCGGAATTTTGGAAGTCAGATTGCCGTGGGCATGGACATCAAGGACGGCCTTGTCGCCATCAGGGGTTGGCGGGAAACCTCCTCCCTCACCGCCTATGACTTCTGCCAGATGCTGGAATCAATTGGCATCAAAACTCTTATCTGCACCGACATCTCCCGGGACGGGGCCATGGAGGGAGCAAATCACGATCTCTATCAAGACCTGATGAACCGCTTTCCCCTGGAGATCATTGCCTCCGGCGGCGTTTCCCGCATGGAGGACGTCCGGCGGCTGGCCGGTCTGGGACTCCACGGGGCCATCATCGGCAAAGCCTACTACACCGGCGCCATTGATCTGGCCCAGGCGATTGAGGTGGCAAAATGATTACAAAGAGAATCATCCCCTGCCTGGACGTCCGGGACGGACGGGTGGTAAAGGGTGTGAATTTTGAAAATTTGAGGGATGTATCCTCCCCGGTGGCGCTGGCAGAATTCTATTCCGCCAGCGGTGCGGATGAGCTGGTGTTCTACGACATCACCGCCTCTGCACAGGGCCGTTCCCTGTTCACCGAGATATTAAAAGAGACTGCCTCAAAGGTCTTCATACCCCTCACCGTGGGCGGCGGCATCAACTCACTGGAGGACTTCCAGCGGGTGCTGGAATGCGGTGCCGACAAGGTCAGCGTAAACTCCGGCGCCATCCGGAATCCCAGCCTCATCGAGGAGGCCGCCAAGCGCTACGGCAGCCAATGCGTGGTGCTTTCCGTAGATGTAAAACGGGTGGAGGGTGCGTTCCGGGTCTTTGCCAAGGGCGGACGGGAGAATACCGGCATGGAGGCAATCGACTGGATTCGCCGCTGCACGCAGAGCGGCGCCGGTGAAGTCGTGGTCAATTCCATGGACACCGACGGTGTAAAGGCCGGGTTTGACCTGGAACTGCTGGACGCCGTATGCAGTGCCGTTTCCGTCCCGGTGATTGCCTCCGGAGGTGCAGGGTGCATTCAGGATTTTATCACATTGTTCCTGCACAACCCCAAGGTGGACGCAGGCCTGGCCGCCTCCATTTTCCATTTTGGGACGGTGGAAATCAAGGATTTGAAGCAGGCCATGGCAAAGGCAAACATATCTGTAAGGAGATAAAACCATGCTGAACATTGACGAACTGAAATTTGACAGCAGCGGCCTGATTCCAGCCATTGTGGTGGATGCCGCCACGAAGCAGGTGCTGACCCTGGCCTATATGAACCGGGAGAGCCTGGCAATTTCCATAGAGAAGGAGCTCACCTGCTTTTGGAGCCGTTCCCGTCAGGCGCTTTGGCTGAAAGGTGAAACCAGCGGCAATTACCAGCACATTGTATCCATCACCGCCGACTGTGACAAGGATGCTCTTGTCGTCCTGGTGGAGCCCGACGGCCCCGCCTGCCACACCGGAGAAATCAGCTGCTTCCACAATCAGGTATTTGAGAGCCAAACCCACCAGGAATTTTCCTATCAGGGCCTCTATTCCCTGCTGGAAGGCCGAAAAAGAGACCTGCCCCAGGGCTCCTACACCACCTACCTGTTCCAAAAGGGGCTGGACAAGATTCTGAAAAAGGTGGGCGAGGAATGCACCGAGGTAATCATCGCCGCCAAGGCAGAGGATCGGGCCGAAACCGTCTATGAAATTGCGGACCTTGCTTACCATGTAATGGTGCTCATGGCCCAGCAGGGCATCACTCTGGAGGAAATCCAAAAGGAATTGGCCTCCCGCCACGTCATCGACCACAAAATCAAGCAGGAAAAAATGGTCTAAAATATCCCGCCGCTGAGGCGCAGTGTTCATAAGACCGTTAACATCCGCAGTAGAATCGCTCTGCTGTGGATGTTCTTGCTTTCTGGATCATCATGTGATAATATGGAAGGAAACAGAGCAACAAATCGGTATTTGGAGGGGATTGTTATGACGGAAACGATGGGTGTTGCGATTGGAATAGGTGTATTTGCACTTGTTTTTATATATCTTGGTTGTTTGATGTGGAAAAAGGAAAAAATCACTTTG
>JAETOP010000054.1 GCA_021771675.1 Oscillospiraceae bacterium | reverse complement strand
CCGTGCCAGCTCCCCTTACACAGGGGAGCCTCCCTCAAAAGCCGTTACCCATTACCGCTCAACGTTCTGCCCAGAAAGCGTCGGACAGCGGGCGGGTCAAACATCCCGCCAACTTAGGATTTGTGCGTTTTTCAACCTGGTAAACTGCAAAAAATCCGCAGACAGTTTTTTCCTGTCTGCGGATTTCGCATATTCGTCATTTTTCGGGGAAAAGTACCCTTGTCAGGTGACTCGGTACACATTCAGAACGCAGCTGGCAGTGTCCTGAAGGTGAATGGTTTCTGCCAGGCGTGCCGCTCCCGCTTTGCCAATGCGGAACAGATGGGGCGTCATGGCGAAAAGGATCCGGATTTGATCTCCCTCCAATTGGAAGGAAAAACGAATGGGCCTGGATTCCAACAGCTGAAAGCCTGGCAGCGCCGGGACGGTGTTTTTCTCCTTGTGGGTCAGTTCTTCATACAATATGGATTTCAGACCCAGCAGATGATCTTCTGCGGCCAGCACCTGGAAAAACAGTCCGTCCCGGCGCAGAACCCGGCGGAATTCCTCCGGCAATGTCAGGGCAAACAAACTGGTCAGGGTGCCTACGCTCCCCTCCCGCAGTGGGATGTGGGCGGCGGTGGCGCAGAGCCAAGCGGGGCCCTTGTAGGTTCCGGCGGCGCAGCGGACAGCCTCCTTGGAGATGTCCAGCCCCACCAGCTCAGCGCCCATGGCCTGGGAGAGCCGGGCAGAATAGTAGCCCTCCCCACAGCCCACATCTAGAATCGGCCCCTGGGCATGGAAGTCCACGGCGGCCCGGTTCAGTTCACCCGAAATGGGGGCGTAGAACCCCGCTTCCAAAAAGGCGCGGCGGGAGAGCACCTGCTCCCGGGTGTCCCCGGGGGAGAGGGAATGCTTCTGCTGCACCGTCAGTAGATTCACATAGCCCTGACGGGCAATATCGAAGTTGTGGCCCCTGGGACAGATGTATCGCTTTTCCTCCCGGTTCAGCGCCTGACCGCAGAGGGGGCAGATCAGTTCCATCGTTGCGCTCCCTTCGTTTTTTATATATTGTACCCTGTTTTTTCAAAAAGGTCAATGGAAAGGATGTGAGGTCAATGCGGCGGGTATGTGCGCTGCTGTGCTGTCTGTGGCTTCTGACGCTGCCGGTGTCGGCGGAGGGGAAATATGTGGCCCTGACCTTTGACGACGGCCCCTCAGGACGCTACACCGATCGTCTGCTGGACGGCCTGAAGGAGCGGGGGGCCAAGGCCACCTTCCTGCTCTGCGGCTACCGGGTGAAGGAATACCCTGCCCAGACCCAGCGGATCGTCGACGAGGGCCACGAGGTGGGCAACCACGGCTACAGCCACAAGAATATGCAGGAGCTGGGCCGCCGTCGGATTGCCCAGGAGATTCTGGACACCGAGGCCCTGCTGCCGGAGGGGTGCCAGGTGCGTTTCCTCCGTCCTCCCGGAGGCTGTTGCAGCGACGGGGTGCGCCAGGTGGCCGAGGCCCGGAATCTGGCGATTTTGAACTGGTCCGTGGACCCCAAGGACTGGGCCGTTCAGAATCCTGCCGCCATCGAGCAGGCGGTAGTGAAGCATGTGTCGGATGGGGATGTGATTTTGCTCCACGATATGTCCGACAGCTCCGTCACTGCCGCCCTGCACATCATCGACCAGCTGGCCGCCCAGGGCTACCAGTTCGTCACCGCCTCCCAGCTGGCGGCACTGAAGGGCTGCATCCCAAAGGCGGGAAAGACCTATACCCATTTTCCTCCAAATTAGAGAAGCAGGGAGCCGTGAATCAATCGTGGGAAAGCTGATTCACAGCTCCCTTAGTATTTTGTAAGCGGGGGAGAAATTTGCCGACAAAAACTTTATTCAATCAGCCTTCATTTTCCGGAATTGGATTCGTTGTGCAGTCCCGACAAAATGAAATCGAATACTTGTTCCCTGTTATAGGAAGTATCAAAATAAGGCAGTGCGTATGTACTGCAAAGCTGCTTCACCCTTTTACTCAGCATTACAATTTCGGCGCAATCCTTTTGGTTTTCTTCCGGAGATTTGTAATAGGTATAATCCTTTGGCGTATCGTACTTCTTCAAAAGCCTGTAGCGTTCCTTTGGCGTGACCTTTGATGTGCCGAGATAGTAAATATCACAAACAGAAGGGGCGATATATTGAACATAATGCTGCGGTAATAGTTGAAAAATATCGATTACCATCCCATAATCACACTCATCATATTCGCCGCTGTCTGTCATTGCCCTTATGAACAATGCCATCTTTGAGCTGATGTACTGGATATTTTCCCAGAGGTCGGCATCCGCTTCAGAATTGATGCCTGTTTCAGGGAAGGTTTTTTCAATTCCCGCAATGATAGTGTCCATGCTGATATGCTGGTATCCAAAATCTTTCGATATTCTCTGAGAAAGTGTGCTTTTCCCTGACCGCGGCACGCCCGCAATGATCAAATGCTTCTTCATGATTAAAATATCCTGACAATTTTTTCTGTTCGTCTATGGACACCCTTTGGTTAGACATACATTCTTTCAAGCTGCGCTTTTTGAGAGTCCCTTCCCTGGAGGGGTTACCCTCTCTGTTTCGCCGGGTTTGGGCAGGTGATGATCCATGTAAAGCCGAACCGGTCTTTTATCATGGAGCCGCAGCCGTCGTCGTCCGGTTCTGGGTGGGGCTTTAGGGGGGAGAGAAGGGTGCCCCCTTCCGCCAGTACCGAGATGGCATGTAACGCTTCTCCCTCAGAATCCATGTGAATCATCAGCTTGATGTCCGTATTTACGCCGGTGCCGTCGAAGCAGTCTCCTCCCGCCATGGGGGTGCTGCCAAGCCGGAACTCCACGTGCATTACTTTCCCGATTTGCTCCGGGGTTTCAAAATTATATTCCGTCCATCGTGAAATATAACAGATTTCTCCCCCAAAAGCGCTGATATAGGCATCCACTGCATCCTTGCAGTTTCCATGAAAGGATAGATAGGGTATGACTTTGATTTCCTTGCTCATGTTTCCTCCTTCTGTGGGTACGTCATTGCCCGGCGGAAAGCCGCTGAATCAGAACTTTTCTGCCTGATATTTCTCATACCAGCTTTCCACCACCTGCTGGGGATGCTGGAGCAGTTCGGCAACCTCCGCAGCACTTTTCCCCTGCCGGAATTGCCTGCACGCCACCGAATACATACTTTCCGAGACCTCAATCAGGTGGCCGGCGGGATCATAAATGTGAATGCCCCTCTGGAGCCAGGGGTAGGTCCGGGCCTCGTGGAGCTTCTCCACCTGGGGATTTCGGTCCAGCAGGGTCATAAAGCCATCGAAATCCTCAGTTTCAAAGTACAGCTCCATGGTATTGGAGCGGAATTTCATGGTTTCCGCTGGGAAACCGGCGATTTTGTCGAAATGCTCCTGCAAGGTCAGGCCGCAGGACAAAACCTTGCACCAGCCCAGGTCGCATACCACATCCAGATCAAACAGGGTTTTGTAAAATTTCAGTGCCTGGGCCATGTCCTGCACGGCGATCAGGGGGTTGGAGAATTTGGGCCTTTTTACCTCCCGGAGCCGATGGAGGCGCTGCTGGATGTTCTGCTGAAAGGCTTCGTCGGAAAATTTGGGGTCCCGGGTCTTTTGCCAGATTTCGCAGGGCACCGCTGGGCACTGACCGCAGTCTGCCAGACCCCTTTCTCCCCGGGCGCACTGGTAAATGGGGCAGGCCTGCCCTTCCGGTGCGTGAAAGACCTTCCCCCCACAGCTGTTGCAGCCTTGGCAGATGGTGCCAAAGCATCCGCATTCGCTGCAATCGGTGCCGCAGACAGTTAATTTCATGGTGATGACCTCCTAAGGAAACTCTCAATAAATCGTCTGCGGCTGAGCAGTGGATCTTTTGGCCCATCCGTGCAGTTCACAAAATGGGAAATACATTCAGTATTTCCCATTTTGTGAACTTTCGGCTGAGCCAAAATCTCTCACTGTCAGCTCTTGCCGATTTAATCAGAGCTTCCCAAATTTTGCAGCCCGGTGAGGGCTGAGGTGGTTCCATTTTACCCCATGAGAATTGATTTTTCTTGTAAATTTCCGACAGCTTTCGTGGCCAGGGCTTTTGCGGAGGTCAAGTCCATGGTGTGGTAGCGTTTGAATTCGTGGCACAGGTGGGCCTGGTCGGCATAACCAAATTTCATCACGGCGTCGGCAATGTCAAAGTCCCTCCGGGTCAGGCAGTCCTGCCAGAGCATCTGGTAGCGGATCAGATTGTTCAGCCTTTTGGGGCTGATTCCGGCGTATTCCTGAAACACCCGTTCCAGCTGCCTGGTGCTGACGAAGACCTCCCCGGCCAGCTGCGTGACGCTCAGGCTTCCGTGGCTCAGAATCATCTGGCCTGCGGCATTTTGGAGAATGGGATTGATCCTGATTCGTTCCAGCCGGGCTTCCAGCAGACCCCGGGCAAAGGCCGCCTGGGCGCTGAAGGTGGGAAGCTCCAGCAGATGCTGACGCAGAGCGGTATCCAGCCATTCAAACTGGGCCCGGGGATCAACCGACCGGTTTCGGGAACCGGCCAGGGAGTCCTGGGCAAAGAGGTGGGCCGTCCAGGCATAGAAGCGGATGCCGAAGAGGTGGACGCAGTGGCCCGCCGGAACCATCTGATGGGACGCAAAGCTCTCGTCGCTGACGCCGCAGAAGCTACCCACCAGGGTGTGACCGGTGTGGTCGATCCGGTAAATCAGATCGGCGCAGGTGTCGGGGATCACCAGTCCGGTGCTGCCCAGCCCCGGGGTGCTGAACCAGAAGCAGCGGACGTAGGGGGAAAGCTGGGGCCCCGGCGGAGCTTCGGCGTAGGCGCTTTCTCTTTGAAAGGGAACAGCGGTGAGGGGACGGTAGAGAGGAATCGGGCACATCTTATTTCTCCGTTTCCAAATTGGATTCGGCGATAATGTAAATGGGGCGGTTTTTGATCTCCGTATAGGCCTTGGCCAGATACTGGCCGAAGATGCCCATGAAGAAGAGCTGGATGCCGCCGATGAAGGTGATGATGGAGGCGGTGGAGGCCCAGCCGGACACCGGGTCGCCGAAGAGAAGCTTGCGCACCACAATGAACACCGTGGAGCACAGGGCCAGCATACACATGAAAAAGCCCATAAAGGAGGCCAGGGTCAGCGGAGTGGTGGTGAAGGCCACAATGCCCTCGATGCTGTATTTGAACAGCTTCCAGAAGGACCACTTGGTCTGACCGGCAATGCGCTCCACATTTTCAAATTCCAGCCATTTGGTTTTGAAGCCCACCCAGCCGAACAGGCCCTTGGAGAACCGGTTCCGCTCCCGCAGCTCCAGCAGGGCATTCAAATATTTCCGGTTCATCAGCCGGAAATCCCGGGCTCCGTCCACAATTTCCACATCCGTCATTTTATTGATGATCCGGTAGAACATCCGGGCGAAGAAGGAGCGGATGGGGGGCTCTCCCTTCCGTGTGACCCGGCGGGTGGCGGCGGAGTCGTAGCCTTCTTCCGTGACAGCCCGGTACATTTCTTCCAGCAGGGCAGGGGGATCCTGCAAATCCGCATCCATCACAGCAGCGTAGTCCCCCTTGGCGTGGGACAGCCCGGCGTACATGGCCGCTTCCTTGCCGAAATTCCGGGAGAAGGACAGGTATTTTACCCGCTTGTCCTTCCCCGCCAGCTGGCGCAGAAGCTCCAGGGTCTTGTCCCGGGAGCCGTCGTCCACGAAAATTACCTCAAAGTCCTGATCTGGCATCCGCCCCATCACGGCGGCGGTCTGCTCCCAGAAATAGGGCAATGACTGCTCCTCATTGTAGCAGGGCACCACCAGAGAAATCAATTCCGCCATCTTTTATCCCTCCTGTGTTTTGATATGTTGAAACGCAGGGCGCTTCCCCCCAATGTCGCACGGGGCTGGTCAATTATCGCTTTTTCCCTGACCCGCCCCTACGGGTGTGCAGCAAATCGTCAAACACCAATTTGCCGATCAGCAAAGCCAATATGGACAATTCTTAATTTCCCATTATACCCCAGAAGGCGCCGCTTTTCAATGGCTTATGAAAAATCTCCCCCGCCGAATGGGCGGGGGAGGGGGGAATTACAGCTTGCAGTATTCCGCGGCGGTCTGGGCGGTGAGTCTGGCGTTGTTGTAGACCAGCTGGATGTTGCTGGCCAGGCTGTCGCCGCCGGTGAGCTCTGCCACCCGGGCCAGCAGGAAGGGGGTGGTCTCCTTGCCCTTGATGCCCTTTTCATTACACTCGGCAATGGCGCGGTCGATGGCAGCGTCGATGATTTCCTTGGGCATGGAGTATTCCTCCGGGATGGGGTTGGTCACCAGCATTCCGCCGCCCAGAGCCATGTCGTTTTGGGCCTTGAAGGCGGCGGCCAGCTGGGCGGGGGAGTCCATCCGGTAGTCAACGCCGAAGCCGGATTTGCGGGTGTAGAAGGCGGGGAGCTCCTCGGTCTGGTAGCCCAGAACGCTCACGCCCTTGGTTTCCAGGTATTCCAGGGTCAGGCCCAGATCCAGAATGGACTTGGCCCCGGCGCATACCACCATCACAGGGGTTCTGGCCAGCTCCTCCAGGTCGGCAGAGATGTCCATGGTGGTTTCGGCGCCCCGGTGGACGCCGCCGATGCCGCCGGTGGCAAAGAAGCGGATGCCTGCCATGTGGGCGATCATCATGGTGGTGGTGACGGTGGTGGCGCCGTCCTCACCCTTGGCGCAGAGCACTGCCAGATCCCGGCGGGAGGCCTTGTGAATGGCCCGGCCCTTTTTGCCGAAGTATTCGATTTCCTCCGGGGTGAGGCCCGCCTTCAGGCGGCCGCCGATGATGGCGATGGTGGCGGGCACAGCCCCGTTTTCACGGATGATCTTCTCCACGTTCAGTGCGGTTTCCACATTCTGGGGGTAGGGCATACCGTGGGAGATGATGGTGGATTCCAGGGCCACCACGGGCTTTCCCTGAGCAATGGCCTGTGCCACCTCGGGATTTACGTCCAGATACTTGTTTGCGTTCATTTTGACTTGGTTCCTTTCAGTTAAAATATGAGATACGGGATATGAGATACAAGATAAGTGGGAACTAGGAATTCAGAACCGCAGATTACAAAGAGGCCGAAGAGAACAGGAAATGGTGAGAAATATGGGATAATTTCTAATTCCTCATTCCTCATTGGATGCGGGCTCTGTCCGCATCCTGTTCTTCACTGCCAGGGCGGACATAGCGGGGTTGATGGTTTCCTCCGATTCCATGGCGATGGAACCGGCGGCCAGGCCTGCCAGGGCGGTGCGCCGTAAATCCATCCCCTCCAGGTATGCCCAGACCAGGGCGGCCATAAAGGCATCGCCGCAGCCGGTGGTATTGACCATGCAGCCGGGGAGATTGGGAAGCCGCAGCCGCTGCTGCCCCATCACGGCGAACACCCCCTGCTCCCCCAGGGAGATAAACATCCGGTGGACGCCCAGCTCCGTGAGCACATCCGCCGCCCGGTTCAGGTCCGCCTCCGTCTTTATGGAAACCCCGGACAGCAGCCCCGCCTCCAGCCGGTTGGGCTTGAGGGTGTGGATTTTCCCCAGGATGGGCCGGAGCTTTTCTGCCTTGGCGGTGGAGACCGGGTCAACAAACAGGGGGACGGTGCAGTTTTCCGCCAGATACTTCAGGGATTCGGCGCTGAGGTTGGCGTCTGCCACCACCACCTGGGCATTTTGCAGCAGGGAAAGCTGGGAGGCCAGGTAGGCCGGGGTGATGCGCTTGCAGATTTCCATGTCGGACACCGCCAGAGCCATCTCGCCGTGCTGGTCTGCCAGATACACATAGGTTGAGGTGACGCCCCCAGCCACCCGGAGGGCGTGGCTCAGGTCGATGCCCAGCTCGGAGCAGGAGGCAGCCACCCGCTCCCCGTGGAGGTCGTCCCCATAGGCGGTGAGCAGATGGACATCAGTGCCCAGCAGGGCCAGGTTGTGGGCGATGTTCCGGCCTACGCCCCCCAGGCTCAGCCGCACAAGGCCGGGATTGGAGTCCGCCGCCACCAGGGGGGCGAAGGAGCGGCCCCCAATGTCCACATTCACGCCCCCAACCACCACAGCGTAGCTGCCGCTGCGCAGCACATACCCCCGCCCGGCAATGCAGCCCTTCCTGGTCAGGTTGGAGATGTGAACCGCCACGCTGGAACGGGTGATGCCCATTTTCTCGGCGATCTCCTGCTGGGAGATCAGGGGATTGGACTCGATGAGCTGTAGAATCTGTCGCTCCCGCTTGGTCATGGCTGACCTCCTAAAGAAAAGTTTATTTTATAAGCACATGCTTATTATATCCGCTCCCGACGCTGTTGTCAACAGGGAAAAACAAATCCCGCCGGTGCGGCATCACCCCGTAGGGGCCGGTCTTGACCCGCCCGCTTTCGTAACGGTTAAAGGCTTGTGTATCTGTGAATGACCGTTTCCTTGGACATATACAATCAATGGCAGGACACTGATTCACGTCCTGCCATAGTTTTGTAAGTTAAGTGAGGGAGAATACCGCTTGCAATGATCTTCTGCAGAGCGGCAGCAGCGGTTTCATAGGGAACATTCTCAAAGAGAATCTTGGCTGTGATGCCTTCGTATCCTCTTGTAAAAGAATTATAACATATTCAACATTTACTGTCAAATATAATATATTCCTTAAAGCGGACAATGTTATAACAAAAAAGCACCCCCCGCACATGGGTGCGGGGGGTGTTTGCCTGAATAGAAGTCATGTACTGGTGCTTAGGAATTAGTAAGCACGGCAGACAACGATGGACTCCACGCCTTCGGGCACAGTGACGGTAACGGTCTTGTCACCGGTCATGGGAGCCAGGTCGATCCAAGCGCCGTCAACAAGAGCCAGAACGACAACCTGCTGACCCTTCTTGGGCTGGCAGGGCCACAGCTTGACGGTCATCTCACCGGCAACGTTGGTCTTAACCATTCTCTGGAAGAAAACGGTCAGGTTCTTGTAGTCGGTGAAAGCTTCCAGGTCAGCGGCGGTGATGGCCTCGTTGTGGCTGGTCCAACGCACTTGCATGCCGGCGGGCATGGTGATATCCACCTGGTCGGAGGACAGGCGGACAGCAGCCTTGAACTCATCCTCGGTGATGAACTCACCATTGTTCATGTAGGGCCACACACCGTCTTCCACCAGCTTCAGCTCGCCGTCCAGATCGGATTCCTCGTAAACGAGCATTTCACCGAAATAGGGATGGCAGTAGCCGTCGTAGTGAGTCTCCACCTCAGCGAATGCGACAACAGACAGAGTAGCAAACAGAGCGATGGCCAGGACGAGGGAAATAACCTTCTTCATACTTTGTTTCTCCTTTCTTGATATTTTTATTTAACAGCCGAAGCTGATAAATAACCTGGCAGGGCGGCAATACCGCCGCAAAAAACACCCGCTGCCTGAGGGAGCTTCCCAATAAAGCGGCCCACAGCCAGGAGCAATTCCACTCTCAAGTGGATAAACCGATTATACAACTGATAAATTCGTATGTCAAGTAGAATTTTCAACTTTCAAATTGTTTTTGCTTTTGAGAAAAGCGGTTAGAATGTACCCCAAGGAGGCGATGAATCATTGGAATTGGACTACTCCGAGATCGGCAGGAGAATTGCGCAGCGGAGAAAGGATCTGGGGCTTCGCCAGACCCAGGTTTGCGAGAAGGCGGGCATCAACGATAAGTATTTATCGTGCATCGAGCGGGCCACATCCATCCCCTCTTTGGAGGTTGTCATGAGGCTGGCCCTGGCGCTGGAAACCACCCCTGATACCTTTTTGACGGGAACCATTCGCTATGATGACGAACCCTGGAAGGATGTGGCGGAGCTGCTGAAGGATATGAGTACAAAGCAGCTGTCCCTGGCACAGAGCTTCCTGACCTGGCTTCGGGAGCAGGATATATAGGCAGCACTGCGGAAGCTGCGGGACTGGCGGTTCAGCCCTGAAAAAACTCTTGTCGAGAACTTTTTATGATGGGATATTTCCAAGGCCGTTTAGCCGATTCTTTGAACATTTTACCGAAAAATCTTGAGGAAACTCTACACTTCCCGGCCATCTTTCCAATTCCGGGCCATGAATGCAGAGCTCTCTTTTTTTCTCTGAGAGTTGTGGAAATTGTAATTTGAAGCGCAGGGCGCTTCCCCCCAAACTCGCACGGGGATGGTCTGCGGTCGTTACCCCAATATAAGCTCGGTAACGATTTTGCAGCACGTTGTTGGTTGCTATGGTGCGGGAGCCTTCCTCAGAAGCCATTGCCCTCCACCGTTCAACGCACTGCCCAGTGGTCGTCACCGGGGCCGCGGGCTCATGAGATAAGCCCTACGCAAATATCACCACAAATTATAATTTTCCTTCTGCCGGAAATCACTTGACATTTAACTAAAAATGTGCTAAGTTGTCATTTAATAAAAGGCTGTGAGGAAGACACGCCGTCCTGGTAAGATTCTCAGAGAGGGAGCCATTTTGCTGCAAGGCTTCTGTAAAACTGCCGGGGTGGATACCACTTCTGAGCCGTGGGTCGGAAATGGCCCGCCGGGTGCGCCCGTTAATGCGCCAATGAGTGGCAGCGTCACCGCTGCAACCAGGGTGGAACCGTGGAATGATTTTTTCATCCCACCCCTGATCTTTTCAGGGGTGGGATGTTCTTTTTTCACCCCAATATTAAAGGAGGGTAAACCCAATGAGCGAAGAAAACCTGTACACTTTTGAAAACCCCGAGTACCGCAAGACCTATTGGCACACCTGCTCCCATGTGATGGCCCAGGCAATCAAGCGGCTGTGGCCCGAGGTGCAGCTGGCCATCGGCCCCGCCATCGACGAGGGCTGGTACTACGACTTCGACGCCCCCTTCACCTTCACCCCGGAGCATCTGGAAAAGATCGAGGCGGAGATGAAGAAAATCTGCAAGGAGCGCCTCCACCTGGAGCGCACCGAGAAGCCCCGGGCCGAAGCCATCGCCTATATGCAGGAGAAAAACGAGCCCTATAAGGTGGAGCTCATCAACGACCTGCCGGAGGATGCCGTGATCTCCTTCTATACCCAGGGCGAGTTCACCGACCTGTGCGCCGGCCCCCACCTGGATTCCACCGGCCGCATCAAGCACAACGGCTTTAAGCTGCTGAATTCCTGCGGCGCCTACTGGCGGGGAGACTCCAAGCGGAAGATGCTCCAGAGAATTTATGGCATCGGCTTCCCCTCCAAGGAGGAGCTGACCGACTTCCTGGCCCGCCAGGAGGAGGCCCGGAAGCGGGACCACAATAAGCTGGGACGGGAACTGGAATTCTTTACCACAGTGGACTATATTGGCCAGGGCCTGCCCATCCTGCTGCCCAAGGGCGCACGGGTCATCCAGACCTTGCAGCGCTGGGTAGAGGACGAGGAGCAGAAGCGGGGCTACCTGCTGACCAAGACCCCGCTGATGGCCAAGTCCGACTTGTACAAGATTTCCGGCCACTGGGATCACTATCTGGACGGCATGTTTGTTCTGGGCGACCCCAACGACGACACCAAGGAGTGCTTTGCCCTGCGGCCCATGACCTGCCCCTTCCAGTATCAGGTATTCCTGAATCGTGCCCGGAGCTACCGGGATTTGCCCATGCGTCTGGGGGAGACTTCCACCCTGTTCCGCAACGAGGATTCCGGGGAAATGCACGGCCTGATTCGTGTCCGCCAGTTCACCATTTCCGAGGGCCACCTGATCCTCCGTCCTGAACAGCTGGAAGAGGAGTTTAAGAACTGCCTGGATCTGGCAAAGTACTGCCTGGGCACCGTTGGCCTGCTGGATAAGTGCACCTTCCGCTTCTCCCAGTGGGACCCTGCCAACCCCAAGAACAAGTACGAGGGCACGGCAGAGCAGTGGGATGAGGCCCAGCGGATCATGGGCCAGATTCTGGACGACCTGGACGTGAAGTACTCCATCGGCATTGACGAGGCTGCCTTCTACGGCCCCAAGCTGGACATTCAGTATAAGAACGTTTACGGCAAGGAGGATACCCTGGTCACCATCCAGATTGACATGCTGCTGGCAAAGCAGTTCGGCATGGAATACACCGATGCCGACGGACAGAAGAAGACCCCCTATATCATCCACCGCACCAGCCTGGGCTGCTACGAGCGGACCCTTGCCTACCTGATCGAGGAATACGCCGGCGCTCTTCCCCTGTGGATGATGCCCACCCAGGTGCGGGTGATGCCCATCACTGACCGCGCCCACGGCTACGCCAGGGAGCTGGAAGAAAAGCTGCTCGCCGCCGGAATCCATGCGGAGAGCGACTGCCGTTCCGAGAAGCTGGGCTACAAGATTCGGGAGGCCCAGATGCAGAAGATTCCCTATATGCTGGTGGTGGGCGACCGGGATATGGAAAACGGCACTGTGTCCGTCCGCACCCGCAAGGGCGACGACCTGGGCGCCATGACCCCCGACGAATTCCTGGCCAAGTGCCAGGCGGAAATCGCCTCCAAGAGCAAGGATATTTAAATCTGATGAACAAGAAATGCAGGGTACCCCAGTGGGTATCCTGCATTTTTTAGTAATGGAGCATCAATCGAAGCGCCGGGCGGCGGGCAATGCCCGCTGATAATTTGCAGGGGGATGGCCCGTTATCGTTTGTGCCCTAACCCGCCCGGTAACGTTTTTGCAGTAGAAGGTTGAATGGTGAAAGGGAATGGCTTTTGAGGGAGGCTCCCCTGTGCAAGGGGAGCTGTCAGCGAAGCTGACTGAGGGACTGCACAGCAGGCACCGAAGCGCTCTTAAAGACCAATGTGGAAAGGTATTTCCTTTTCGCCCAACTGCATGTGAATACGTAAGATTTCACTGCACAGTCCCTCAGTCACGGCTAACGCCGTGCCAGCTCCCCTTACACAGGGGAGCCTTTCTCAGAAGCAGTCACGCTTCACTATTCAACGAACTGCTCTTGTTTGACGTCCCCAGCGGGCAGGTCTTGACCCGCCCCTACAGTGAAAAGGGGAGTGCGGAGGATTTTTCTACTGTAAAAGCGGCACCTAAGTATAAAAAATCACCCCGTCCATTTGGACGGGGCAGTTTTTTGAAGCGGATTAGCCGTTGGCACGCATCTGAGCGAAGCACTCGCTGCAGTACACGGGACGGTCGGACTTGGGCTCGAAGGGAACCTTAGCCTCGCCGCCGCAGCGTGCGCAGGTAGCGGTGAAGAACTCACGGGGGCCACGGGTGCTGTTCTTGCGGGCGTCCCGGCATGCCTTGCAGCGCTGGGGCTCATTCTGGAAGCCACGCTCAGCGTAGAAAGCCTGCTCACCGGCGGTGAACACGAACTCGTTGCCGCAATCTTTGCACTTCAAAGTCTTGTCTTCGTACATTGGAAAAACCTCTCTCCATTTTTATTGCCCCGTGAAAGTCTACCGGAATGGTTGATACGCAGGGTCTGGAATATGTGGCGGAATACTGCCACTGGTTAGGATTATACACGGGCAAAAGCAATTTGTCAATCCTTTATAAGAATTTTCGTAAATTTTTCGTAGCCTTTATGCAATATTACACCCCGGGGACAATTGTCCGCCCTTGGGAACCACTGATTAAATCGTCTGCGGCTGAGTGGCGGATATTTTCTTCTAGCTGTGCAGTTCAGAAATTGGGAAATACATACAGTATTCCTCCAATTTCTGAACTTTTATCTGAAAGAAAATCTCTCGCCATCAGCTCTTGCCGATTTAAACAGTGGTTCCCTTGAGAGAAAACCTCACAGGCTGAACTGGGTCTGCCCCTCGAAGGGGATGTGCAGGTGCTCATAGGCCAGGGGGGTGACGCAGCGGCCCCGGGGGGTGCGGGTGAGGAAGCCCAGCTGCATCAGATAGGGCTCATAGACGTCCTCCAGTGTGACGGACTCTTCACCGATGGTGGCGGCCAGAGTTTCCAGGCCAACCGGGCCGCCGCTGTAATTCTGGATGATGGCGGTGAGCATCCGGCGATCCACGGCGTCTAAGCCCAGCTTGTCCACCTCCAGGCGGCTGAGGGCCAGGTCGGCGGCCTCCTTGGTGATGGTGCCGTCCCCCATGATCTGCGCGAAGTCCCGCACCCGGCGAAGGAACCGGTTGGCAATCCGGGGGGTGCCCCGGCTCCGGGAGGCGATCTCCATGGCGCCCCGGGGGTCGATTTCCATGCCGAGAATTGCAGCGGAGCGGGTGACAATCTTAGCCAGCTCCTCCGGCTGGTACAGCTCCAGGCGGAGGGAGACGCCGAACCGATCCCGCAGAGGGGCGGAGAGCTGCCCCGCCCGGGTGGTGGCCCCCACCAGGGTGAATTTGGGCAGATCCAGCCGAATGGAGTTGGCGCTGGGGCCCTTGCCCACGATGATGTCGATGGCAAAATCCTCCATGGCGGGGTAGAGAATTTCCTCCACCACCCGGTTCAGGCGGTGGATTTCGTCGATGAAGAGAATGTCCCCGGGGTTCAGGTTGGTCAGCAGGGCCGCCAGATCCCCGGGCTTTTCAATGGCCGGGCCGGAGGTGATGCGGATGTTCACCCCCATCTCGTTGGCGATGACCCCCGCCAGGGTGGTCTTGCCCAGACCGGGAGGGCCGTAGAGCAAGGTATGATCTAGGCACTCTCCCCGCTGCCGGGCGGCCTCGATGTAGATGGACAGATTCCCCTTGGCCTTCTCCTGGCCCGTGTAGTCGGCAAGCAGCTTGGGCCGCAGGCCGATTTCCGCCGAATCCTGGGGCACAAAGGTGGGGGAAATAATGGGCGCTTCCAGCCCTTCGGAAAATTCTAAGCTCATAAAACCTCCAACACGTGTGAGATAGAAGATATAAGATATGAGATATGAGATAGTTACCGCTATCTTATATCTTGTATCTCATATCTTATATCTATTTTAGGACCATTGCCCGCAGGGCGTAGCGCACCATTTCCTCGGTGCTGGCCTTGGGGTCGACTCCTTTGAGGGCGGTGTTGATCTCCGCCGGGGAGTAGCCCAGCTCCTGGAGGGCCGCCGTGGCCATGGCCAGGGAGCCGGTGGCCTGGGGGGCCGCCGCACTGACGCCGGCGGAGAAGTCCAGCTCCATGCTGCCGCCGCCGATTTTGTCCTTCAGCTCCAAAATGATCCGCTGGGCGATCTTTTTGCCGATGCCCTGGGCGGCGGTGAGGATTTTTTCATCCCCGGTCATGACGGCCAGGGTGAAATTCTGAGGCCCCCCGGCGGACAGAATCGCCATGGCCGCCTTGGGCCCCACACCATTGACGGAGGTCAGCAGCTCATAGCAGCGCTGCTCCTCCCGGGAGGAAAAGCCGTATAGGTCGTAGGCATCCTCCCGGATGGACTCGGTGATGAAAAGCCGGGCGCTGGTATTCAGCTTCAGCTGGGCGGCGGTATAGGCGGTGATGCGGCAGCCGTAGCCCACTCCGCCGCAGTCGATCACCGCCAGCCCCGGCTCCAAAACGGAAACATTGCCGGAAACATAATATAACATAGATAAAACTCCTTTTTGGGAATTGGGAATTAGGAATGTGCTTATCGGCTTAACTTAGCCAATTTACAAATTGGTATTTGGCGGGATACCCGTAGGGTTTACGTCATGAGCCCGCCGGGCAGGTTATGGTTTTATGCCGTTCCTCGTTGGCTACACTGGTGCGGGAGCACCCAAGGCTCCCCTGTGTAAGGGGAGCTGTCAGCGAAGCTGACTGAGGGACTGTGCAGTAAAATGTCCTATATTTGTACCATGTCGGGCGAATACCGGAAGTGTTCGTCTACCGCTGTCTCTTTAGCATTGCACCCTGTTATAATGGAAAAGGGGAGAGCATTGGAGCGTACCTTTCCACATTGGACTGAACAATCATTTTAGTGCCTGCTGTACAGTCCCTCAGTCACGGCTTCGCCGTGCCAGCTCCCCTTACACAGGGGAGCCTTTCTCAGAAGCCATTCCCTTCCACCACTCAACATTCTACCCAGAAAACGTTACCGGGCTTCAGTTCGAGGGTAACGATTACCTCTATCTCCGTGCGGCATTGGGGTGAAGCGCCCTGCGCTTCCAATTCCTCATTCCTAACTTCTAACTTTCCCCGCCAGCAGGGAGGTGCTGGAACGGGCGTGGCACAGGGCGATGGCCACTGCGTCGGCGGCGTCGTCGGGCTTGGGCACGGCGGACAGGCGGAGAATCCGCTTGGTCATGTCCATCACCTGGTGCTTGCTGGCATTGCCGTAGCCCACCACGGCCTGCTTGACCTGCATGGGCTTGTATTCAAAAATTGGGACTCCCGCCTGCTGCACCGCCAGCAGGATCACCCCCCGGCTCTGGGCCACGTTGATGCCGGTGGTGACGTTGTGGCCGAAGAACAGCTCTTCGATGGCCACCGCATCGGGCTTCTCCATCATCAAAAGCTCCACCATGTCGTTGTAAATCACGCTGAGCCGCCAAAAGAAGTCCGTGTTTGGGGGCGTGGTGATGGCCCCGCAGCGCAGCAGCTGAAACTGGCTTCGCTGGGCGTCGATGAGACCGAAGCCGGTGATGCCGTAGCCCGGGTCGATGCCGAGAATCTTCATCACCTGCCACCCCGGAGAATGCAAAGATACTGATAAATCACAAACAGAATGAACACCACCAGACCGATTCTGGCAGCCCAAATCTGCCAGGCCGGGCGGGGGGAATAGCCCTTTTCTTCTTCATGCTCCATGGTTTTTCACCTCACCGCCTATCATAACACATTTGTTCTCATTTTCCTACCACTTTTTTCTCCAGGAAGAAAAATTTCCGCCCTGCCATACATATTCCGAACCCCTTGGAACATACTACTGCTGAAAAGGCGGGTGGGTAAATGGAGGAATTCTCCTTAAAGACCAAGATATATGCCGGTGCAGGCGGGGTTTCGGTGCTGGAAAAATTCGGTGCAAAGCGTCTGATGCTGGTAACGGATCCTTATTTCATGAAAAACGGCACAGCCCAGCGGATTGCCGAAGCGTCAAAGGCGGAAAAGGTTGAATATTTTGACCGTGTTCAGCCGGACCCCACCGTGGCCCTGGCGGCGGAGGGGACGGCGAAGCTTCGCGCCTTCGCCCCGGATTTGCTGGTGGCTCTGGGCGGGGGCAGCGCCATGGACTGCGCCAAGGCCATGGCCTATTTTGCCCAGACAGATGTGCCCTTGGTGGCCATCCCCACCACCTCTGGCTCCGGGTCGGAGGTGACGGATTTCGCTATTTTGACCCATGGGAAGGCCAAGCACCCCCTGGTGGACGAAAAGCTTCGCCCTGCCGCTGCCATTTTGGACAGCGACCTGCTGAAGGAGCTGCCCCCGGGGTTGATTGCGGATGCGGGCTTTGACGTGCTGACCCATGCTATGGAGGCCTATGTTGCCACCGGGGCGGGGGCGTTTTCCGACATGCTGGCCCGGGAGAGCTTCCGGATGGCCTATGCAGTGCTTCCGGCGTCCTTTGCGGGGAAGCAGGAGGTGCGGCTTAAAATGCATCTGGCCTCCACCATGGCGGGAATGGCCTTCTCCCAGGCGGGACTGGGGCTGTGCCATGCCATTGCTCACAGCCTGGGCGGGGTTTTCCATGTGCCTCACGGTCGGCTGAACGCCGTTCTGCTCCCGGCGGTGGTGGACTGCAACGCCAACAAGGTGGCAAGCCGTTATGCTGAGCTGGCCCGGTGCGCCGGGATGGCGGGCAGCGCCGACGCAGTGGCACTGCGGAATCTGAAAAACGGGCTGCTCCGGCTGCGTCGGGAGCTGGGGCTGCCCGGGACTCTGTCCCAGGCGGGGATTCCGCCCCGGAAGCTGACGGAGAATATGCCCATGATTGTGGAGGCGGTGATGGAGGATCCATGCATCGAAACCAACCCCATCAAGGTGGAGGAATTTCTCATCCGCCGGGTGCTGGAACAGGTGGCGGGCCATGCCTGAGCTGCTCAGTGTGGGACTGGATTTGGGAACCACCTCCACCCAGCTGGTGGTGTCCCGGCTGGCGGTTCAGAACCGGGCCTCCGGCTTTGCGGTGCCGGAGCTGGCCATCAGCGGACGGGAAATCCTCTACCAAAGCCCGGTGTATTTCACCCCGCTGTTGGAGCAGAAGCGAATGGATGCCGCCGCCATCCGGGAAATCGTGGAGCGGGAGTACCGGGCAGCGGGAATTCGCCGGGAGGATGTGGACACCGGAGCCGTCATCATCACCGGGGAGACCAGCCGGAAGGAGAACGCCGCAGCAGTGATGGAGGCTATGGCCGACCTGGCTGGAGACTTTGTGGTAGCCGCCGCCGGGCCTGACCTGGAAAGCGTGCTGGCGGCCAAGGGAGCCGGCGCAGCACAATACAGCGAGAAAACCGGAGAAACGGTGCTCCACATGGACATTGGCGGAGGCACCAGCAATCTGGCCCTGATCCGCCGGGGGGAAATCGCCGCCACCGGCTGCCTGAACGTGGGCGGACGGCTGGTCAAGCTGCAAGAGGGCAGAATCAGCTACGTTTCTCCGGTTTTGGGGGGCATCTGGGACGGCGCAGTGGGTGAGCCTCTGAGCCGGGAAGCAGGGGAAAGACTGGCGCAGCTGCTGACCTCGGCTCTGGAGATGGGGGCGGGCCTGCGGGAGCCGGATGATCTTCTGACCCGGCTCACCACCCGGGAGGCGGGGGGCGCTCTGCCCCTGAGCCAGCCTGGGGAGCCCATCACGATTTCCTTCTCCGGGGGTGTGGCGGACTGCATCGACCGGGAGGTGCCCTGGCAGGAGTATGGGGACATTGGCCCCCTGCTGGGCCGGGCCATCCGGCAGAGCCTGCTGTGCCGGGGAAAATACGTGCTGGGAAGCCAGACCATCCGGGCCACGGTGATTGGCGCCGGCTGCCACAGCACCCAGCTGTCCGGCAGCACGGTATTCTGCCAGAATGTGAAGTTTCCCCTGAAAAACATCCCGGTGATCACGGATGATGCCCAGAGGAGTCAATATGAGACGGCCTGCTTTTATGCCATGCCGGGGCTGGAATCCCCCAGCTATGGGGAGCTGACCCAATTGGCGGAGCAAATCGCCGCCACAGGTTCGTCCCCGGTCTATCTCTGCCTGGAGCAGGATATGGCAAAGGCCCTGGGACAGGCCCTGGCCCTGCGGCTGGGCCGGGACGCCCCCATCCTCTGCCTGGATCGGGTGAAGGTTGGAAGGGAAAGCTATCTGGATGTGGCGGCCCCGGTGGGCCCCGCCTTTCCGGTGGTGGTGAAGACTCTGGTGCTGTCCCGGGACGGGCCGAGAGAGACATAGCAACAGATTGGAGGAAGTCATGAACAAGCAGGAGCTTACCGCCATGGTGGCGGAAATATTGGCGCAGATGGGGCGGGAGCCCACGGTGAAGGCCAGCGACTATCATCCCGCTGCTCCCCAGCCCCGACAGCCGGATTCCGGCTACGCCGACGGGGATTTTGTGCCGGATGTGACGAAGCTGAACCTTCGCAAGCTCTATCTGGTGGAGCAGCCGGAAAAGCCGGAGCAGTTCCGGCTCCTCAAAGAGAAGACCCCCGCCCGCTTAGGCTGCGGCAAGGCGGGGCCCAGGTATAAGACGCTGACCATGCTCCGCTTCCGGGCGGATCATGCGGCGGCCCAGGACACGGTGTTTTCCCAGGTGCCGGAGGATTTTGCGGCGAAAAACGGCATGGTGGAGGTCAAAACCAGATGCCGTGACAAGGACGAGTATCTGACCCGGCCGGATTTGGGCCGCTGCTTCGATGAGGAGAATGCCGGCAAAATCCGCTCAGCGGTGCCCGGCACCCCCCGGGTGCAGCTGGTGGTGGGAGACGGGCTTTCCTCCGCCGCTATCCTGGCCAATGCCCTGGACTGCGTGGCCGCCATCCGGGACGGGCTGAAGCTTCGGGGAATCGAAACCGCCGCCCCACTCTTCGTCCGGTACTGCCGGGTGGGGGCGGGAGACGCCATCGGGGACATCACCGGCTGCGAGGTGGTGTGTATGCTGGTGGGAGAGCGGCCGGGACTGGTGACGGATAAGAGCATGTCCGCCTATATCACCTACCGACCCCGGACCGGGGTGCTGGAATCCGCCCGGACGGTGGTGAGCAACATCCATGCCCAGGGTACCCCCGCTGTGGAGGCCGGAGCCCACATTGCGGGCCTGCTGGAGACCATTCTGAAAAAGCAGGTTTCCGGAGTTGCCCTGCATCTGGAGGAAGGGGCATGATCCCTGTGAAGGTGCTGGCGGTGCGGTATCTGGCCAATGCTGCGCCAGGGCTGTGCCGGGAGCTGGGAGCGCCGGAGGGCTATTCCTCCCTGGCCATGCTCACCACGGACTGTGACGACGCCACCTATATTGCCCTGGATGCGGCCACCAAGGCGGCCCAGGTGAAGGTCTGCTATGGGCGAAGCTTCTATGCCGGGGCCGCCAACGCCTCCACCCCCAACGCCGGGGAGGTCATCGGCATTCTGGCGGGCCGGACGCCGGGGGATGCCCGCAGCGGCATGGAGGCGGCGCTGTCAGCGCTGAAAAAAGTGGGCTTTGAGGATTTAAGCGGGGTGCCCTGCCTGGCCCATACGGTGAGCAGCGTGGGCTCCTTTCTGGCGGGAGAGGCGGGCATAGCCGTTGGAAGCGCCCTGGCCTATCTCATCGCTCCACCCCTGGAAGCCATGTACGCCCTGGACGCTGCCCTGAAGGCGGCGGACGTAAAGTTATGTAAACTCTATGCCCCGCCCAGCGAGACCAATTTCGGCGGCGGACTGCTTTCGGGCACCCAATCCGCCTGCGACGCCGCCTGTGCCGCTTTCCGGGAGCAGGTAGCCCAGGTGGCGGGAAGACCGTTAGAGATATAAGATATAGGATATGAGATAGTTAGGAATTAGGAGTTAGGAATTTAACGGGATGCCCGTAGGGGAGGCTATTAGCCTCCCGCCAGGTAATGAGCTTTGAGTGTTCCATTGAATGGAACCAGGAACCGGCTTCTGAGCTCATGCCCCCCTTGTGTAAAGGGTGGTGCTCGCACAGCGAATTGAAATATTTATGATTGCCGGTGGCAATCATTCCTCTGCTCAGTGGAAGGGGGGATTGGGCAGCAGGCAGTTGCGGATAGCAAGCCGTTGGGCGAAATGGTATAGTCCCTAAGCGATGGAGGACGCACCTCCCCGCATTGGGCTGTACCGTCATTTAAGCATCATTTCAGTATATCATGATGAAAGGAACGAAGAAAATGGATACAAACGCATTGGGAATGATCGAGACCAAGGGCCTGGTAGGGGCCATTGAGGCGGCGGACGCCATGGTGAAATCCGCCAATGTTCAGCTCATCGGCAAGGAGCAGGTGGGCGGCGGCCTCGTGACCGTGATGGTTCGTGGCGACGTGGGCGCCGTGAAGGCGGCCACGGACGCCGGGGCTGCGGCGGCGGAGAAGGTGGGGGAGCTGATCTCCGTCCACGTCATCGCCCGGCCCCATGTAGAGGTGGATAACATCCTGCCCAAGGGCAAGCCCCTGGCTGGCGGGACGGAATAATGCTCTACACCGAGGAAACCGTCCGAAATAACATCCGCACCCGGGAGGGAAAGCGGGTGTTCTTCCTGGGCAGGAGCGACCGGCTCACCAGCGCTGCCCAGGATTTCCTCCGCCGGGAGCGAATAGAGATTCTCCCGGCAGAGGAAGCAAAGCCCACTCGCTTTCATGTGTTGGGGGGCGGCTTCCTGGAGGAAAAGCCGGAGCACATGACCCATTTGGAGGGCACCACCCTGGTGCCCAAGACCCATCCGAGAATTGTGTTCCGGGGGAAGCTGGACTCCCTGGAGGCCCGGCTGATTCTGTGCCGCCTGGAGGTGCTGGAATTTGACCGGGAGCTGGGGGAGCTGCTCACCCTGACTCGAAAGCTGCTGCGCTGGGAGGTGCTGGGGGAACCGGCACAGGAGGAAAAAATATTTGGCCTGACGGAGGAGGAGCTCCACCGCCGGAGCCACTTTCCCCAGGACTACTACGGCCAGCCCCATTTCATGCCGGAGGCCCGGGACGGCCGGGAGATTGCCCAGCTGAACCTGGCGAGAGTCTGCGCCCGGGAGGCGGAGCTGGCGGCAGCGGCGGCCTTTACCGGCCCCGATGGAGGGGTGACCCGCCCGGATTTACTCCGGGTCATGAACCGGCTGAGCAGCGCCATTTACCTGCTGATGATTCAGCAGAAAGGAAGTAAGCCATGAAGCTGAAAACAACCCTTTTGGGAAAAACATACCTGTTCCGGGACATCAAACAGGTGTTGGCCAAGGCCAACGAGGAAAAGACCGGAGACAAGCTGGCAGGGCTGGCGGCGGAAAGCGCCCAGGAGCGGATTGCCGCCAAGGTGGTGCTGTCCGCCCTGACGCTGGGGGACTTGCGGGAGAATCCGGCGGTGCCCTATGAGCAGGACGAAGTGACCAGAATCATCCAGGACGATGTGAACGAGGCGGTCTATGAGAAGATCAAGGGCTGGACCGTGGCGGAGTTCCGGGAGTGGCTGCTGGATGAGAAGACCACCGGAGCGGACATCCGGCGCATCAGCCGGGGCCTCACCAGTGAGATGGTGGCGGCGGTGTGCAAGCTCATGGGCAACCTGGATTTGATCTATGGGGCAAATAAGATCACCGTTACCGCCCACTGCAACACCACCATCGGTCTGCCCGGCACCCTGAGCTGCCGCTTGCAGCCCAACCACACCACCGACGATCCGGAGGGCATCACGGCCTCCGTGCTGGAAGGGCTGTCCTTTGGAGCGGGAGACGCCGTGATCGGTCTGAACCCGGTGACCGACTCCCCGGAGCAGGTGGGGCGGATTCTCCGCCGGTTCCAGGAAATCAAGGAGCACTGGCAGATTCCCACCCAGATCTGCGTGCTGGCCCATGTCACCGCCCAGATGAAGGCGGTGAAGAAGGGCGCTCCCTGCGATCTGATTTTCCAGTCCATCGCCGGGAGCCAGAAGGGCAACGAGGCTTTCGGATTTTCGGCATCCACCCTGGAGGAGGCCCGGCAGCTGCTTCTGAAGCAGGGCACGGCCCAGGGGCCCAACGTCATGTATTTTGAGACGGGCCAGGGCAGCGAGCTGAGCTCCAACGCCCACCATGACACCGACCAGGTGACCATGGAGGCCCGGTGCTATGGCTTTGCCAAGCGGTTCCAGCCCTTCCTGGTTAATACCGTGGTGGGCTTCATCGGGCCGGAATACCTCTACGACGCCCGCCAGGTGACCCGGGCGGGACTGGAGGATCATTTCATGGGCAAGCTCACCGGCATCCCCATGGGCTGCGACTGCTGCTATACCAACCACATGAAGGCAGACCAGAATGACATCGAGAATCTGGCGAGCCTTTTAACCCTGGCGGGGTGCAACTACTTTATGGGCATCCCCCATGGGGATGACATTATGCTGAACTATCAGACCACCGGCTTCCGGGAGACCGCAGCCCTCCGGGAACTGACCGGCAAGACCGCCATTCCGGAGTTCCAGCGCTGGCTGGAAAAGATGGGCTTTGTGGAAAACGGCCATCTCACCGCCAAGGCCGGGGACGGCTCCAGCCTGCTCTATTGAGACGGCTGGGAGTTGGGAATTAGGAGTCAGAAGCGGAATGATCCCAGCCCGGTAAATTGGTGTTTGGCGGCGAGTCGCCGCTGACAATTCGCACGAGGCTGGTCTGTGGTCGTTACCCCAATGCCCGGTAACGATTTTGCGGCATGTTGTTGGTTGCTGTGGCGCGGGAGCGCCCAAGGCTCCCCTGTGTAAGGGGAGCTGGCACGGCGTAAGCC
>JAETOP010000190.1 GCA_021771675.1 Oscillospiraceae bacterium | reverse complement strand
GCAAAAATCCTCCTGTTTCAGATGTTTGGTTGTTGAAAGAGAACGGGGATTCGGGGAGGCACTTCCTGCGGGAAGTGTAATAACCCACTATGACACTTTCATCCCTGCGGGCTGCAAAGTGCCGTGGGCTCTCCGAGGGGGTGTGGGGGCTTTGCCCCCGGCAACTGCGGTTGCCTCCCCCAGCAGGGCCGCCCTTTGAAAAGGGCACCCTGCACCCCGCCTAAACTTTGCCACTCGCCGTTGGGCAGGTGGAAATGCGCAGCCTTTCCACCACCCGGCAAGTGTCCTCCGTAGGCCAAATGTCAAGGGGTTCGGGTTGTATTGCCTTGCGGCAATCTCCACCCGCAGGTATGCCCCCTTGACATTTGACCCCGCTCCCCGTGACAGCCGTGACGACCGTGACGATGTTTTGGACACCGCCCCCGCTCTCAAAAAAGCCGTCACAGCCGTCACGGTCGTCACGCTTGGGGAGGATCCAGGGTCAGGCTGATACTTCTCCCGGCGTGGGTGCGGGTGTTCTCATAGCGGATATGATAGTCCGTTGCCAGTTTCCCGGCCCGGACGTTCAGCCGCATCGCCAGGGCATTGGGCTTCATATCCACTTGCAGGGCTGCCGCCAACTCCGTGGCCGTACCGCCCCAGGACGGCCTCTCCGCCGTGATAAAGGCGGCTACGGCCTCCAGCACCGGGTCGGGGGGTTCTACCCACAACTCCGTTTCCATCCGCTCCAGTGTCCATGTCAGGTGTTCCTTGTCCTTAGTGAGATAGAGCCGCTGGTCTTGCTGGTCACGTCCTACCACATCCAAGGTGGCGGTGCTGTCCGTCCGCTTCTCCTTCTGAAGAAGAAAGGCCCCGTCTGCTGCCCCCGACAGGCCGTTGGTGCCGGAGATCATATCAAACTTGTCGTCGGCCTGCTGCTTCCGAGTGTGATGTACCAGTAGGAGGCAGACGCCGCAAGCGTCAGCAAGGCGTTTCAGCTTTCCTACCACCTCATAATCGTTGGCGTAGCTGTACTTATCCCCGCCAGCCTCCCGAATCTTCTGAAGGGTGTCAATGATAATCAGTTTGGTGTCTGGGTGTTCCTGCACGAATCGCTTTAGCTGTTCCTCCAGCCCGTTGCCGACCTGTTTGGCACAGATGGAAAAGAGAAGGTCGTTGGTGCCGTCCATACCGAACATCCGGTAAAGCCGCTCTTGCAAACGGCGATGATCGTCCTCCAGCGCCAGATAGAGGACAGTCCCCTTGTGAACGGGATAGTCCCACAGGGAGAGGCCCATGCTGACGTGGTAGGCAAGCTGGGCCATCAGGAACGACTTGCCCACCTTGGGTGCTCCCGCAAAGAGGTACGTCCCCGGATAGAGCAGACCGTCAATGACGGGCGGTCTGCTCTGATAGACGTTCTCGTACAACTCGTTCATGGAAATCGTGGGGAGATACGCCGGGTCGTTCATGCGCTGCATTTTGCGCAGCAGTTCCGCATAATTTTTTTCAGGGGGATTGTTTTCTGTCGTTTCCTCTGTTATACTTGCAGTAGGTGTTTGTGAAATGGGCTGTTCCCCGTCTGCGCCAACAGACGGAACCGGGACAGTCCTTTTCGTTTCCTTGGAATCCAAATCTATCAATCCTCCTTCATGCCGCCCATGATGGCGGCGATCATCTGAATGGTGTCCAGCAGTTCATCATCCACGCCAGCCCCATCCTCGGCCCGCCGCAGTTCGTCCAGAACGGCGGCAAGCTGGTCACGCAGGGCCTTGTAGACCTTGGGATTACCCTGTACCACTACTTCCCGGCACAGGAGGCGTCTTGTGATGTAGTCCTGCTTTGTCAGGCCGGAGAGCCGCACAGCGGCCTCGATCTGTTCATCTTCCTCCGGGGACACCCGGAAGGCCACGGTCTTGTTCCTCCAGCGATTTTTGTTGTCTCGGTTTTTCAGTGACATGGTTACGTTCCCATCCTTTCAAAGTCCAGCTTGTCCGCCATCTCCGTCTGCCTTGTAGGAAACAGATGGGCGTAGCGGTAGGTGATGTCGATACTCTCATGCCCCACCCGGTCAGCGATTGCCAGGGCGGTGAAGCCCATATCAATCAGCAGGGAAATGTGTGAATGTCGGAGGTCGTGAATCCTGATCCGCTTCACTCCCGCCGCTTTCGCACCTCTGTCCATTTCATGGTGGAGATAGTGCTTGCTGACAGGGAAAATCCGTTCATCCGCCCCGGCGCTGTAAAACATCTTTAAGTAGTCCTCCATCTCTCCACAGAGGAATTTGGGCATCTTAATGACACGGTTGCTCTTTTTCGTCTTGGGGGTGGTAATCACGTCCTTGCCCTTGAGCC
>JAETOP010000053.1 GCA_021771675.1 Oscillospiraceae bacterium | reverse complement strand
GGGTTTCGGCGGATCTTTTGTACCCACTCTTCAGTTTGGAAAAAGGGAAATACACAAAGTATTCCGCCTTTTGGGGGACTTTGATTGGGCACAAAATCTCTCGCCGAGAACCCTTGCCCCATTATGCGGTGTTGCCCTAAAGATTTTTTGAAATAAATGACTTGGTATATATATTCAATACGGAAAACACCGGCGCGGCGGCTGTATGAGTGAATGACAGTCAAAAGAAGCTGAAAGGATACCGGGGAAAGGTGGAAATCTGCGGAGAAATAAAAGCCAACCGGGGGTACGGGCGGTTCCGACGGAGAGGACAAAGAAAGCGATTTTGGAGATTGCCCTGATAAGCTTCAGATTAAGCCGGAGATGCTGTCAGAAGAATATAGACACACTCCGATGGGCACGATCCGGGCGCTGCCGCATTCATTCGCCGATCAGCAGGATTCCCGTTTCAGGAATATGGGCTGGAAGGTGATGCGCTGGTGCTCCCGCTCCTTGTCGATCAGGCCGAACAGCAGGTTATAGCTGTAAAGTGAGATTTCCTGAAGCGGCTGAGCAAGGGTGGTGACGGAGGGGATGCTGTAGGCCATCTGGGTCAGGCCGTCAAAGCTGATGACGGCCACGTCCTTTCCCGGTGTTTTGCCCAGGTCATAAATGGCCCGGAGTACGCCGGGAATTACGGTGTCCGCCGAGCAGCATACGGCGGTGATTTCCGGGATTCTGCGAAGCTGAGCATGCACGGCGCTGTAGGCCTTGGGGGCTTCATAGTCGCAGGTCAGAAAGCGGTCCAGATTGACGGCAAGACCGTTTTGAATCAGCGCGTCCCGGTAGCCTTGGGTACGCAGGCCGTAGACACTGATGTCCCGGGTGGAGGAAATGACGGTGCAGATGTCCCGATGGCCCTTGTCAATCAGGTGCTGCATCTGCATTCTGGCGGCTTCGTAATGGGCCACCTGAACGCTGGAATAGTTGCAGCGGTCGGGACGCTCCGGAAGGACGGTGTTTATGAATACCGTGGGGCAGGGCAGAGAATCCAGAATCTCGCCGGGGATGCTCTGAAAGTTGCCGCCAATGTAGAGCATGCCGCACAGACGGGAGCGCTCTATATTGTCCTTCAGCTCCTCAAATTTTTCCATCTTGTCCTGGCTGAAATAGTTATCGTGGAAGGAGATCAGGGTGCAGCCGGAGTTGTGGATTTTTACGGACAGCAGGTCCTCCAGTACGCTGTACAGCTCGTTGAACACGCCTTCGATTACAAGACCGATGGAAGGGGGGCCGGACTTAGGACTGCGGGGGTTGGAGCGGGAGTCGTATTGGTTGTCCTGAATGACCTGCATGACCCGCCGGCGGGTGCTCTCGCTGATGTCCGGATAATTGTTGAGCACTTTGGAAACGGTGCCGGGAGATACGTCTGCTAGTCTTGCAATGTCGCGAATATTCATACCTTTCTCCCCTCATACAGATGGTGATCCTGTCCCAACACGGTGAGCAGGGCTGAGGCTGCCGCCCAGCGCGATCGGAGCAAGCCGTGTGCGCTTACCGTGCTGCCGCTTCCTCCATCGTATCGCAGGGCGTAATGCCAATCCAGCTGAGAATGTCCAGAGACTCCTGCATACAGCCGTCCCAGACCTGGGGGGGATTGTGGCAGTCGGCGCCCACAATCACCGGAATACCGGAGCCGGGCACCTTTGCCCAGAAATTCTTGTGCGGATACATATGTCGGGGACCGTCGGGATAGTCCACAATGCCCCGGCGCAGGCCGTTGGCGTTATATTCCAAAATGGTGCCGGTGCGCTTCACCGCGTCGAGAATGATGTCTGTGGCGGCGTCGCAGTTCCGGTCCCAGGCTAGATGCGACATGGTGAAAATGTCCGCATGGGCGATCATCTGAAACAGGCCGGTTTCCAGAGCCTCCTCCACAGCCCGGGCATACCGGAGATAATCCTCGGTGGAGGTGGGCTGGGTGGTGATGTTGAAGACACTGCCGTCCTTCTCCCGGAAGAAATGCTCGCCCAACAGCAGATAATCCACATGGTATCGGCTGTAGAGCATTTCGTAGTAGTCCCGGTACTGGGGCAGATACTCAATCTCCAGACTCTTTTTAATCGTTATATCAGACGAATACGTCTGCGCCAACTGATCCACTTCGGCGAAATAATCTCCCAGCTCCTCATAGGGCATCCGATAGCCAAAGTCATGATCCGGAAAAGGGGCGTGGTCAGAAAAGCCCAGCACAGATACGCCCGCCTCCAAAGCGGCGTGCACATAGTCCTCCCCGGAGCCCTGGGCATGGCGGCAGCGCTGGGTGTGGGTGTGATAGTTTGTCTTCAAACAAAATCCTTCTTTCTGGGCAGCGTTTCCGAAACAGTCAGAAACAGCTGCAAGGCATAATATCGATCTATTTCATTCTAGCATATGATATATGGAAAAATCAATAGAGAATTCTCAGAAATTTTTGTTGAAGAAGTCTTGACATTCTGGGTTTTCGATGCTGCTATTTGTACAGAAATGCGAAATAGTGATCACTGTTTCGTAAATTAAAGGTAAAGCAAAGAAGGAGAAAAGCGATGAACAAAAAAGTGTTAACCATGATTTTGGCAACGTCACTGTACGCAGCGCCCTGAAGAACGGTTCTGTCACGGTCGCCCTGTCCTCAGTGATCTGGGGATGGGGCTGCCTGGTCAGAAAGCAGTTTACCAAGGGTGCCCTGTACCTGGCGTCTGAAATTCTGATCATTCTATACATGGTGCGCTCCGGCCTGTACAACCTGAGCAAGCTCATCACCCTGGGCGAGCTGGAGCAGCAGAAGATCTGGAACGAGGCCAAGAGCCTTTATGAATATGTGGACGGCGACCGTTCCCTGACCATTCTGCTCTATGGCATTGTCACTGTGGTGGCGCTGGTGTGCGCCGTGCTGCTGGCCCGTATGTCCATCAAGAGCGCCTACAAGGCGGAAGTCACCTTCCGCAGCGGCAAGCGCGTCCCCAACATCCGCACCGAGGTGCGGGATCAGTTCGACAAGAACCTCCATACCACATTGCTGTCCCTGCCCATTCTGGGCGTGCTGGCCTTCACCATTCTCCCGCTGCTGTTTATGACCAGCATGGCCTTCACCAACTACAGCGTCATTGGCAACAAGCTGGTGCTGTTCGACTGGGTGGGTCTGAATAACTTCAAGCGGATGGTGGACCTCAACGGCAGCCTGGGTCAGACCTTCTGGTCCGTGCTGGGCTGGACCATCTGCTGGGCAGTGATTGCCACCTTCTCCAACTACATCCTGGGCATTCTGCTTTCCGTGTTCATCAACTGGAAGGAAATCCGGGGCAAGAAGTTCTGGCGGTTCTGCTTTGTGCTGACGGTGGCCGTGCCCCACTTCGTCACCCTGATGATCATCCGGCAGATGCTCCAGCCCATTGGCGCTGTGAACGTGCTGCTGCAGAGCCTGGGATGGATTGATGCGCCCCTGCCCTTCTTTACCAACGCCACCTGGGCGCGGGCCTCGGTCATCCTCATCAGCATCTGGGTCAGTGTGCCCTATGTGCTGCTGCAAATCACCGGCATTTTGCAGAACATCCCCGCCGAGCTGTATGAGTCCGCCCGGATCGACGGCGCGGGCCCGGTGGTGACATTCTTCAAGATCACCATGCCCTATATGCTCTTCGTCACCACCCCCTACCTGATCACCTCCTTCACCGGAAACATCAACAACTTCAACACCATCTTCCTGACCTCCCAGGGCCTGCCCCGGGCAGTGGAATCCACCGCCGGCAAAACCGACCTGCTCATTACCTGGCTGTATAAGCTGACCATCGACAACCAGTATTATGACATCGGCGCCGTCATCGGGATTATGACCTTTGTATCTTTAAGTATCGTATCGCTGCTGACCTTCCATTACAGCGGCTCCTACAAGAATGAGGAGGGATTCAGATGAGTGAACAAACCCAAGTTGCCCGGAAGGTGAAAAAGCCCCTCCGCAGACGGATTCCCATCATCCTGGCCCATGTGCTGCTGGCGATTCTGGCCTTTATCTGGCTGATTCCCATTTTCTGGGTTGTGCTTACCAGCTTCCGGGGCACCCAGGGCTCCTACAGCTCCACCTTCCTGCCCACGGTCTATTCCCTGAAAAACTACGTGAAGCTGTTTACGGACTTCTCCGTGTTCAACTTCCCCCAGATGCTGCTCAACACCCTGATCGTGGCCACTGCAAACTGCCTGATCTCCACCTTCTTTGTGGTGGCTGTGGCCTATACCCTGTCCCGGCTTCGCTTCCCGTCCCGGAAGAAGTTGATGAACATAGCGATGGTCATCAACCTCTTCCCTGGCTTCATGGCCATGATCGCCAACTACTACATCTTTAAGATGCTGGGCTGGCTGGACGGTCCCATGCTGCGGGTTGCCATGATCGCGGTGTACGCCGGCGGCGCGGGCGTTGGCTATCACATTGCCAAGGGCTTCTTTGATACCATTCCCATCGCCCTGGACGAAGCCGCCATGCTGGACGGCGCCACAAAATTCCAGGTGCTGCTGAAAATCATTATGCCCCTGAGCAAGCCCATTGTTGTCTACACCCTGCTGACCTCCTTCGCCGGCCCCTTCAAGGATTTCATGCTGGCAAAGGTTCTCTGCGGTCCCAACAAGGCCTACTACACCGTGGCGGTGGGTATGTACCAGATGCTGGAAAAGGAATACATTGACGAGTGGTTTTGCAGCTTTGCCGCTGCTGCCGTCATCATTTCCATTCCCATTGCCGCCCTGTTCCTGGCCACCCAGAAGTATTACGCCACCGGCGTCAGCGGCGCTGTGAAGGGTTAATTGCTTTTATTGGCTTTATCTCTCAAAAGACGCAGCCCCTATGGCCCAGGCCACAGGGGCTGCGTTTCTGCCAGAAGCTCCTCTTATCAAAAGCTGTTAAGTTTTTATCTGAAAGGCACCGCCTGGCAGCGTTGTTGGATATGATTCTCTATTATTTCATCCGAAAAGATTAACAAAGTTGAAAGAGAATCCGTATGGCGTTGGGTTTCGGCCCGAACTTCTTTCAGGGGAGCCCGTTGACACAGGGGCCATGGGGGTGCTACAATTTAAAAAAACGCTGTTTCCGCCGCCAGGGACGGAACAGCAGGGGGCTTTCTTTGTGCCTGCCGCTGTTGCAGGTAAGGAAACAGACAAAAAGCTGGGGAACACATAAAGGAGTTCTTATGGAAATCAGAGCGGTTACAACTGGCGCTATTGTACTGCGCATTTTATCCGCTGCCATTTTGGGCGGCATTCTCGGTGTGGAACGGGGCAGGAAAAACCGGGCGGCGGGACTTCGGACTTATATGCTGGTCTGTGTCGGCTCCTGCCTGATTATGTTGACCAATCAGTACATTTATCAGGTCTTTCAATCGGGAGACCCGGTGCGGATGGGCGCGCAGGTGGTCAGCGGCATCGGCTTTTTGGGTGCCGGAACCATCATCGTCACCAGGCGGAGCCAGATTCGGGGCCTGACCACGGCGGCGGGCCTTTGGGCGGACGCGGCAGTGGGGCTGGCCCTGGGCGTGGGCTTTTACGAAGCGGCATTCCTGGGCGGCGGCATCATCTTTGTGGTTTTGACTCTGATGCAGCGCTGGGACAGCCGGATGCATCGCACCTCCCGCTCCCTGGAGGTATATGTGGAAATGTTGCCTGAGGCGGGCCTGAGTGTCTTCCTCCGGGGCGCCAGGGAGCTGGGACTGGAAATGGAAAGTGTCCAGATCATCCAGGGAGACACACCGCAGGCGGGTAGGCTCTGCTTCATTGCCAATCTGCTGGCAAAGGAAAAGACAGACCACGAGGCGGTTTGCCAGGACCTTCAAAAGCTGGACGGGGTGCAATACCTGGAGAGTCTGTAAACACGCTTGTGAAAAGCTGCTCTGGAGAAACATAAAAGGAGAAAAATATGGGACTGATCAACAGAAGAAAATCCACGGGCATCGGCGGCAACGGCCTTTGGGCCTGGGGAATGGTATTTTGACCCTGGGCGCCTTTGGCCAGGGAATCCTTCAAGGCCGTGTGCTGGGTCTGGCCGGGGCCTCCTCGGAGCAGATGCTGGAGATTATGAACGCTTCCGGCTCCGCCGTGGCACTGACCGGCGTCTCCCTGGAACTCCAGGCCCTGGAGACCTGCGCGGCTCCGATTTTTGCCCTTCTGCTGGTTGAGGAAGGGCTGAATGCCGCCAACTGGAAGCAGGATATTATCTGGATTCTGGGCCTGGCGGTGGTGACGGAGATTCCGTATAACCTGGCTGTCAGCGGAACTCCTCTGGTGCCCGGCAGCCTCAACCCGGTGTTTGCGGTGGCCCCTGTGCCGGGTCCTGCTTTTATTTTATCAGCATTTTTCTGGAAAGAGCTGGGGAAACCGGCTGGTCAAAGCGGCAGTTACCATTGCCGCAATTCTCTGGGCGCAGCTGCTGTCCATTTCCTACGGTACGCCGATGGTGGTTCTGACCTGGGCGATGTGGCTTATGAGCCGGCGGCCCAATTTCCGGGGCTTTGTCGGAGCGGCGGCGGCCGCTTTGTGCGCTTTCTTTTCGCCCTTCTTCCTGGCCTCGCCCATGGGCTGCCTGCCGGTGCATCTGTACAACGGCCAGCCGAGCACAGCGCCCAAAGCGGTAAGATACCTGATCTATCCGGCGATTCTGCTGATCATGTTCCTTGCCGGGATGCTGATCTGAGGAAAGCACAAAAACAGCTGCAACCTCAACTGGCTGCAGCCGTTTCTTATACTTTTTTGAGCCCAGTGCAAGAAGGCACTGGGCTCCTGTGTGTGTGGAACTTTTTAACAGCTCCTTTTTTTTGGGGGGGGGTAACGACCACAGGCCATCCCCCTGCGGCATTGGGGTAAAGCGTTATTTGGAGGGCTTGAAGCTGTCCTTCAAGCTGACGGAGCGGTTGAAGACCAGGTGACCGGGGGTGCAGTCTCTGAAGTCGGGGCAGAAGTAGCCCAGGCGCATGAACTGGTAGGAGGTGGGAGCCTTGGCGTCACCCAGGGAGGCCTCCACCTTGCAACCGGTGAGCACTTCCAGGGAGTTGGGGTTCATGCAGGCCAGAAAATCCTTTCCGGCGGCGTCGGGGTCGGGATCGTCGAAGAGGTTGCTGTACTGGCGCACCTCGGCGTCGAAGCAATTGTCCGCATCCACCCAGTGGATGGTAGCGCCCTTGATTTTTCGGCCGTCGGCGGGGTCGCCGCCCTTGGAGTCCGGGTCATAGGTGGCGAGAACTTCGGCGACATTCCCATTTTCGTCCTTCACGCAGCCGGTGCACTTGATGACATAAGCGCCTTTCAGCCGGCACTCCGGGCCCTCGGGATAGAGCCGCTTGTACTTGGGGATGGGTTCGGCCAGGAAATCGTCGGCCTCAATCCACAGGTTCCGGGAGAAGGTGATGGTTCGCTTGCCGTCCTCCGGGCGGTTGGGATTGTTCTCAATCTCAAAGGACTCGGACTGGCCCTCGGGATAGTTGGTGATGGTGAGCTTCACCGGCTTTAAGACCGCCATGACCCGCCGGGCGGTGGCATCCAGATCCTTGCGCAGGCAGCTCTCCAGGAAGGCAAACTCAATGGTGTTGGGGGACTTGGCCACGCCCACGCTCTCGCAGAAATTCCGGATGGAGGCGGGGGTATAGCCCCGCCGGCGCAGACCGCAGAGGGTGGGCATCCGGGGGTCGTCCCAGCCGGAGACATAGCCGCCTTCAATCAGGGCACGGAGCTTGCGCTTACTCAGCACGGTGTGGTCGATGCCCAGCCGGGCAAACTCGATCTGCCTGGGATGGCAGGGCACGGATACATGCTCCACCACCCAGTTGTACAGAGGACGGTGGTTCTCAAATTCCAGGGAGCACAATGAATGGGTGATGCCCTCCAAAGCGTCCTGAATGGGGTGGGCAAAGTCATACATGGGGTAGATGCACCACTTGTCCCCCTGGCGGTGATGGTGCATGTGGCGGATGCGGTAAATCACCGGGTCACGCATGTTGAAATTGCCGGAGGCCAGGTCAATCTTGGCCCGGAGGGTATACTTGTTGTCCTCAAACTCCCCGGCGCGCATCCGGGCGAACAAATCCAGGCTCTCCTCAATGGGGCGATCCCGGTAGGGGGAGACGGCGGGGGTATTCAGGTCGCCCCGGTACTCCTTGAACTGCTCGGGGGTCAGCTCGCAGACGTAGGCCAGGCCCTTCTTGATGAGTTCCACGGCGTACTCGTAGTCTTTTTCAAAATAGTCGGAGCCGAAGAAGAACCGGTCACCCCAGTCGAAGCCCAGCCAGTGGATGTCTTCCTGAATGGCGTCCACAAATTCTGCGTCCTCTTTGGTGGGGTTGGTGTCGTCCATGCGCAGGTTGCACATGCCGCCGTATTTCTCGGCGGTGCCGAAGTCGATGATCAGGGCCTTGCAGTGGCCGATGTGCAGATACCCGTTGGGCTCCGGCGGGAACCGGGTATGGACGGTTTTGCCGGCGAACCGGCCGCCCTCGGCAATGTCCTCATCGATAAAAGCATGGATAAAGTTTTTGCTTTCGGTGATCTCAGCCATATCAAAAACATCCTCTCTGTTGTGTCGGGTGGGAAAGGGGAGGGGAGGGCCCGGCCCTTTCCAAATAATAAGGTATTATACCCTATTTTTTCCAGGTTTGCAATGAAAATATGCGATAAGTTTCCGCTGCCTCCGGGAAAGAATTCTCGTTCAATGTGAATAGATGCACCCGGTTGGCGTCAGCCCCAATTGGAAGTGAAGCGGTTGAACCGTGAGACAACAGCGCTGATGGCTTGGAAGGGAAGAACGGGGAAATTTTGTCATAAAAATAAAAAAATGAGGACAGAAAAGTCCTCATCATAGCGGAAAAACCAATTGACAAAACCGGTAAAATCATATAGAATAGTAATCCATAGTGTGGTAATATGCCCAGTTACGGATTTCTTATCCAACACGGTCATTTTACCACAGGATGGGGCGGCTGTCAAGTGGTAAGTTTTTCGGAAACGACAACCGTGCCAGGCGTATTAAGCAAGCAACACATTTCGGAAGAAAGGCTGTGATGATCCATATGGCAATGGTCAAGGACGTGAAGTTCGGTAAGACCATGCGTAAGTCCTACGCAAAGTATGAGGAAATCCTGGAAATCCCCAATATGCTGAAAATCCAGAAGGACTCCTATCAGTGGTTCCTGGACGAAGGCCTGCGGGAGGTTTTCAAGGATGTGGGCACCATTACGGATTTCTCTGGCAAGCTGGAGCTTTCTTTCCTGGATTACACCATGGAAGACAAGCCCAAGTACACCATTGAGGAATGCAAGGAGCGGGATACCACCTATGCCAAGCCCATCAGGGTGCGCATTCGCCTGCGCAACACCGAGACGGACGAAATCAAAGAGCAAGAAATATTCATGGGAGATTTCCCTGTGATGACCAACGGCGGCACCTTCGTTATCAACGGTGCGGAGCGTGTTATCATTTCCCAGATCGTCCGCAGCCCTGGCATGTACTACGGCCACGAGGTGGACAAGGCCGACCAGCACACCTACACTGCCACTGTCATCCCCTACCGGGGCGCCTGGCTGGAATATGAGACCGATAATGCGGGCATCTTCTGGGTTCGCATCGACAAGAACCGGAAGCTGCCCATCACCAGTCTGATCCGGGCCCTGGGAGTCAGCACCGATGAGCAGATCAAGGAGATGTTCGGCGAGGACGAGCGGATTCTGGCCACCCTGGAAAAGGACCCCTGCAAGACCAAGGAGGATTCCCTGCTGGAAATCTACCGCCGTCTGCGTCCCGGCGAGCCCCCCACGGTGGAGACTGCCACCGCTCATCTGGAGGGGCTGCTGTTCGATGCCCACCGCTATGATGTGTCCAAGGTGGGCCGGTATAAATTCAACAAGAAGATGGATATTTGGAGCCGCCTGTCCGGCCAGGAGGCGGCAGAGCCCATCGCCGATCCTATCACCGGTGAGATATTGGTGATGCCCGGCGAGTTCATCTCCCGTGCCCAAGCCCACGAGCTCAGCGCCAAGGGCGTTAACGAGGCGGTGGTTCGCATCGGCGATGCCAAGGTGAAGGTGTTCTCCAACAACATGGTGGACATGGCGGGCTTTGTGGACTTCGACCCCAAGCAGTATGGCGTCAAGGAGAAGGTGCGCTTCTCCGTGCTCCGGGAAATGCTGGAGACCGTCCCCGCCGACGGCTGGAAGGATGCCATCGAGGAGCGGATGGACGACCTGATTCCCAAGCACATCATTGTGGACGACATCATGGCCTCCATCAACTACCTGAACTGCGTGGCCATGGGCATCGGCACCCCTGACGACATTGACCACCTGGGCAACCGCCGCCTGCGCTGCGTGGGCGAGCTGCTGCAAAATCAATTCCGCATCGGTTTTTCCCGCTTGGATCGGGTGATCCGGGAGCGGATGACCGTCCAGGATTTGGACTCCGTCACCCCTCAGAGCCTGATCAACATCCGGCCCGTCACCGCTGTTATCAAGGAATTCTTCGGCTCCTCCCCTCTGTCCCAGTTTATGGATCAGAATAACCCTCTGGCTGAGCTGACCCACAAGCGCCGTCTGTCCGCTCTGGGCCCCGGCGGTCTGAGCCGTGATCGGGCTTCCTTCGACGTCCGGGATATTCACTACACGCACTACGGCCGCATGTGCCCCATCGAGACCCCTGAAGGCCCCAACATCGGCCTGATTAACTATCTGGCCACCTTTGCCAAGATCAACGAGTACGGCTTTGTGGAGGCCCCCTATCGGAAGGTGGACAAGGCCACTGGCTTTGTTACCAGGGACGTGGAATACATGACCGCCGACGTGGAGGACGACTACTACGTGGGCCAGGCCAGCGAGCCCCTGGACGAAAACGGCTGTCTGGCCAATGCCCGTATCACCTGCCGCCACCGCAACGAGATCATCGAGGTGGATCGCAATGTCATCGACTATCTGGACGTATCCCCCAGAATGATGATCTCCATCGCCACCTCCTTCATTCCCTTCCTCCAGAACGACGATGCCAACCGTGCCCTGATGGGCGCCAACATGCAGCGCCAGGCTGTGCCCCTGCTGACCACCGAGCCTCCTGTGGTGGCCACCGGCATCGAGCACAAGGCCGCCGTGGACAGCGAGGTCTGCATCAAGGCTGCCAAGCCTGGTGTGGTAACGGCGGTTTCCGCCACGGACATTTCTGTCCGCTATGATGACGGGCAGACCGCCACCTATCACCTGACTAAATTCGCCCGGAGCAACGCCGGTACCTGCATCAACCAGCGGCCCAACGTGGTGGTGGGTGAGCGGGTGGAGGCCCAGCAGATCATTGCCGATGGCCCCAGCTGCTCCGGCGGCGAGGTGGCCCTGGGCAAGAATGTGCTCATCGGCTTCGTCACCTGGGAAGGCTACAACTACGAGGACGCCATCCTGCTCAACGAGCGGCTGGTTCGGGAGGACGTGTTCACCTCCATCCACATTGAAGAGCACGAGACCGAGGCCCGGGACACCAAGCTGGGCCCGGAGGAGATCACCCGGGACATCCCCAATGTGGGCGAGGACGCTTTGAAGGACCTGGACGAGGACGGCATCATCCGGGTGGGCGCGGAGGTTCACTCCGGCGACTACCTGGTGGGCAAGGTCACTCCCAAGGGCGAGACTGAGCTGACCCCGGAGGAGCGGCTGCTGCGGGCCATCTTCGGCGAGAAGGCCAGAGAAGTCCGTGACACCTCTTTGAAGGTGCCCCATGGCGAGAGCGGCATCGTGGTGGACGTGAAGGTGTTCACCAAGGAGAATTCTGACGAGCTGGCTCCCGGCGTTACCAAGTCCGTCCGGGTGTATATTGCCCAGAAGCGGAAAATCTCCGTGGGCGACAAGATGGCCGGCCGCCACGGCAACAAGGGCGTTGTCTCCCGGGTGCTGCCCGAGGAGGATATGCCCTTCCTGCCCGACGGCACCCCCCTGGACATTGTGCTGAACCCTCTGGGCGTGCCTTCCCGTATGAACATCGGCCAGGTTCTGGAGGTTCACCTGGGCTATGCGGCCCGGGCTCTGGGCTGGAACGTGGCCACCCCCGTGTTCGACGGCGCCAACGAGAAGGACATCCGGGAAACCCTGAAGCTGGCTGGACTGCGGGAGGACGGCAAGACCGTTCTGTATGACGGCCGTACCGGCGAGCCCTTCGACAACCTGGTCACCGTAGGCTATCCCTACTATCTGAAGCTGCACCATCTGGTTGATGATAAGATTCACGCCCGCTCCACCGGCCCCTATGCGCTGGTAACCCAGCAGCCCTTGGGCGGCAAGGCCCAGTTCGGCGGCCAGCGTTTCGGCGAAATGGAAGTCTGGGCCCTAGAGGCCTACGGCGCAGCCTATACGCTGCAGGAGATTCTGACGGTGAAGTCCGACGATGTGACCGGCCGTGTGAAGACCTACGAGGCCATCGTCAAGGGCGACAACATCCCCAAGCCCGGCGTGCCCGAATCTTTCAAGGTGCTGGTCAAGGAATTGCAGGCTCTGTGTCTGGATATTCGTGTGCTGGATGAAAACGGAAACGAAATCGAGCTGAAGGACGAGGATGACGACGATGAGATCGTCTACAGCTCCGACGACCGGAGCGATCTGGTGGTGGGCGACACCGACGAGGTGCTGGATTCCGGTTTCGTGATTGATGAGGACAGCCCGGAAGATATTATGGATGTGTTCGGCGATCTGGAAGAGGTTGACGCCGAGACGTTTGAAGACTAAGGAGGCGCACTTATGGCAAATGCCACCTTCGATGCCATTAAGATTGGCATCGCTTCGCCGGAGATGATCCGGCAGTGGTCCTATGGCGAGGTCAAAAAGCCTGAGACCATCAACTACCGTACTCTGAAACCCGAGCGGGACGGCCTGTATTGTGAGCGGATCTTCGGACCCACCAAGGACTGGGAGTGCCACTGCGGTAAATATAAAAAGATCAAGTACAAGGGCAAAATCTGCGACCGCTGCGGCGTGGAGGTCACTAAGGCCAAGGTTCGCCGGGAGCGGATGGGCCACATTGAGCTGGCCGCTCCCTGCAGCCACATCTGGTATTTCAAGGGCATTCCCTCCCGGATGGGCCTGATTCTGGACATCAGCCCCAAGGTCCTTGAGAAGGTTCTGTACTTTGCCTCCTATATTGTCACTGACCCCGGCGACGCTCCCCTGGCCAGAAATCAGGTGCTCAGCGAGAAGGAATACCGGGACATGCGGGAAAAGTACGAAGACGACTTCAAGGCCGGGATGGGCGCTGAGGCCGTCAAGGAGCTGCTGGAGCAGATCGATCTGGATCAGCTGTCCGCTCAGCTGCGGGAGGAGCTGAAAACCGCCTCCTCCCAGAAGAAGCTCCGGCTGGTCAAGCGGCTGGAGGTGGTGGAGGCATTCCGGGAGTCCGGCAACAAGCCCAGCTGGATGGTCATGGACGTGCTGCCCGTGATTCCTCCGGATATTCGCCCCATGATTCAGCTGGACGGCGGCCGCTTCGCCACCTCCGACCTGAATGATCTGTACCGCCGGGTCATCAACCGGAACAACCGCCTGAAGCGGCTGGTTCAGCTCCATGCCCCCGACATCATCATTCGCAACGAGAAGCGGATGCTCCAGGAGGCCGTGGACGCCCTGATCGACAACGGCCGCCGGGGCCGTGCCGTCACCGGCGCCAACAACCGGGCCCTCAAATCCCTGTCCGATATGCTCAAGGGCAAGCAGGGCCGGTTCCGCCAGAATCTGCTGGGCAAGCGTGTGGACTACTCCGGCCGTAGCGTTATCGTGGTAGGCCCCGAGCTGAAGCTGTATCAGTGCGGCGTGCCCAAGGAGATGGCTATTGAGCTGTTCCGGCCCTTCGTGATGAAGAAGCTGGTGTCCGACGGCCTGGCGAATAACATCAAGTCCGCCAAGAAGATGATCGACAAGGGCAAGACCGAGGTCTGGGACGCCCTGGACGAGATCATCAAGGATCGTCCTGTCATGCTCAATCGTGCGCCTACCCTGCACCGCCTGGGCATTCAGGCCTTTGAGCCCATCCTGGTGGAGGGCCGTGCCCTGAAGCTCCACCCCCTGTGCTGCACCGCCTTCAACGCCGACTTCGACGGCGACCAGATGGCTATTCACGTACCCCTGTCTCCCGAGGCCCAGGCCGAGGCCAGAATGCTGATGCTTTCCGCCAATAACCTGCTCCGGCCCCAGGATGGCAAGCCCGTCACCGTGCCCACCCAGGATATGATTCTGGGCGCCTACTACCTGACCTACACCCGTCTGGGCAAGGCGGAGAAGGGCTCCGAGAATGTGTTTGTCACCGATGCCGGCGATACCAACCTGCCGGTGAATGAAATTGTGGATGCCGACGAGTTCCTGGCCGCCAACAAGGCTGTCAGCGCCGTGGGCAAGGCTATTGCCAAGTTCCGCCCCATCCACAGCTATTCCAGCACCGAGGAGGCCATCGCCGCCTATACCGACGGAGCCATCGGCCTGCATGCCCCCATCCGTGTCCGCTATGGCAAGAAAATCGATGGGAAGATGGAGTACCGGATCATCGACGCCACCGTGGGCCGCCTGATCTACAACGAGCCCATCCCCCAGGACCTGGGCTTTGTGGACCGCAGCATTCCCGGCCATGAGTTTGACCTGGAGGTCAGCTTCCTGGTGGGCAAGAAGCAGCTGGGCAAGATCATCGACAAGTGTATCCGCAAGCATGGCTTCACCATCGCCACGGAAATGCTGGATCGGATCAAAGCTCTGGGCTATAAGTATTCCACCAAGGGCGCTATCTCCGTGTCCATTGCGGACATGGTGGTTCCCGCCATCAAGTATGAGCTGGTGAAGCAGGCGGAGGGCAAGGTGGTGGAGATTGAAAACTTCTACCGCCAGGGCTATATCACCAACGACGAGCGCTACCGTCTGGTGGTTCAGCAGTGGGAGAAGACCACTGCTGAGGTTACCGGCGCCCTGCAGGGGAACCTGGACGAGTTCAACCCCATCTATATGATGGCGGACTCCGGCGCCCGTGGCTCCATGGCTCAGATTCGTCAGCTGGCCGGTATGCGCGGCCTGATGGCTGATACCGCCGGTCGTACCATTGAGATTCCCGTGAAAGCAAACTTCCGTGAGGGCCTGTCCGTTCTGGAGTACTTCATTTCCAGCAGAGGCGCCCGGAAGGGCATGACCGATACCGCACTGCGTACCGCTGACTCCGGCTACCTGACCCGCCGAATGGTGGATGTCTCCCAGGAGGTCATCATCCGGGAGAAGGACTGCAACACCACCAACGGCATCTGGGTGGGCGCAGTGATCCAGAAGGGCGATGTGATCGACACCTTTGGCAACCGCATCCGCGGCCGCTACCCGGTGAACGATGTGGTGTCCCCCATCACCGGCGAACTGCTGCATTCCAAGAATGTGATGATGATGCCCGAGGACGCCTCCAAGTTCGAGGCCCACGGCATCGATAAGATTTATATTCGCACCATCTTGGGCTGCCGGGCCAGAAGCGGCGTCTGCGCCAAGTGCTACGGTATGAACCTGGCCACTTCCAAGGAAGTGGACCTGGGCGAGGCTGTCGGCATCATCGCCGCCCAGTCCATCGGTGAGCCCGGTACCCAGCTGACCATGCGTACCTTCCACTCCGGCGGCGTTGCCGGCGACGACATTACCCAGGGTCTGCCCCGTGTTGAAGAGCTGTTTGAAGCCCGCCGTCCCAAGAAGATGGCTCAGATTTCTGAGATTACCGGCATGGTCAATATTGACGATACGCACCGTACCGCTCTGCGTAACATCACCGTCACCGCCGAGGACGGAGAGGTGAAGGTTTACCAGGTGCCCTATTCCGTGGGGCTGAAGGTGACCCAGGGCAAGACGGTGCAGAAGGGCGAGCCCATCACCGACGGCGCTCTGTATCCCCAGGACGTGCTCCGGATTTCCGGCGTGGAGGCTGTTCAGGACTACCTGGTTCAGTCCGTCCAGGCGGTGTACCGCCAGCAGGGCGTTGAGATCAACGACAAGCACATCGAGGTCATCATCCGTCAGATGATGCGCAAGGTCCATGTGGATGATCCCGGCGACAGCCGCCTGCTGCTGGGCGCTGTGGTGGACAGCTTCGAATATGAGGATGCCAACGCCGAGATTCAGGCCCGGATCGATGCCGGTGAAACCGAACTGCGGCTGGCCCAGTGCTCCGCCGTGCTCATGGGCATCACCAAGGCCTCCCTGGCTACCGAGTCCTTCCTCTCTGCCGCTTCCTTCCAGGAGACCACCAAGGTTCTCACCGATGCCGCCATCAAGGGTAAGGTGGATCACCTGGTTGGTCTGAAGGAGAACGTCATCATCGGTAAGCTGATTCCCGCCGGTTCTGGCCTGATGGCCTACCGGGACTACCAGCCCGGTGCCACGCCCGAGTGCCGCCTCAGCGATGAAATGGTTGAGAATAATGCCAACTAAATGATCTTTCCCCCTGTGGTTTTGGCCACAGGGGGAAATGTGTTCCCCAGGAAAGCAGGTGTACGCAGAGAAAAGAAAAAATTCTTGACAACGGGGAAAATTGTGGTACAATCTGTCTTACATACGAACAAATGCGATGACGGAGTTACGCCCCTGTGTGGGCCCTTGCAGAGAGTTGGCGGGTGGTGCGAGCCAATGGGGAAAACAGGATGCGGTCTGCCTCCCGAGCAGGTTCGGCGAACGTTCCGGGTGCGGAATCAATAGCCGATCACGACTGGCCTCGTTACCGGCCATGGGCTTGTTGGAGCCCGAGAGAGATGCGTTTCCCTGGGAAGCGCAATCAGGGTGGTACCGTGCGTTGTGTAAATGCGCCCCTGAGGTCAGGCTGACCTCAGGGGCTTTTTTCATCCCAAGACAAGGAGAATCTGCTATGAGAAACATCACCATCACCGACATGACCATGCGCCAGTCCGGCAAGCTCAGCTTCCGGGAGAAGATCGAGCTGGTCAAGTATCTGGACAAGCTGGGCGTGGATGTGATTGAGGTCAGCCCCATCACCAGTCCCAAGGTGGACCGGCTGCTGATTAAATCCATCAGCTCCGCTGTGCTTGGCAGCACCGTGGCTGTGTCCGTCGGGTTGTCTGAGGAGAATATTTCCATTGCATGGGGGGCGCTGGAGGAGGCGAAGCATCCCCGTTTGCAGGTCACCGCTCCGGTGAGTGCCGTGCAGATGGAGTACCTGGCCGGGAAAAAGCCGGGAGCCATGCTGGAAGCCATCAAAGATCTGGTGGAAAAATGCCGCCGCCTCTGCCCGGAGGTGGAACTGATTGCCGACGATGCCACCCGGGCCGACCCCGGCTTTTTGCAGGAGGCGGTTCGCACTGCCATTGAGGCCGGCGCTTCGGTGATTACCCTGTGCGACGCCGCCGGGATGATGCTCCCCGACCAGATCACGTCTTTCATTCAGAACACCTATGAGGCCGTGCCGGAGCTGAAAAACGTGACGCTGGGCATCGCCTGTAAAAACGAGCTGTCCATGGCGGATTCCTGCGCCGTGGCGGCCATCCGCTGGGGGGCGGGGGAGGTCAAGTGCGCCGCATACGGCGAGGATGTAATCTGCCTGGAGACCATGGCTAAGGTCATCTCCGCCCGGGGCAGCAGCTTTGACGTGACCTGCGCCATCCGCACCACCCAGATGAAGCGGATTCTCAGCCAGGTGGCCTGGATGTGCCAAACCGGCCGGAGCCGCACCTCCCCCTTCGACAGCGGGGTGCGGCCCGGAGAGGGGCTGTTCCTCACCGCCCATGACGACCTCACCGCCGTGATGAAGGCTGTGGCAAAGCTGGGCTACGACCTGTCCGAGGAGGACGGAACCAGAGTCTATGAGGCCTTCTCCCGGATTGCCGCCAAGAAGGAAAAAGTGGGAGCCAGGGAGCTGGACGCCATTGTGGCCTCCGCCGCCATGCAGGTGCCACCCACCTACCGGATGGAGAGCTACGTCATCAATTCCGGCAATACCATCAGCGCCACCGCCCACATCCGTCTGGAGAAGAACGGGGCGGTGAAGGAGGGCATCAGCCTGGGGGACGGCCCCATTGATGCGGCCTTCCTTGCCATCGAGCAGATTGCAGGCCACCACTACGAGCTGGACGATTTCCAGATTCAGGCCGTCACCGAGGGACGGGAGGCCATGGGCGAGGCCGTGGTAAAGCTGAGAAGCGGCGGCAAGCTTTTCTCCGGCCGGGGCATTTCCACCGACATTGTGGGAGCCAGCGTCCACGCTTATATCAATGCTCTGAACAAAATTGTCTATGAAGCGGCTGCTGACTGAGGAGGGGAATAAGCAATGAATCTTTCATTTTCGACCCGGGGCTGGCAGGATGTGAGCTGGGAGGAAAATCTCTCCACCGCCCAGATCATGGGCTTTGGAGGCATTGAGCTGTACAACGTTCACAAGGCCCAGGATTTGACCGTCCGGGGAGGCCCGCTGCACAAATTCAACACCGCCGCCACAGTCCGCACCCTCCATGAAAAGGGCTTGAAAATCCCCTGTATGGACACCTCCTGTGATATTTCCCTGCCGGGAAGCCAGGAGGACATCCTGTTCGTCATGGAGACCGCCCGGGACATTCAGTGCCCCTGTGTGGGCGTCACTGCCCAATTCGATCAGGAGGACACCGTCCGGGAGAACCTGGCGGCCTTGCAGAAGAAGGCTGCCGAGCTGGGGGTCTGCCTGCTGCTGAAGACCAGCGGCATCTATGCCGACACCGCCCGGCTGCGCTCTCTGCTGGATGAATTCGCCTGTGACGAGCTGGGGGCTCTGTGGGATATTCACCACACCTACCGGGACTTCGGGGAGAGCGGGGACACCACCATTAAAAATCTGGGGGCCTATGTCCGCCATGTCCACCTGCGGGACTCCGACGACGACAACGGCTACAACCTGATCGGCGAGGGAACATTGCCTGTGGGCTCCATGATCCGGGCCCTCAGCTCCGTGGACTACGACGGCTTTATCTCCATCGAGTGGAAGCCGGAGTGGATGGAGGATTTGACGGATCGGGAGATCATATTCCCTCATTTTGTGAACTTCATGCACAGGTTCCAGTCCACCCGGGGGCAGAAGAAGGCCCTGTATGAAAATGCCGCTCACACCGGCGAATATGTCTGGAAGAAGGATGAGCTGATTTCCGAGACATTCTCCCAGGTGCTGGACCGGATGGTGGAGGAGTTTCCGGATCAGTACGCTTTCAAATACACCACCCTGGACTACACTCGTACCTATGCCGAGTTCCGGGAGGATGTGGACAGGTTCGCCGCCGCGCTAATCTCCCTGGGCGTCCGGCGGGGGAGCAAGGTGGCCATCTGGGCCACCAACATTCCGGAGTGGTTCATCACCTTCTGGGCTGCCACCAAGCTGGGGGCAGTGCTGGTAACGGTGAACACCGCCTATAAAAGCCACGAGGCGGAATACCTGCTCCGCCAGTCCGACACTCACACCCTGGTGATGATTCGCTCCTGCCTGGATTCCAATTACCAGGCCATCATCAATGAGCTCTGCCCGGAGCTGGCCGGTGTGAAGCCGGGACAGCCCCTGCACTGCAAGAAGCTTCCCTTCCTGCGCAATGTGATTACCGTGGGCTTCCGCCAGCCGGGGTGCCTGACCTTCCCCCAGGCCATGGAGCGCAGCAGTCTGGTGCCCCGGGAGGAGGTGCTGCGAATGGCTGCCCAGGTTCGCCCCGGGGATGTGTGCAACATGCAGTATACCTCCGGCACCACCGGCTTTCCCAAGGGGGTCATGCTCACCCACTACAACGTGGTCAACGACGGCAAGTGCATCGGCGACCGGATGGATCTGTCCACCGCCGACCGGATGATGATTCAGGTGCCCATGTTCCACTGCTTCGGCATGGTGCTCTCCATGACCTCCTGCATGACCCACGGCGCTACTCTGTGCCCCATGCCCTATTTCTCCGCCAAGGTGTCCCTGGCCTGCATCAACCAGGAGCGGATCACCTGTTTCAACGGCGTGCCCACCATGTTCATTGCCATGTTCAACCACCCGGACTACCGGAAGACCGACTTCTCCTATATGCGCACCGGCATTATGGCCGGCGCCGGGTGCCCGCCGGAGCTGATGCGCCGGGCCGCCCGTCCGGATGAGATGAATATGACCGGCATTGTCAGCGTCTACGGCCAGACCGAGTCCGCCCCTGGCTCCACCATGAGCGCCTGGGATGACCCCCTGGACGTGCGCACCGATACGGTGGGCTACGCTTTCCCCCACATCGAGTGCAAGATCATCGACCCGGAGACCGGGGAGACTCTGCCCGACAACCGGAACGGCGAATTCTGCTCCCGGGGCTACAACACCATGAAGGGCTATTACAAAATGCCGGATGCCACCCGGGCCACAGTGGACCAGGAGGGCTGGCTCCACTCCGGCGACCTGGCCTGCCGGGATGAGCGGGGCAATTACCGGATCACCGGGCGGCTGAAGGACATGATTATCCGGGGCGGCGAGAACATCTACCCCAAGGAGATCGAGGAGTTCATCTACACCCACCCGGCGGTGAAGGACGTCCAGGTCATCGGCGTACCGGACAAAAAGTACGGCGAGGAGGCCATGGCCTGCATCATCCTGAAAGAGCCCGGCGCTGTCACTACAGACGAGATGCTCTCCTACATCAAGGCCTCCCTGGCCCGGCACAAGGTGCCCAAATACATCGAGTTTGTGGACAGCTTCCCCATGAATGCGGCGGGAAAGATTTTGAAGTATAAGATGCGTCAGGACGCCGCCAGGCGCTTGGGCCTGGAGAATGCCGCCGGAATCGACACCGCCAAATCCGGGGAGGGGAATTAGGAATTGGGGTAGTACCCCGGCAAATTGTAATTTGGCGGTACGTTGAATGGTGAAGCCTGACGGCTTCTGAGGAAGGCTCCCCCCTGTGTAAGGGGAGCTGTCACGGCCTAAGCCGTGACTGAGGGACTGTGCGGTAAAATGTTATATATTTGTATCCGGTTGGGCGAAAAGGAAATACCTTTCCACATTGGATTTTAGGAGTGCTTCGGTGCCTACTGTACAGTCCCCCAGTCAGCTTCGCTGCCAGCCCCCCTTACACAGGGGGGCCTCCCTCAGAAGCCATTCCCTTCCACTACTCAACATTCTACCCAGAAAGCGTTACCGGGCTTATATTGGGGTAACGACCACAGACCATCCCCGTGCGAAATTGGCTGCGGGCCCTGCCCGCCTGAGCTGCATCGAAAAAATTGATGAATGAAATCGAAATAATGGTTGACAATTTCATAATTTAATGATAAAATCTGAGGCATATAGCGATAAAGGCTGTGACGAAGACGGCGGAAGGGATTGCCCGCAGAGAGCCAGCGGTTGGTGCAAGCTGGCGGCATGAAATTCAGAAGCCTATCACTTCCGAGCCGGGGGCCCGAAGGAATTTTCCAGTAGACGTCCCACGTTTGCCCGCGTTAAGGGATAGGATTTGTTGGAATCCGAAGTGGCAGCGCTGTTGCTGCAATTTGAGTGGTACCACGGGTATGTATTTACAGACTCGCCTCAAGATTTTGTCTTGGGGCGAGTCTTTTTGTTTCCCCCACAATCCCCCAATTAAGGAGAGAGCACTATGAATTGTCAAACCACCACCAGTCCTTTGATGGATGTGGCCCAGCGTATCCGGGAGATGCGTGAGATCATCGGCTACTCCACCGCCACCATGGCGGAGCTTTTGGAAGTGCCTGAGGAGCTCTACCTGCAATACGAGTCCGGCGGAGTTGACCTCCCTTTCACCTTCATGCATAAGTGCGCTTTGGCCTTTGGCGTGGAGCTGACGGAGCTGCTGGAGGGCTACAGCGCCCGCCTCACCAGCTACACCATCACCCGCAGCGGCAGAGGGCCGGTCACTGCCTCCGAGGACGGTATCACCATCCAGAACATGGCCGCTATGTTCCAGAACAAGCTGGCCACCCCCTACTGGTGCACTTACAAATACGACCCCGCCCAGGAGCAGCAGCCCATCCACACCGTCACCCACTCCGGCCAGGAGTTCAACCTGGTGGTCAGCGGCGCCCTGAAGGTTCGCATTGGTGCCCACGAGGAGGTTTTGCATCAGGGGGACAGCATCTTCTTCAAGAGCTCCACCCCTCATGGGCAAATCGCCGTGGGCGGGGAGGACTGCGTGTTCCTGGCCATGATTATGGCCTCCACCGAGCGGGAGCAGTGGACTACCGCCAAGCCTCTGATTCAGGAGAAAACCGACAAGAGCCTGCTGTGCCGGGAGTTCATCCTCCCCGAGGAGGGGGAGGACGGCAGCCTGAAGGCCCTGCGCTTCCAGAATACGGAGCGCTACAATTTCGCCTTTGACACCGTGGATGCCATTGCCCGGAAGACTCCTGACAAGCTGGCCATGGTTCACGTGGACAAGGAGCTGACCGAGCGCCGCTTCACCTTCAAGGATATGAAGGACGCCTCCAACCAGACGGCCAACTACTTCACATCCCTTGGCATCAAGCGGGGAGACCGGGTGATGCTGGTGCTCAAGCGCCACTATGAGTTTTGGTATTCCATCCTGGCCCTGCACAAAATCGGCGCCATTGCCATCCCCGCTACCAACCAGCTTTTGCAGCACGATTTCGAGTACCGCTTCCAGGCGGGCGGGGTTTCCGCCATCGTCTGCACCGCCGATGGGGACACCGCCCATCAGGTGGATTTGGCGGAGGCCGCTGTGAAAATGCACCTGACCAAGATCATGGTGGGGGGCAGAGCAGAGGGCTGGCATGACTTTGACGGCGAGTACGGCCTGTTCAGCCGCCGCTATGTCCGCACCGCCGACGCTCCTTGCGGCGACGACCCTATGCTGATGTTCTTCACCTCCGGCACCACCGGCTATCCCAAAATCGCCGTTCACTCCTACAAATACGCCTTGGGCCACTTCGTCACCGCCAAATACTGGCACTGGGTGGAGAAGGAGGGGCTGCACTTCACCATCTCCGAAACCGGCTGGGGCAAGGCACTGTGGGGCAAGCTCTACGGCCAGTGGCTGTGTGAGGGAGCGGTGTTTACCTATGATTTCGAACGCTTTGACGCTGAGAAAATCCTGCCCATGTTCGCAAAATACAACATCACCACCTTCTGCGCCCCGCCCACCATGTACCGGATGCTGATCAAGGAGGATTTGTCCCGGTTCGACCTGTCCTCCATCCACCATGCTACCACCGCCGGGGAGGCCCTGAATCCCGAGGTCTTCTACCAGTTTGAGAAGGCCACCGGGCTGCACATCTCCGAGGGCTTCGGCCAGACGGAAATGACTCTGGGCATCGCCAACCTTACCGGCGACCGAATCAAGCCCGGCTCCATGGGCAAGCCCATTCCCGGCTATGGCATCGACATCCTGGACCCGGAGGGGAGAAGCGTGGAGGATGGTGTGCCCGGCGAGATTGTCATCAGGGCGGACCGGAACGAGCACCCCTGCGGGCTGTTCCTGGGCTATTACAATGACGAGGAGAAGACCGCCGCCGTATGGCACGGTGGGTTCTACCACACCGGCGATGTGGCCTGGCGGGATGAGGACGGCTACTTTTGGTATGTGGGCCGGGCGGATGATGTGATCAAGTCCTCCGGTTATCGCATCGGGCCCTTCGAGATTGAGAACGTCATCATGGAGCTGCCCTATGTGCTGGAGTGCGGCGTCAGCGCTGCGCCGGACCCGGTTCGGGGCCAGGTGGTCAAGGCCAGCATCGTGCTGGTGAAGGGCACCCAGGGCACCGAGGAGCTGAAAAAGGAAATCCAGAACTATGTGAAGAAGCACACCGCACCCTATAAATATCCTAGAATCGTGGAATTCCGGGAGGAGCTGCCGAAAACCATCAGCGGAAAGATTATGAGAAACAAGCTGTAAGCGCAATCTGGTAAATTGGCGTTTAGCGGGATGATTCGCTCCTTGTAGGGGCATCAAGACATGCCCGTTGGCTAACGCTTTTATGAGCGGGACGTTGAGTGGTAATGGGTAACGGCTTTTGAGGGAGGCTCCCCTGTGTAAGGGGAGCTGTCAGCGAAGCTGACTGAGGGACTGTGCAGTAAAA
>JAETOP010000052.1 GCA_021771675.1 Oscillospiraceae bacterium | reverse complement strand
GCACTTTCGGCTATCCCGTAGGGGAGGCAACCTGCCTCCCGCCAGTTAAAGTGCCTGAGTGTTCCATTGAATGGAAGCAGGTCATGACTCAGAAGCCGTCACCCTTTACCATTTAAACAGAGCACTCAAAAAACGTTACCGAGCGGGAGGCTAATAGCCTCCCCTACGATCAAACAGGAGGTGCGCCGGATCACTCCGTCAAACACCAATTTGGCAAGCTGTTTGAAGGCCGGTATGCACGAATATATTTTTCTGCATTTTTTGTCCCATTTTGGAATCGGCCTGCGTCTTATTAAGCAGAAAGGCCTTTCAAGCAATGGAGGAATACCCATGGAAGATTCACAGATCATCAGGCTCTATTTTGCCCGGGACGAAGCGGCGGTGGAGCAGACCGAGGAAAAATACGGTTCGTACTGCTTTCGGCTGGCCCGGTCCATTCTGGGCAGCGATCAGGATGCGGAGGAGGTTGTCTCGGACACCTATCTGCACGTCTGGAACGCCATCCCTCCGGCCCGGCCCCAGGTACTCCGGCTGTATTTGGCCCGAATCACCCGGAACCTGTCTTTCTCCCGCTGGCGGACTCAAGCCGCCGAAAAGCGGGGCGGCGGGCAGATGGATTTGGTGCTGGAGGAGCTGAGCGAATGCATCCCCGGGGGCCAGAGCCCGGAGGAAGCCCTGGACGGCAAGGAGCTGGCCCAGTCCATCCGAAGCTTCCTGGACGCTCTGCCCAGCCGGGAGCGGGCAGCATTCCTCCGCCGTTATTTCTACGCCCAGTCCACGGAGCAGATCGCCTCCCAGCTGGGGGTCACCGGGGAGGCAGTGCGCAAAAGCCTGTACCGCACCCGGAAAAAATTGCAGCATTACTTAACGAAGGAGGGCTATTCTTTATGAAAGCGGAGGATTTGTTCATCGCCATCGGCCAGACGGAGGATCGGCAGCTTTTGGAGAGCGAGCCCTTCCAGGAGGGAAAGAACATGAAAAAAGCATCCAAATTGATTCGCAATCTCTTAATTGCCGCCACCCTGGCAGCTCTGCTGTCCGTAACGGTTTATGCGGTGCATTCCAGAATCCAGATGAACGTGACCAAGCAGGAAAATCCGGCAAGCTACGATGTGGAAATTGACTTCCAGCGCACCGGCAATGAATATCTGGAGTTGGGGGACTACTATCCCCAGCAGCTCCCGGAGGGCTGCAAATGCTCCTTCGTCTCCGACAAAGCCCTGGGCTTCCAGCGGCTGGTCTTCGATGACGCCGCCGGGGAATTTGCCTTCGACCTGACCATGGAGCTGGGCAGCGGGGGCTTGCAGAAGACCATCGTCGATGTGGTATCCGAGGAAGAGGTGACGGTAGGTTCCTGCCCCGGAACCCTGTACGCCACTGAGAATGGAGATCGGTGCCTGACCTGGTATGACGAAGAAACGTGAGTCGGCTTCTTCATGAGCGCCGTGGACGGGGTGGACATTCTGACCATTGCCCAGAGCGTAGCTCCCGGAACGCCTCTGACTCCTACCCGGGCGGCGGGCGCCCAGAAGGCCCTGGAGCAGCTGGGAGACTACCGGATTACCGGACTGCCGGAGGGCTACAGCGAGGTGGATTTCCAGGCTTCTCCCCTGGAGGACGTGGGCGACTGGTATGCCTATGTCCGCCGGTGGTACTCCGACAAGGTGAGCACCGATAGTACCATTTTCCTGACCTATGAGTCCTTCACCCTGACAAACGACAAGCCCCTGGAGCATGGGGAGGAGCCGGTGGAGAACACCCCCGCCACCATTCTGGAATACCAGGGCGGCGGAACGCCCACTACCGTCCAGGAGATGCCCGCAGCCGTGGCCGACGGGCGGGTCAGCTGGGTGGACTGGGAGGCCCAGGTGATCTTCTCCATCTACGCAGAGCAGCTGTCTCAAGAGCAGCTGCTGGAGCTGGCCCAGTCCGTCAAGCGGTTTGAGCCGTAACATCTTCCGCCCTCCCGGTGGCAACGCCGGGAGAGCGCTTTTTAATGCGCCAAGCCCTCCCCAGGGAGAGATATAAGATAATTAGGAGTTAGGAATGAGGAATTAGGAATGTAATTTGACAATTCACCGCTCCCGTAGATAATGGTCTTGACCCGCCCGCCGCCGCACCGCCATTTTTACTGTAGGGGAGGCTATCAGCCTCCCGCCAGGTAATGGGGTCTGAGTGTTCCGGTGAATGGAACCACGTGCCGGCTCTGAGCTCAAGGGGGGGTGGGCAGTCATGAACGGCAAAATATTGGGCGAAATGATACAATCCAAAAACATTAGGAGGCGCACCTCCCCGCATTGGGATGTACCATCATTTTGGTGCCCACCGCCCATTCCCTCAGTCAGCTTCGCCGACAGGAAAGCTGCGGCTTTCCCCGGTGGCGGCTCTGACACTCCACTGGAGTGTCATTCACTACCGCCACTGCGCTTCGCTTACCCTTTACAGGGAGCCAGAAACCATTACCTGGCTCCATTCAACGGAACACTCAGGCATTTAACTTGGCGGGAGGCTAATAGCCTCCCCTACGGGCATCCCGTTAAATTCCTAACTCCTAATTTCCATCCAATCGTAGTCTGTTCAAAATATTTTTCTAAATTCTGCAAATAGTAGGACATGGCGGCTCTTTCTTCAGAAATTCTTAAAATTCAAGAAATCTTTCCAAAAACGCTTTGCATTTCCGTTTTCATGTGATATACTATTCTGGCAAAAAAATGTATATACCCAAAAAGAGGAATCGCAATGGTAGACTTATCCAAAATTTCCGTTGTTCTGCCCTCACTGGACCCGGACGAAAAGCTCACCGCCGTTATCGACGGTCTTCTCTCCCACGGCTTTTCGGACATTATCCTGGTCAACGATGGCAGCAAACCAGAAAATCTGCACTATTTCACCGATGCCGCCCAGGCCCATCCTGAAATCCACCTGCTGCATCATGAAGTGAACCGAGGCAAGGGCGCCGCACTGAAAACCGCTTTTTCCTGGTTCCTCCAAAACCGGCCCAACGCCTTGGGCGTGGTCACCGTGGACGGGGACAACCAGCACCATCCGGAGGACACCCGGGCCTGCTGCGAGCATATGCTCTGCTCCGGCCGCATCACCCTGGGCTGCCGGGACTTCTCCCTGCCCCAGGTTCCTGCCAGAAGCCGCTTCGGCAACCGTACCACCTCACTGATATTCAAGCTCTTCTGCGGCATCACCCTGTCCGACACTCAGACCGGTCTGCGGGCCTTCCCCCGGGATACCCTGGAATTTCTGTGTCAGGTGGCGGGGGATCGGTTTGAATATGAAACCAATATGCTGCTGGCCATGAAAGCCCAGGGGCTCCCCTTCGACGAGGTGAAAATCCGCACGGTCTACATTGAGGAAAACAAAAGCTCCCATTTCCACTGGCTGAAGGATTCCTGGCGGATATATAAGCTGATTCTGGCCCATTTCTTCCGCTACACCCTGAGCAGCCTGGTCAGTTCCCTGCTGGACATCGGCCTGTTTGCCCTCTTTGCCCGGCTTTTCTCCGGGAGTTTGGCGGGACTGGCCCTGGATGCCGCCGCCACGGGGCTTGCAAGGCTCATTTCCTCATTGTTCAATTTCTTCATGAACAAAAAGGTGGTCTTTCACTCCCAGGTTTCCACCTTCACCGCCTTGGTTCGCTACTACTGCCTGGCCATCCCGCTGATGCTGGCCCAGGCCCTGCTCACCGACGGCTTCACAGCCCTTCTGAAGCTCCGGCAGGGCGGGTTCCTGCACACCCTGGTCTATGCACTGGTGATGACTGCGCTGTATTTTGTCAGCTATTCGATCCAGCAGCGCTGGGTCTTTGCAAACCGTAAAAAACAACTTCCGCGAGGTAACGAACATGAGTAAGAAAAAACAGAAAAAAGAGAAGAGCGGTCTGCTGGGACGCATCGTCCGCCGGTTCTTCCTGTCGCTGTTCACCATCATTATTCTGGTGGTGGTGGGCCTGGCGCTGATTATGAATCTGGTATTCAACGGCCCCTCCCCCGCTGCCCGGGACGTACTGACCATGTCCCTGCTGGAGCCCAGCGCCACCAAGTGGATCCCCGGATTGTTTATGGATGAGGAAATCGTGGAGCAGATCCGCTCCGCCGGTCACGACGAGAGCATCCAGGAGGAGCAGAACCTGGACGACATCGTCATCATGGATGCCAATACCCTGGCCGCCTCCGACGAGTGGGCCGCCTACCCCGACGGCATCCGCATCGAGAGCTACTCCGGCAAAACCTTCAATGCCCACATCATGCTGATTCAGGATCCCAGCCGGGTCTACCTGGGTCTGTCCAGCTACGACGGCTTCTCCACCAGCAAGCCCGGCAAGCGGCTGAACGTGGCCATCGAGGATGAGGGCGCCGCCGCCGCCATCAACGCCGGCGCCTTCAACGACGACGGCACCGCCAACGCCACCGTGGGCAGCGTCCCTGCCGGACTGACCATCCACGACGGCAAAGTGGTCTCCGACGTGTACAAGGGCCTTGTCCCTGAGAAGGGCTTCTGCGGCTTCAACACCGACAACAAGCTGGTGGTGGCTGAGACCATGACCGCAGAGCAGGCCATGGCCCAGAGCATCCGGGACGGCTGTGAGTTCGGCCCCGTGCTCATCGTCAACGGCGTGCCCAACCAGAAGGTCTACTCCGGCAACTCCGGCTACAACCCCCGTACTGTGGTGGGCCAGAGAGCCGACGGCGTGGTGATCTTCGTCTGCGCCGACGGCCGACAGGCAGGCTCCCTGGGCGCTACCTATAAGGACATGATCGACATTCTCACCGCCTACGGTGCGGTGAACGCCTGCAACATGGACGGCGGCTCCTCCTCCATCATGCTCTACCGGAACTACACCACCGGAGAAGTAGAGATGGTCAACAGCTATTCCGTGTTGCAGACCGAGCCCAGAAGAATGCCCAACTACTGGATGGTCAAGCCCTTGCAGTGAGGTGATTGAAGATGTATCAAGGAAAATTTGACGCCAAATCCCGGGGCCAGCAGCAGCCTGACGAAGCCCTGGACAATATCATTCGGGAGCGTGCCGAGAACAATGCCCTCCGGGCCGCCAAGAAGGCCAGCCGGAGTCAGAGAGGCGGCTCCGTCCCGCAGAAGCCCGCCGGTACCGGCCCGCATTCCGGGGCTCAGAGGTCTGCCTCCTCTTCCAATACTCCCCGGCCCCAGCGGCCTGTGAGCCCGGGCGAGCATAGCGCTGCCACCCTTTCCGGCAATAGAAGCACCCCTCAGCGTCCTGCCAGGAAGCAGACCGAGGTGGAGGTGGTTCGCCAGCAGCGTCGGGGCCCAAGACTGGGCGGCATCATCTTCTATTCCGTCTACTTTGTGATGATCTTCGTCTTCTTCATCGGCGTGTTTGTCACTCTGAACTGGCTCAACGGCTGGCTGAAGGACTACGAGGCCGCCCAGCCCACGGTGAAGTGCCAGCAGGTCTTTGACCAGCTCTTCGGCAACCCCGACTGGGCCCAGCTCTACCGGCTGGCAGGTGACCCCACAGGCACCGGCACCAACAAATACGACACCCAGTTTGAGAATTCCGACTCCTACGTCAAGTATATGACCGAGAAGGTGGGTTCTCAGGAGCTGAACTATGTGGAGACCTCCGCCGGCATCTCCGGCAATAAGAAGTATATCGTCCGCCTGGGCAGCGAAAAGGTGGCTACCTTCACCCTGAACGGTCACGGCGAGAAAATCACCGACATCCCCGACTGGCAGCTGGCTGGCGTGGAGATTTTCGTCAACCGTCAGGAATCCATCAAGATCCGCAAGCTGGAAAACCATGTGGCTTATGTGAACAACCAGCCCCTGGACGACAGCTACACCATCCAGATCGCCTCCACCAAGGCAGACGCAAACCTGGCCCCTGAGGATCAGGTTCGCACCAGCATCCAGGAGGTCACGGGCCTGCTCACCACCCCGGAGCTGCTGGTCTACGATCAGACCGGCGCACCCATCCAGGTGCTCTATAACCAGGATTCCGGCATGTTTGAGGAGCAGACCGACGCCATCGCCATGACCGAAGAGGAGCGCTCCGCCGTGTTCGGCGCTCTGGAGGCCTACGCTGGATTCATGATCAACGCCAGCGGCAGCCGGGCGGCCCTGGCCAAGTATTTTGACGGCGGCTCTTCCACCTACAACGACATCATCAAGATGGGCGGCGAGCTGTGGATGAACACCGACTACGGCCACACCTTCCTGAACGAGGAAATTCTGGGCTACACCAAGCACTCCGCCGACCTGTTCACCGTCCGGGCCTCCATGACCATGCACGTCAAGTGCAAGGACGGCACCGAGAAGGACTATGACGTGAACCAGTCCATGTATTTCTCCAACAAGAACGGCAAGTGGGTCTGCACCGAGATGACCAACGAGGACATCACCGCCCCCGTGGGCCAGGTTCGGCTGACCTTCTGCGACGCCTCGGGCAACACCCTCTCCTCCGAATTCTATGACACCGCCGCTCCGTCTCTCACCGCCCCCATTGTGACGGCTCCCGCCGGGAAGGTATTCTCCGGCTGGTGCACCGTGGAGACCAATGAGCAGGGCCAGAAGACCTGGAACATGGTATTCCAGCCCGACGAGACCGGCACCATCTACCTTGCCTCCGGCTATACCCTGACCCCCATGGTTCTGTATCCCCTGTTCTCCGCCGCATAATTCACACATAAGGAGGCCCCGCTATGATTGAACAAGCAAAAGCACTGCTGGATTCCCTGGCCATCACCTTCGATTTCCCCATCCTGGAGTTTATTCGCAACTACCTGACCTGTGATTTTCTGGACAAGGCCATGCCCTATATCACCCTCTTCGGGGAGTGGGGCGCCTTCTGGATTGCCGTTGCCCTGATTCTGCTCTGCTTCCGCCAAACCCGGAAAACCGGCTGGTCCATGGGTGCGGCGCTGCTGCTGGGACTGATTATCTGCAACATCATCCTGAAAAACCTCATTGGCCGGGACCGCCCCTTCTTCTTCTACACCGTGGAGCGGATGGCAAATTACGACCTGCCCCAGCTGAAAAACTGGGTGCCCGTCACAGAGGGGGACATCAAGTGGCTGGTGGCCAGCGACCTGCACAAGTCCTTCCCCTCCGGCCATACCATCGCCAGCTTTGAGGCCTCTACCGTTCTGCTGATTAAGGACAGACGCATGGGCATTCCCGCCGTCATCATCGCATTCCTGGTGGCCTTCTCCCGGCTGTACCTGTACGTCCACTACCCCAGCGACGTGATTTTCTCCATGTTCGCCGGAATTCTGCTGGGCCTGCTGGGCTGCCTCATTGTTGCCATCGTCTACAAGTTCCTCCCCGAGAAGCGGGGCAAGTATCAGCGCAAGAACGTATAATCCTCCAGTGGCTGCCGGATATGGCAGCCACTGCTGCTTTCAGAAACGAGGAGGGACATGATGGAATCACCTGCGTGGAAACTAACCGCCGAATGTATCTGGAATTCCTTCCGAATCAGCGGGAAACGGCACTTGCTGCTCACCGGGAGTCCGGGCAGCGGCAAAACCACCCTGCTTTCCAGGCTGGCCCCTTCCCTGCCGGGCGTCACCACCTGGGCGGAGCCGGGAAAGGGGGTGTATCTCCGGGAAAACGCCACCCACCGTCAGTGCCTCATCGGGCTGTACAACCCCACGGCTCCCGGCCCCCGGGAGAAGATGCAGCCGGTTCCCGCCGGCTTTACGGAGCTGGGCATACCGGTCCTCCGGCATTGTGCCCAGTGCGAAAGTCCCTGGATCAGTCTGGACGAAATCGGATACCTGGAATTATCCAGCAGGGAATACTGGTTGGAAATTCAGAAGCTCCTGGAGAAAAAGCGGGTAATCGCCGCCGTCCGCAAGTCGGAGCACCCCCTCCTCCGGGGACTGCTCCAACGGGAGGATGCGTTTTGCCTGGATCTGGACGCCCCCTTCGGAAAGGCAGGCTGTGTTATCATGGCCTCCGGACTGGGCAGGCGCTTCGGCGGTAACAAGCTGCTGGCCCCCTTTGCCGGGAAGCCCATGCTGAATTGGATTCTGGATGCCACGGATGGGCTCTTTTCCCGCCGGGTGGTGGTCACCAGGGATAAGAAAGCGGCAGACTATTGTCAGGCTCTGGGTGTTGAGGCGGTGCTTCACGACCTGCCCCACCGCAGCGATACCGTCCGCCTGGGCCTGGAAGCGGTGGGGGGTGTGGAGCGGTGCCTGTTCTGTCCAGCAGATCAGCCCCTGCTCCGGCCAGGCACCATCATGTCCCTGCTGCTGTGCGGTGTCCAGGAGCCCCAGGCCATCTGGCGCCCTGGCTTTGAGGGCGCTCCCGGCGCTCCCATTCTCTTCCCCCGCTGGGCCTTCCCGGAGCTGGCCTCTCTTCCCACCGGCAAGGGGGGCAGCTTCCTGGCAGCCGTTCATCCGGAGCGAGTCCGGCTTCTGCCCCTGGCGAACCCCCGGGAGCTGCGGGATGTGGACACCCGGGAGGATTTGAATGCGTTGGAAACCCTGACATAAAATTTCGCAAAGCTTGCATTTTCTCTTGAATTATGGTATAAGATAATGAAACAAGAACGAGGAGTGAATCCAATGAACGTCCATGAATCCGGCGAAATGTATCTGGAAGCCATTCTGGTGCTGTCCCGGGAAAATGGCTTTGTCCGCTCTGTTGACGTGGGCGAATATCTTGGCTACTCCAAGCCCAGCGTCTCCCGGGCCATGGGTCTGCTGCGCAAGGGTGGACTTATCGCCGTGGAGGCGAATGGCGGCCTGTGCCTCACCGATGCCGGGCGGGAGATTGCTGAAAAAATCTACGAGCGGCACACGGTACTGTCCCAGGTGCTTATCAGCCTGGGGGTTCCGGAGGCGGTGGCGGTGGAGGACGCCTGCAAAATCGAGCACGACATCAGCGATGTTACCTTCCAGACCATCAAAAGCCATATTGCCGCCCATCAGGAGGATCCATGAGCTGCTGCGGAAACTGTGACAACTGTTCCGGCTGCGGGAAGGCCCTGGAGCTGACCCGGCCGGAGATGGAATTTCTTACCCTGCTGGGCCAGGTGGCCTTTCTGCCTGTGGCCCGGGAACTGGGGGAGCTGACCCCGGTTTACCTGGAAGACGGTGCGGAAAAGCAAAAGGAGAACGCCCAGATTCTTCAGCTTTTGGAGCGAAAGGGTCTGATTTCCCTGGACTATGACCAGCCCCTTTCCGGCCCCTCCTCCCAGCGCTACCGCGCCTACCCTATTCAGGGTAGCATCGCTCTGACCCAGCGGGGCCAGCAGGTGCTGGAGCTGCTGGAATACCAGGGTTACCAGGAATAACAATGGAGAGCCTTCCGGATTTGGAAGGCTCTCCAGCTTTTATATAGGGCATATCGGTTGGGCGGCAAATTGGTGTTTGTGGAGGAAATTTGCGTAGGGCTTACGTCATGACCCCGCCGACCAGGTTCTGGTTTATGCCGCTCCTTGTTGGTTGCGCTGGTGCGGGAGCACCCAAGGCTCCCCTTACACAGGGGGCCTTCCTCAGAAGCCATCACCCATTACCACGCAACGTTCTGTCCAAAAAACGTTACCGAGCTGAGTTCGGGGGTAACGATTATACACCCGTCCCGTGCGAATTGTCTACGGCGGCCCATACCTATAATAACAGCAAGGTTTTTAAGGCATCCACGGACAGCGCATAATCCACATTAGCATAGCGAGAAGCCTTCTCTATCCAATTCTGGACTTTCTCGAAATACGCATCTTTGTCTGAAATGGTGTTCGTTCCCAAAAAGTCGCCGGAATCTTCCAAAAACATTCTTTTAATAAAAAAATCGCTATTTTCTTTTATTCGCCTATAGATACCGGGGAGTTTCACCACAGTACCGTCCGAAAGCAACATTGGTTCCCGGCCTCCCGCTGAGAACTGATCCCGAATATGCGTATCCACAACACTTTGAGATGTCACAAGCCACAAAGCATATCTGCCGTAATCCCCCCCAAATATTTCGGGGAAGTTTATAAGGCCATAGACGGTGTATTTTCTTTTTTCCTCACAGGGAACGCAGTCCCATAGTCTGAGTGTAGCAGGAGCGGCTTCATCATCTGCCTCTCCAGCCCACCATAGCTTTTCACCATTCTTTAATTTGCTGCGATAATATCTTGAAACAGGAGCAATGGGATTATCCATTTTTCTGAGGGTGTCATAGGGAACCCCCATTTTGTCAAAGATGGTTTCCCCTTGGTTAAGCCGCATATCGATTAAATACCGTGGCATATGCGTAACCGCAATTCCAGACAAACATTCCTCATAGGGCCTTGAACGAAACGCTATGGGATTTCCACCCAGTTTTCCGAAGGTCATAAAAATACGCTCAACGTCCGCAACTCTTGACGATTCTAAAATACTGCTTCCGGTAGAAGTCCAATGATTTTCCTTTGTACTTTTAACTTCTACTCCATATAATTTTGCTGCAACAATATCGGGAAATTTCTGCCCTGATATTTTTTCAATGGTATTTTCAAAGGGCGTCCCTATGGCGCATTCATCTAGGGCTGCTTTTACATCATCTTCTAAAGGGCTTCCATTTCTTGTCACATAATACTTTGGGCGCTTAGCTGCATCATTGGTAAGCAATTGATCTGTCCGCTTCATTAGCAAAGCAAATTCTGCCATTGTGGGCGTTGGATTTACCGAAATAATCATACTTTTTCCTCTCCAAAGTAAAGCGGCCATTTTGCCTCAATGTTTTTCGCTATATTATAGGCCAAAACGCAGGGGACCGCATTCCCAATTATTTTGTATGCGTCACTGGCGGATACACTCACGTTAGATTCTGTCTTCTTCAAAATAAACTGATAATCATCAGGGAAGGTTTGTAAACGGGCACACTCACGGATTGTCAATCTCCGTTCTTGAAGGCCTGCCGCAAGTTCTTCAAAATTTCTTCCCCCATGCTCAGCAGTCAGCCGTCTAAATTCAATATTTCCGTGATGCTCAGACCTAATTGTTGGCCCGATAGAATTTAACTTTATCTCCGCCTGGCCCTGGCAATGGGAGCCCATATATTTCGCCCTGGAATAACTTTTTTGCGAAATATCAGTGCTTTCATCAGGCTCCGCTAATCCTACAAAGGCATCAGCACATGTAACAACAGGAAATCGTTTTCCTCCGTGTGTTTTTACAGGGTATGGGTCATACTGAGCAGGAATCACGTTTTGCATAAGTGCTGCTCTTGCTTTCTCCGTCAAAGCGCTTTTTTTGAAGCCAAAGAAAATGACCCGTTCACGGGATTGCGGAACACCATAGTCAGGAGCATACATCACCTTTGCGGGAACAACGAGATACCCGCCACTGCCAGCTTCCGAAAAATCGTGTTCTATGATTTTCTTTGTGTCCTCAAGGTTGGTTAATCCCTTCACATTTTCTGCAACAAATAGCTTGGGATTGGTTAGGGAAATTACTTCCCTCATCCACATATAAAGTTGGCCGCGGCTTTCAATAGACGGTTCATCTTCTGTCAGAGCAATTCCCATATGGCTCTTTTGAGAATGGAAGCCAAGTCGTTTTCCGGCCACAGAAAAATCCTGACAAGGAAAACCACCTGTTACAATGTCAATACTCTTTGGGAAAATGCCCTTCCCTGCCCTGGCCTGTTTGACAAGATTCACAATACTTTCAAGGTGGTATATCTCATTGGTATTCTCTTTACGCTGAGCAAAATAAGAAACCCATGCAGCTTTTGCATCAGGACGAATGTCATTTGCAAAAACAGTATCAAACGCAGTAGCCTGAACATGGACCCAGTCCCCTAAAGTTTCCTTTATCCAGTCTGAGTGAAGGACACAGTTAATGGACTTTTTGAGACAGATAAAGTCTCCTTCAAAGCCAATATCCATTCCACCACATCCTGAAAACAACGACAGCAGTTTCATTCTGGTATACTCCTACACACTACATCATATGATTTATCTTACCATAAATACAGTGAAAAGTAAACTTCCCATGTGACTTTTTCCGATTTGCTTCCCTATGAGTATAAAACAGTAAGATGCCATAGTTCATTAACAAAAGGGAACCGGCGTGGCAAGCGTCACGTCGGTTTCATCAAATTACATTCCTATGAGCCATTGCAGAACAAAAAAGTCTTGCAATTTCATATTGACTTCCCTATCGGACCTTCCGCAGCACCTGTTCGTGCATGAGGGCCATCAGGACCAGAATCACCAGGATGAAGGCCGGGAACAGGGAGACGCTGATGTGGTTTGCCAGGAAGCCGAACACCGGCGGCATGAAGCAGGTGCCCACATAGGCGGAGGCCATCTGCACGCCGATCATGGCCTGGGATTTGTCCGCCCCGAAATGCTCCGGGGTGGAGTGAATGATGGACGGGTAAATGGGGGCGCAGCCCAAACCAATCATAATCAGGCCAGCCAGGGCAGCAAAGCTGCCAACGGGCAGCGCCACGCAGGCGATTCCCAGGAGGATCAGTCCCTGGCCCAGACGGATCATCTGGGTGTCATTCAGCTTCATGGTCAAAAATCCGCTGGCGGCTCTTCCCGCTGTGATGCCCACATAGAACAGGCTGGCAAACCCGGCGGCAGCTTCCGCTGTAAGCCCGCGCTGGAGCACCAGGTAGCTGCTGGCCCACAGGCCGGTGGTCTGTTCCAGGGCACAATAGCAGAAGAATGTGACCATGATCTGCTTCGCCCCGGGTATCTTCACAATTTCCCTGAGGGAGAGAGGCTTTGCCTTTTCCGGCTCCTCCCCGCTGTCCCCCTTCTGCTTCTTCCACAGGGGCAGGCTGAACAGCAGAATGGCGGTGAGCACGATCTGCAAGATAGCGATATAGCGGTAGCCCATGTTCCAGCTCTGGCCGCCGGTCAGGGCGTAGCCCATGATATAGGGCCCCAGGGAGGCTCCCACGCCCCACATGCAGTGCAGCCAGCTCATATGTCTGCTGGCATAGTGGAGGGCTACATAGTTGTTCAGGGACGCATCCACGCTCCCGGCCCCCAAGCCATAGGGAATGGCCCACAGGCACAGAGTCCAATAGCTATGGCTGAGGGAGAAGCCCAGCAGAGCCACGGCAGTCATAAGGACGCTGACGGCCGTTACCTTCCCCGTTCCGAATTTTTTGGTCAAGCGGTCGCTTTGCAGGCTGGAGACCACGGTGCCCGCCGCAATGATCATGGAGATTCCTCCCGCATAGGAAATGGGCACGGAAAACTCCTGATACATGGTGGGCCAGGCGGATCCCAGCAGAGAGTCCGGCAGCCCAAGGCTGATAAAGGCCAGGTAAATAATCAGCAGCAGTAGTTGAAACATTTTCGATCCTCCGAATCCGTTACCGTTCAAAAGGCCCCCGAAGGATTCGGAGGCCTTTCGCAATATTAAGATAGCGTCTACCGTTCTTCCCGGAAATAGGACAGGCCCAGGCTTTCGGGGGGCTGATCCTCCCGCTTGTTGCGCATGCTGGTCATCACCAGAACCACGATGGTGACGAGGTAGGGAAGCATTTTATACAGCTCCTTCATGGCAAGATTGGAGCTGGGCAGGAACAGATACAGGATATACAGTCCGCCAAAGAGAATGGAGCTGAGGATGCCCACATTGGGCCGCCAGATGGTGAAGATCACCAGGGCAATGGCCAGCCAGCCCCGGTCGCCGAAGCCATTGTTGGACCAGACGCCGTTGGCGTAGTCCATCACGTAGTACAATCCGCCCAGCCCTGCGATCATGCTGCCGATGATGGTGGCGGCATATTTGTACCGGGCGATGTTGATGCCCGCTGCGTCGGCGGTGGCAGGGTTCTCCCCCACGGCGCGCAGGTGCAGGCCCACCCGGGTGTGGCCCAGCACAAAGGAAGAGAGCAGAGCCAGGGCAATGGCAAGATAGGCAAGGAAGCCATAGGAAAACAGCAGCTGCCCCACAGCCCCGGTGGTGCCAGCAAAGGGAAGGGTGGTGCGGAAACAGGAGCTGGTGGCGGACAGGGCGATGGAGGGCACATCCGCCCCGGTGAGCTTAATCAGAGAGCCGCCAAAGAAATTACCGAAGCCCACGCCGAAGGTGGTCATGGCCAGGCCCGTCACATTCTGATTGGCCCGGAGGGTGACGGTGAGGAAGCAGTACAGCAGCCCCATCAGCGCCGAGCCAATCAGGCTTCCCAGCATGGGGAACAGGATGGTGAGGAAGGCGTTCATTTCCGCCACCGGAACCGCCTGCTCATACAAAAACGCTCCGATAACGCCGCCGATGCCCCCCACATACATAATGCCGGGGATGCCCAGGTTCAGGTTGCCGGACTTTTCCGTCAGCGTCTCTCCCGTGGAGCCGAAGAGCAGAGGGATGCTCTGCATGACGGCTCTGGGGATGAAGGTCAAAAGATCAAGCACGCTTGTCATCCTCCTTCCCAGAAGCCCTGCGCAGGGAAATTTTGTAGTTGATGAAGAATTCGCAGCCGATGATGAAGAACAGAATGATGCCGGTGAGAATATCGCCGAAGGAGTCGTTCAGCTGGAATTTGGAGGAGATTTCCCCGGAGCCCCGGCCCAGGAACACCAGCAGCAAACTGGTGAAGATCATGCCCAGGGGATTGAATTTTGCCATCCAGGAGACCATAACGGCGGTGAAGCCCCGGCCTCCGGCGGTGTTGACCGTGATGGTGTGGTCGGAGCCGCCCACCAGCAGCAGCCCCGCCAAGCCGCACAGAGCGCCGGAGAGGAGCATGGTGCGGATGATCACCCGATCCACCTTGATGCCCACATACCGGGCAGTGCGGACGGACTCGCCCACCACGGAGATTTCATAGCCCTGCTTGGACCAGTTGAGATAGATGTACAGCAGCCCCGTGAGGATGGCCACCACCAGCACCGTGAGCATATACTTCTGGCCGCCGATGGTGGGCAGCCACCCGGCGTGGGTGGACTGGTTGATGATGCCGATCTTGCCGGAGCCCTTGGGCACCTCCCAGACAATGACGAAGTAGGCGACCAGCTGGGTGGCTACATAATTCATCATCAGGGTGAACAGCGTCTCATTGGTATTCCACTTTGCCTTGAAGAAGGCGGGAATGCCGCCCCAGATGGCACCGGCCAGCAGAGCAGCCACAATCATAATGGGAATCAGGATGTAGTTGGGCAGCTTATCTCCCAAAAGAATCATGCAGGCAGCAGTAGCCAGGCCGCCCATGAGCACCTGGCCCTCACCGCCCACATTCCAGAATTTCATTCGGAAGGCGGGGGTCACTGCCAGGGAAATGCACAGCAGCAGCGCCAGATATTGCAGTGTGTTCCAGATTCTGCGGCTGGTGCCGAAGGCGCCCTCCCACATGGTTTTATAGATGGCAAGGGGATTCTCGCCGGTCATGGCGGTGGTGACGAAGCCGCACACCACCAGGGCAAGCAGGATGGCAGCAGCCCGGATGCCCCAGGCCCCGTACCAGGGCAGTTCCTTTCGCTTGGAAAGGTGGAAGAGTTTCTGTTTCATCTTAGCCTCCTACCTTGGTCATCATCAAGCCGATGCGGTTCTTATCCTGGGGGGTGGGGTGCTCCACCACGCCGCTGACCTTGCCGCCGCAGAGCACCAGAATCCGGTCGCACAGCTCCAGCAGCACGTCCAAATCCTCTCCCACGAACACCACAGCCACGCCCCGCTGCTTCTGCTGGGTCACCAGGTCGTAGATGGCGTAGGAGGAATTGATGTCCAGGCCCCGGACGGCGTAAGCCGTCAGCAGCACCGTAGGGGCGGAGGCAATCTCCCGGCCTACCAGCACCTTCTGCACATTGCCGCCGGAGAGCTTGCGCACCGGGGTGGAGACACTGGGAGTAACAACCTCCAGCTCCTCTACCACATGCTGGGCTAATCTTTTCGGACTCTTCCGGTCGGTGAACAGGGAGTGGCCCTTACGGAAGGAGCGGAGCATCATATTGTCCGTCAGGTCCATGTTGGCAACCAGTCCCATGCCCAGCCGATCCTCGGGGACAAAAGAGAGAGTCACGCCCATGGAGGCAATCTCCAAGGGATCCTTGCCCAGCAGCTCCTCCCGCTCTCCGTTGTCTTCAATATAGCCGATAGAGCCGCTTTCCGTCTTTTGCAGACCGGCGATGGATTCCAGCAGCTCCTTCTGGCCGCAGCCGGAGATACCGGCGATGCCCAGAATCTCTCCGGAATTGGCGGTGAAGGAGACATCGTCCAGACGGATGATGCCGTCAACGCTCTTTACGGTCAGCCCTTCCACTACCACTCTGGGCTTGGGGTTCACAGGGTCGGGCCGGTGGATGTTCAGGGAGACGGCGTGGCCCACCATCATATTGGTCATTTCCTGGGCGTTGGTATTTTTCGTGAGCATGTCTCCCACAAAGCGGCCCTTGTTCAGGATAGCCACCCGGTCGGATAGCTCCTCCACCTCGTGCATCTTGTGGGTGATGATGACGATGGCCTTGCCGTCGTCCCGCATGGCCCGGAGCACCTTGAACAGCCGCTCCGTCTCCTGGGGCGCCAGCACGGCGGTGGGCTCGTCCAGGATCAGAATGTCGGCCCCCCGGTAGAGCACCTTCACAATCTCCACGGTCTGCTTCTGAGACACGGACATGTCGTAAATCTTCTGATCCGGGTCCACATCGAAGCCGTATACGTCGCAGATTTCCCGAATCTTCCGCCGGGCCTCGTTCAGGTTCAGCCGGCCGGGCAGACCCAGCACAATGTTCTCCGCTGCGGTGAGCACATCCACCAGCTTGAAATGCTGATGGATCATGCCGATGCCGTGGGCGAAGGCATCCTTGGGGGAGGAAATGACAACGCTCTTGCCGTCAATGGAAATTTCCCCCTCATCCGGGAAATAGATGCCGGAGAGCATATTCATCAAGGTGGTCTTGCCGCTGCCGTTCTCCCCCAGCAGGGCCAGGATTTCCCCCCGGTAGATGTCCAGCCACACCCGGTCGTTGGCCAGCACCGTGCCGAAGGCCTTGGTGATGTTGCGCATCTTGACCGCAGGAACCTTTCCCTCGTCGGGATGGGGAACCCACTGCTTCGTCATATCCAAAGGCTTCACGCTCCTATTCAAAAGATACAAGATATGGGATAATGAGGAGTTAGGAATGAGGAATTAGGAATTTTTATCAGCCCGGTAGATTGGTGTTTGGCGGCGAGTCGCCGCAGACAATTTCGCTCGGGGCTGGTCAGTCATCGTTTTTGCCCTAACCCGCCCGGTAACGCTTTTGCGGCAAAAAGGCAAATTGGTGTTTGGCGGGATGATTTGCCCAGCGACTGTAGGGGCGGGTCTTGACCCGCCCGCCGGGAACGTCAAACAATGGCAGTGCGTTGAATGGTAAGGTGTAACGGTTTCAGAGGGAGGCTCCCCTGTGTAAGGGGAGCTGGCACGGCGAAGCCGTGACTGAGGGACTGTGCAGTAAAATGTTACGAATTCGTATCGGTTTGGGCGAAAAGGAAATACCTTTCCACATTGGACTTTAAGAGCATTTTAGTGCCTGCTGTACAGTCCCCCAGTCAGCTTCGCTGACAGCCCCCCTTACACAGGGGGGCCTCCCTCAAAAACCTTTTCCCTCCACCACCCAACGCACTGCCAACTTACAATTTCCAAACTGTAATGCCGGATTCTCTTTAATGTGGAAACTTGAAAGGGAAAATTCGTTTTTCCCTTTCAAGCGGCCACATTCAGGACATCAAGGGCAGCGCAGAGGTTTTTCGCTGCGCTGCCCTTGGCAGGTTCGGTTATCCCGGGATTAGAAAGCGGTATCCAGCAGGTTGATTCCGTCGATCTTCAGATCGAAGTAAGGAGCGGAGCGGAACTGGGACTCGCAGAAAGCACCGTCCAGGACCACCTCGGTGTCGCCCTGGTAGGCGGCGTCGGTGTCAACATCGGCCATGTAGCTCTCCACAGCAGCGCCCTCCACAGTGAAGGTGGCGGTATCAAAGACCTTCAGAGAGCCGTCTTCCAGAGCGGCCTTCACTTCGGCGATCTTCTCGGCGGTGCCGGCAGCGGCGGCCTTCTCGTTGATGTCGCTGAGCTCCACGGAGCCGGTAGCGATGGTGCCGGTCCAGTCAGCGGCAATCTCCTCGCCGTTGGCAACACAGCCAATGATGTACTCGAAATAGGGAGCCCAGTTGATGCGGGAGGACACGATGAAGGTGTTGGGGCAGGCGTCCACGGTGGAGCCGTTGTAGGAAACGTCGGGCACGCCGGCATTCTCGCAGGCAGTGGGGGCGCCCATGGAGTCAGCATGCTGGGAGATCAGCTTGCAGCCGCCCTCGATCAGCTTGTTGGCAGCTTCCTTCTCGGCGGTCTCATCGTACCAGGAGCCGGTGAAGGTCACATCCATGGTGACGCTGGGGCAGACGCTCTTGGCGCCCAGGTAGAAGGAAGTGTAACCGGAAACCACTTCGGCGTAGGTGAAAGCGCCAACGTAGCCCATCTTGGCTTCCTCAGCGGTGAACTGCCCGGCCTCGATCATCTCGTTGAGCTTCATACCGGCGGCAACGCCAGCCAGGTAACGGCCCTCATAGATGGAAGCGAAGGCATTGTGGTAGTTGGCCAGGCCCTCGGTGTGAGCCTTGGTGCCGGTGGCATGGCAGAACTGAACATCGGGGAACTCCCGGGCAGCCTCGATCATGTAGTCCTCATGGCCGAAGGAGTCGGCGAAGACAATGTTGCAGCCGCTGTCAGCCAGGTCGGCGGCGGCCTCGTAGCACTCGTTGCCCTCGGGGATGTTCTTCTTCATCACGTACTCTACGCCCAGCTTCTCGCAGGCCTCAACGGCGGCGTTCAGGAAGTTCAGGTCGTAGGTGGAGTTCTCATCGTGCAGGAAGATGAAGCCAATCTTCACATTGGAAGCGTCCGCCGCAGCGGAAGCGGCGAACAGGCCCATCACCATAACAATGGCCAGAACCAGGGAAAGAATCTTTTTCATGTTTGTTTGCTCTCCTTTTTTGAAATTATGTAAATGGTATTTGCGACAAAGTTATCTTGTGTCTTCTCAGCGTCACTTGCCCTCACGGAAGGTGATGCCTGTGTCGGACATTTCATCGATAATGGCCAGGGACTCCACCCGGATGCCCTTTTCCCGCAGGGCGTCGCCGCCCCCCTGGAAGCCCTTCTCAATGGCGCAGGCCGCTCCCACCAGCTCCGCCCCCGCCTGGCTCACCAGGTCGATCAGGCCCACCAGGGCCTTGCCGTTGGCGAGAAAATCATCCACCAGCAAAACGTGGTCGGAGGGCAGCAGGTAATCGCTGCTGACTACCACGGTATAGTCGGTGTTGTGGGTATAGGAGTGAACCAGGGTGGAATAGGTATTGCCGTCCACATTGCTGGTTTTGTGCTTCTTGGCGAAGACCAGGGGCACGCCCAGGGCCATCCCCGCCGCCGCTCCGATGGCGATGCCGGAGGACTCGATGGTCAGTACCTTACTCACCCCGGCGCCCTGGAAGAGCCGGGCGATTTCTGCCCCCACCTGGGCCAGGAAGCCGGTATCGATCTGCTGATTCAGGAAGCTTCCCACCTTCAGGATGCCCCCGGGCAGAACCTTCCCCTCTTCACGGATTTTCTGCTCCATCAGCTCCATGGGAAATCCTCCTCATTCAGAAATAAAAAAGACGAATCCACCGTGAAGTGCCCATAGAAACACTTTCCCCGTAATTCGTCCAGCAGACCTTGGTCGTTACCAATAGTCGTGACTTTGGCAGGCGTCACGGTAGAAACTTTCGGGCCATTCATCCGAAAATATATCGGCAATTCCTTCGTTATGAACCAATCGTAAACCAAATTTCGTCGAATGTCAACACAAACAAACGCCCCGGCTTCATTTCCTCTGTAATGCACAAAGAGTCCAGCTTTTTCGGCTTTTTTTCCGTTAAAAAAGAACCCTGCCTTTTTATGGCAATGTCCTCAACCTTTCGGTTGAGGACATTGCAGCCGCCTGAGGCGGCAATTGGGTCATTCCCGATGCCGGGCCAGAAGATAAGTGCCGAGAGCCAGAGCGGCCAGGCTTCCCAGGCAGAGGCTCATAATGGAATAAGAAAACAGAGCCCGGTCGCCGTGACGCTGGACAAAATACTCCATATACCCCGCTCCCCCCAGCAGAGCCAGCATGGCAACCCAAAGGGCAACGTACCAGGGCCGGAAGCCCCGGGCCTTCACCATCCGGACGGAAAACAGAACGGTCACTGCCACCAGTGCCGCCGCACCGGACAGCTGCACCACGCTGATAAAGCCGTTGCTGCGCATATAGAGGGAGTCGTAGCGAGTGCTGTCCAGCACCGCCTGGGACATGCCGTAAAACAGCAGGAACAGCGCCGCCACGTCCCCGGATTTTCTTCTCTTCCCCAGCAGGAAAAAGAGGAGCAGTCCGCCAAAAATCACTGCCGTAACCATGGCCTGAATCACGAAGGTAGCCAGCCGGTACTCCGCCGCCCCGGTGACCACATTGTTCACGGGATAGGCCAACGGTAAGTTGTGAATGTCCTCCAAAATCTGGCCCCGGTCGGCGGCGCTGAAAAAGCAGGCCAGCCGCCCCACGACAATTCCAGCGCATCCGGCCAGGCTCATTTCATCCAGCAGCCGGGGCAGGTCATCCTCCAGCCTCAGAAGCTTTACAAGCCCTGCCGCCAGCAGGCAGGCCAGGAACACCCCCAGCAGGGCGTAGCCCCCGGAGGTGTAGTCCGTCATGGCCCCCAGAAAGCTTTCGTAGCCGTCCGGCCGGAAATACCAGTGGGCCAGTCTGCCGAAAATCACCGACAGCACCAGGGCCACGGGAACCACCACCGCAGCAGTCGTCCCCTGCCCCCGATGCAGCGCCAGAAAGGTGCAGATCGCCACGCCCGCCGCCAGGGTCAGAATGATGGAGCTCCAATAGATGAAGGTATCTCCGACAATAAATGCAATTCGATCCATGGGTTAACCTCCCACTGCCGTGGCGAAATAAATGATGTCGCTGATGGGTCGCTGCTGTCCGTAGAGTACGTGGTTCACCAGCTCCCCATCCAGGGCAATGGCCGCCGTCTGGCCCCCGTCCAGGGTGTAGGCCTTTTCGCAGCCTGTCTCCACGATCCGCTGGGCAAATTGGTGAATGTCCAGCTTGCCGGGGTGCTCCGGCTCGGGATTGGCGGTAACCACCAGGTAGTGAAGCTCCCCCATCTGGCACAGAGCCGCCCGGGGGCTGAAGGAATTCACCTCTCCCAGGTCATAGGTGGCAGGCTCGCAGCGCTGCCCATTGTCCACCAGGATGGGGCCGAATACCAGGCTGAAGCGGATGTTGTTCTCATCCACAAAGGCCTGGGCCTCCTCCTGGGTCATTTTCTCGTCCTGATAGGTGAAAATCATGTCCCCCTTGTCATTGATGTAGCAGGTGTCCGCCGGGTTGGAATAGACCTTGCGCACCTGGCCCTCGTAGACCACCACACCATTGTAATGGAACTTATAGAAGTCTCCGCTGGAGGCCAGCACCGCATTGACACTCTTTGCCATCTCCGTGGTTTTGTACTGCGTCTCCGCCCCGAAGCGGCCGTCGGAGAGAAAACGGCGCAGCTGGGAGCCATCGGCGATTTTTACCTCTGCAAAGGTCAGCACCGTAGCGCCCACCAGCTCCTTCCAGGTTACCACGGCAATGGAATCGTCTATGTAGTACTTGATGGGGGCGCCCTCCAGCAGCTCCCGGCCGGGGCCAAAATAGAGCTTCTGCCCCTGGAGCAGGGGAGCGGCCTTTTCCGCAAACCAGTCCATCTCCTGGATGCTCTCGGCCTCGCCATAGCCCTCTGCCAGGGGAACCGGTGCGATCAGGTCGCTGTCCCTCAGTTTTTTGACTTCCGTAGCCGGGAGGGAAACCGGCACCGCCTCTCCTGCGGCAGCGGTCTGTGGGAGGTAGCTGCTCTGGTCACCCAGGAGCTCCTGGAACTGTTCCGAAATATCCGGAACGGAATTCCTTACCACTCTCTGGGATACCGACCCCAGCAGGGGCACCAGCGCCACCAGCAGGGCCAGGGTCAGCAGCGTGGAAACCGGCCCGGCGGCCCTGGAAACAGGGCTGGGCCGGGGGCGGCAGAATTTGGGCTTGTACCGGGTCATAGTTGATCCTCCTGACTTTGCCCCTCGGGGATGGCGGTGGCAAAATAAATAATATCGCTGATATTTCGCTGGTGCCCGAAGAGCACTGCGTTGATGAGCTGGCCCTCCATGGCGATGACGGCGGTCTGGCCCCCGTCCAGGGCGTAGGCCTTCTGGATTCCCCGATCCAAAAGGTTCTGGGCGAACCGGTGGATGGTCGGCACTGCAGGGTAGTCGCCCTCCCCGTTCACTACCGCCAGCAGGTAGTGGAGCTCTCCCAGCTGGCACAGGGCCGACCGGGGATAGTGGTCGTTGATCTCCCCCACCACATAGCTGCCCGGCGTCACCACCCGGCCCTCCGTAATCAGCACCGGCCCGAAGGCCAGGCTGAACAAAATGTCCCGTTCATCCACAAATTGCTGGGACTGCTCCTTGGTCAGATCGTCCTCCCGGGAGCCGAAGATCAAGTCCCCGTTTTTGTCCACGTAGCAGGTATCCACCAGGCCGTTGTCCACCCGGCGAACAAGCCCGTCATACACCAGGGTTCCCGCCTGCCGGTAGCTGTAGAAATCCCCGCTGGAAGCCACCACCGCATTGACGCTCTGCGCCATCTCGGTGGTGACATAGAGCTTATCCGACCCAAATTCTCCCCCGGCCAGAAACCGGCGGAACTGAGAGGGGTGAGCAATTTTCACCTCGGAAAAGGTGTACACCCCGCCGTCGATCACCTGCTTCCAAGTGATGGCAAGAATAGTCTCGTCCAGATACCAGCGCGCCGGCGTCCCCGGGGCCAACGTGACCTGGGGAGAGAAAAACAGGCTCTGCCCATCCAGTAGCTTCTCTGCCTGGGAGAAATCCAGCTCCGCTGGATTTTCCGTCCGGTGGAAGCCCTCCGGATCGGGTTTCGGTGCGGACAGCGCCCGGCGGGCAATCCAGTACCGCTTCTCCCCGGAGAATATCCCCGCCGCCGTCTGGGACAGATGCTCCGACAGCTCCCCGCCAAAATCCTCCCCCCCGGACTTGGGGACAGGAGAAAAATAAGGGGCTCCGACCCACTGCACCGTCCCCAGCAGCACCGACAGCGTCAGCACACCGGAGACAAGGCCTGGAAGACTTCTGTATAGATGGAGAAACGCTGGCCTCATGAAATTCCTTCTTCTAAATCAAATAATTCCCCCAGAGATGGCCCTCAGCAGCGCCTCGTCCGGCACCACCCACCACCTGCCGTCCTGATTCGTCAGGTGCACCGTGACGGTAGCCTCTGTGGGGCTGCTGGCGGCAATGACCTCCCGGGCGGCCTCCTCCAGCACGGATTGGGCGAAATCCTCCCGGTACTCGTGGTTCTCGTCGTAAACCTGGGACATGTCCTCCGCCGCCTCCACCCTGGATTCCAGCACCATGGGGGCATACTGCTTCAGCTGCTCAAGCATCTGGGGCACGTCCAGGCTGGACAGGGTATAGTCCTGAGCCACCCCGGAGACAGTGGCATAGCACGCTCCCTGGGGGGTGGCCCGCAATCCGGAGGCGAAGGCATCCCACAAGAGTCTTGCCGCACGCTCCATCTGCCGGGTATCGGAAATCAGGCTGGGACTGCCCAGCAGATAATGGGAGGCCCCCTGAAAATCGCCGCTATTCAGCTTTTCCATCATGGCCTGGGCGCAGCTCTCCGCCCCGGGAGCACCGCCGATGAGCTTCGGCTCCGCCTCCCGCTGAGTCAGGCAGATCATCAGCGCCGTCACCGCCAAAATCACCCCCAGCACGCCAAAACAGCAGGAGATTACCTTTTGCTTTTTCATGTTCTTCACCTATTTTTCTTTTAGGCAATACCGCATAATAGGACAAGGGTTCTCGGCGAGAGATTTTGTGCCCAATCAAAGTCCCCCAAAAGGCGGAATACTTTGTGTATTTCCCTTTTTCCATACTGAAGAGTGGGTACAAAAGATCCGCCGAAACCCGCAGCTCCTATTGTGCGGTGTTGCCTTTATTCTTTGACAAAACAAAGATCATTATTCCCATGGAACATGGGAATAAAAAATAGAGGTACCTCTATTTTACTGATTCAGTTTGCGGGGCAAACAGACAAATTGTAATTTGAAGCGCAGGGCGCTTCACCCCAAGCGGGCAGGGCCCGCAGCCAATTTCGCACGGGGATGGTCTGTGGTCGTTACCCCAATATAAGCCCGGTAACGTTTTTACAGCAGGACATTGAATGGTGGTAGGTAAAATCTTCGGAGCAACGGCTCCCCTGTGTAAGGGAAGCTGACTGAGGGACTGTACAGCAGGCACTGAAATGACTGCGCAATCCAATGTGGAAAGGTACAATCCAATTCTCCACCTTTTCTATAATAACAGGGAGCACTGAAATAAAGGAATTGCGGTAGACGAACTCTTCCGGTATTCGCCCGACATGGTTGAAATATAGAATATTTTACTGCACAGTCCCTCAGTCACGGCTTCGCCGTGCCAGCTCCCCTTACACAGGGGAGCCTCCCTCAAAAGCCGTTACCCATTACCGCTCAACGTTCTGCCCAGAAAGCGTCGGACAGCGGGCG
>JAETOP010000189.1 GCA_021771675.1 Oscillospiraceae bacterium | reverse complement strand
AAGGACTTGGTGCGGCAGGCCGGACTGGAAGCCCAATTCCACATCGAGTCCGCCGCCACCAGTACGGAGGAGATCGGCAACCCGGTCTATCCCCCGGCCCGGCGCAAGCTGGCCGAGCATGGTATCAGCTGCGAGGGCAAGAGGGCGCGGCAGCTCACCAATGCAGATTACGATCAGTTTGACCTGCTGATCGGGATGGATCGGGCCAATCTGCGGAATATGCACCGCATCTGCGGCGGCGACTTCGCCGGGAAGCTGCATCTGCTGATGGACTATACCGACCACCCCGGCGATGTGGCGGATCCGTGGTACACCGATGACTTCGAAACCACCTGGCGGGATGTATTGGCTGGATGTCATGGGTTGCTGGATGCCTGCAGAGAAAGCTGAGCCATGGGTTGAGGTGCATTATGAATGTTTGCAGACGGAGAAAGCCAGCAGTGGTTCAGCACTCATATGCCGCTCAGAAGATGCTCAGGTGCAGTTCTCCGCTTAACCGCTCCAGCAGCTTGATCCCTGCCACGCTGTTGCCCTTGCGGTCTAAGGCGGGGCCGAATATGCCGATCCCCATGCGTGTGGGAACCACTGCCATGATACCGCCGCCCACACCGCTTTTGGCTGGAACGCCGACCCGCAGGGCAAACTCCCCAGAGCCATCGTACATTCCGCAGGTCATCAAGATCGCATTGACATACCGGGACATGGCGCCAGGGAAGATCCGCTCGTTAGATACTGGCAGCCGTCCTCGGTTGGACAGCACTGCCCCGATATGGGCCAGGGCCCGGCAGTCCACCTGAATGGAGCAGGCCCGGAAATAGCAGTCCAGCACCTCCTCCACATCGTCGTCCAGCAGGCCGTGGGATTTCAGCAGATAGGCCAGGGCCCGGTTTTTGCTGCCGTGGCTCTTTTCCGAGCGGTAGACAGCCTCGTCCACATCAATTTCCTGATCGCCGGCCAACCGGCGGGTCAGCTCCAGCAGACGCTGGAACCGCTCGTCATAGCTGCGGCCATGGATCAGGCTGCACATGACGATGGCCCCCATATTGACCATGGGGTTGATGTTCCCGCTGTCCAGGGACTGGTCGCCAGAATTGATGGCGTCAAACGGCTTTCCCGTAGCCTCCACCCCCACCCGGCTCATCACAAACTCGGCTCCGTTGTCCAGCAGTGCCTGAAGCAGCAGGATGGGCTTGACAATGCTCTGGATGGTAAAGGTCTGCCGGCAGTCCCCTGCCCAACTCCGCTTCCCCTCGCTCCCGATGATGTAGAGCCCAAGGGCTTTCGGATCTCCCTTTGCCAGCTCTGGGATATAGTCCGCAACTCGTCCCTCTTTGGTGGCGGGGCGGCATTCCTCCAACAAGCGCTCTAAAAGTTCTTCCATGGCTTTTCTCACCTTCCGCACAAGCGGTATTCACTACACATAATACAAAATAACAGGTTGGTTCAATTCTGTCAAATGAATACAGGATGAGTTGGTTGTAGAAAAGCAGGATTCCTTAAAACGGAAAATCATTTGCATAGGTCAGTCAGATGAGCAAGGGATTTTTAATGGGCATCTAAAGTGTTTGAACGACCCAAGATAGGTTGACAGGCCATTAAGATAGGTGGCCTGTCAATTTTATATATAAAGTTCATAAATCCAGTAAACCACAGTGGTTTCCATCACTGTGGCTTTAATTTTTGAAAGGACTGTTTTCTATGAATATCATTGAAAAAAGCGAATCCATCCGTGCTGGTCTGCGGAAAGGCTTTCAAGATGGCACCTCTAAAATGGCCCAGCGCAAATGCTATGGATATGACGTTGGAGCGGATGGTGCGTTGGTGGTCAACCCCAATGAGGCGAGCATTGTCCGCTGGATCTTTGACCGCTACCTCAGCGGTGACAGTCTGGGCAAAATCTCTGCTGGACTGGAGACTCAGGGCGTTCCATCCCCTACCGGCAGACCCAAATGGAGCCGAGAGGCTATCAGCAAACTGATTTCCAACGAAAAGTATACAGGCAGAGTGCTGCTCCAGAAAACCATCAGCGCCGGTGGTTCTCAAATCAAAAACGATGGTTTTATGGAGCGGTATCTTTATTCCGATTCCCATGAGGCCATTATTTCTGATGAGATATTTAGGGATGCCCAGCAGAAGAAACTGCAAAGTACAAATCAGCCAGAAAAAGAACCTTCCATTCAATTATTCTTTTGATTCAACCGAATTAATTAATGCTTGTGGCAAAAAGATACTTACATTAGCATTTAAGAGCCACTTCTTGGCACCGATAATGTTTCGCTCATTTTATGACATTTTTCTTAAATGGGTATAGTAATTTTTATTTGTTGTGTTATAATGTAGATTAAGTAAAGGATAATTTGCGATTATCCTTACTCACATAGTTCCAAAGGACAGTTTAAGTCATCGGTCA
>JAETOP010000188.1 GCA_021771675.1 Oscillospiraceae bacterium | reverse complement strand
ATCGTGAACACTCTTTTTGAGCAAGGCAGTACCTGATTTTTGTTACCCCCCGCCGCCGAAAAATGACAAAATTTCTTCGGCGTTTTCTTACAATTTCATATCGGCGTTGACAGCTGAACAATCTCCAGAAGGGGCTTATCACCAATCCCACTGAAATGACCCTCAGCGAGTGGTTGGACTTCTATATGCTGGAATACAAGAAGAAGTTCGTGAAGCCAGCCACTTATAACAACTACACGATAAAGGTAAAAAACCACATCAAACCGGCTATTGGGCATTATAAGCTCAAAGCGTTGCGGCAAGACATCATCCAGAAGTTTATCAACAGCCTGTCAGACAAAGGGCTGGCTCCTGCTACGGTAGAAGCTATATTCAAGCTCCTGCACAATGCGCTGGAAACGGCGGTAGACGATGGCCTAATTGTCAGGAACGTGGCGAACCGGGTACGGCTCCCCAAGGTGCCTAAGCCCAAAATCGAAGCGTTTACCGTGGACCAGCAGAGAGCGTTTGAGGAAAAGGCCAAGGAAACCTACATGGGTGATATGTATATCTTTGACCTCTGTACGGGTATGCGGCTGGGAGAGCTGCTGGGATTGAAATGGAGCGACATTGATTTTGAGAAGGACCAGCTTCATATCAAGAGAACCATTTTCAAAGCGAAAGACCCGGACAACCCGGAGGATAGCTGGCATTTGAATTTTGGCCCTCCCAAAACCCCAGCCAGTCAGCGGACTATCCCGCTCCACCAGACGGCTATGAAACTGCTGGCAGATGTTTTTGCTCAACAGGAGATAAACAAGGCCACCGCTGGAGCGGCTTATGAGGATAATGACCTTGTGTTTTGCACCAAGTTGGGCAGACCGCAAGACCCTACCAATATGCGCCGCACTTTCTGGCGAATCTGTGATAAGGCTGGTATCAGCGGTTTTTCCCCTCACTGCCTGCGTCATACTTTCGCCACCAGGGGGGTTGACGCAAAAGTAGATGTCCGGGTCATGCAGAGTTTCCTTGGACACGCCAACATCCAAGAGACAGTAAACACCTACACGCACATTCAGGCTGACACTGCCCGGAGCCAAATGGACTTGCTGGCAAACGTGGTGAATTACTGAGCGAAAAAATCCCGGTAAGGGTAGGGTAAGGGTAAAACGCCAAAAGGAGCCACCGCATAAAAGCGGCGGCTCCCAGTATTTCCAAGGGTTTGATGGACGAAAAAGCCTTTACACGTTAAACCGGAACAGGATGATATCCCCGTCCTGCACCACGTACTCTTTGCCCTCGGAGCGGATCAGGCCCTTTTCCCGGGCGGCGGCCATGGAGCCGCAGGCCTTGAGATCCTCAAAGCTCACCGTTTCCGCTCGGATGAAGCCTCGTTCAAAGTCGGTGTGGATTTTGCCCGCGGCCTGAGGGGCCTTGGTACCCCGGGTGATGGTCCAGGCCCGGCACTCGTCCTCGCCGGAGGTGAGGAAGGAGATGAGGCCCAGCAGGGTGTAGCTGGCCTTGATCAGCCGATCCAGGCCGCTCTCCCCGATGCCCAGATCCTCCAGGAACATGGCCTTTTCATCGGCGGGCAGCTCGGCGATCTCCGCTTCCAGCTTGGCGCACACGGGGATCACCTGGGCCCCCTCCCCGGCGGCCCGCTCCGCTACCTGATTGTAGTAGGGTACGCCAGTGGGGTTGGCAAAGCCGTCCTCATCCAGGTTGGCGGCGTAGATCACCGGCTTCAGGGATAGCAGCTCACTGGTGGCGATGAGGGCGGCGTCCTCCTCGTCTACCTGATCCAGGTAGGAGCGGGCGGACTTGCCGTCGTTGAGCCAGTCCCGCAGGCCCTCGAACACCTCGGCCTCGTGGTTGAACTTCTTGTCCGCCTTGGCGGCCTTTCGGGCCTTGTCGATGCGGCGGTCGGCCATCTCCACGTCCGCCATAATAAGCTCCAGATCGATGATGTCCATGTCCCGGATGGGGTCGGTGGAGCCCTCCACATGGATGACGTTCTCGTCGTCAAAGCAGCGCACCACATGGACGATGGCGGCGCACTCTCGGATGTTGGCCAGGAATTTGTTGCCCAGCCCTTCCCCTCGGGAGGCCCCCTTCACCAGCCCGGCGATGTCCACGAATTCCACTACGGCGGGGGTAGTCTTTTTGGGCTTGTAGAAGTCGGACAGCCAGTCCAGCCTGCTGTCCGGCACCGCCACGGTGCCCACGTTGGGGTCGATGGTGCAGAAGGGATAGTTGGCACTCTCCGCGCCGGCGTTGGTGATGGCGTTGAACAGGGTGGACTTGCCCACGTTGGGCAGGCCGACGATGCCTAATTTCATTTTTCTCTCTACCTCCTGATTTTTCAAGGGTTTCCGGCGTTTGAATGATGCCTACCACACCATTTATACACCATTTTCGCATTCTGATATGTTGAGATATATAGC
>JAETOP010000187.1 GCA_021771675.1 Oscillospiraceae bacterium | reverse complement strand
TGAACCAGGCGGACGTGGGCGGCGTCTACAACGGACAGTGGATCATGGCGACCACCCGCTGGGTGACGAAGGTCTACGCTCCCCCCAAGCGCCTGCCCACCACAGGCTATTAAGCATCATCCCCGTGGCCCGCACAGCGGGCCACTTACATACCCATTCGCACATTTGAAACCGCTTGTTTTTTTCTGTACTATGGTGGTGAAAGGAGATGTTTCAAATGTTCAAACGGATATTCAGCCGAGAGAAAAAAGTTTATCTCCAACTGACTGACGAAGAATACCGGCTTGTGCGGAAGTATCTGCTGGACTGGCGGAACAAGCTAACCGCCCAGGGCTGGGATGCCTCCCCGGTGAATGAGCTTCTGACAAAGCTGATGGCCTGCGGATAAGGCGACCACTTACATACGCCGCCCTTTGTCTGAGAACACAGGGCGGCGTAAATTTATGGACAAGGAGGAACCGAATATGGACAGCAACGGAGAGAAACGCATGGCCGGTGACTATGTCATCATCCATGCGTTTCACATTGGCGACCGGGAAATCGTGCTGGGTGAAAACCCGTCAGGCGTTGATGGTGAGCAGTATATGTGCGCGTTCTGCCAGAGCAACGGTCTGATGGCTGGCTACACGGAGGTCATGGTCAGCGATGACTACCCGGAACTTGCGAAGCTGTTTGGAGAGCGCGTGGCGGAGCAGGCGGAGAAAACCCGCATCGACCTGAACGGCCCAAAAATCCAGGGCATCCACAACACCCCCATTACCGCCGAGGGCTGTGAGGTCATCGGCTATCAGCACGACCTCCATGGCAAAATCGTTGTCATCAAACAGGAAGTGCTGCGCCCGGAATATCGCCGCGCCACCAGTCAGCTCCAGCTATGCACTGGGGGCTTTGGCGCTTCTCCCAACAGCCGTGGCACCGCCTGCCACTGCACGGAATTGTACTCCGGCAAGACTTCCTATTTTCAGCGAAGTGACATTCTCGGCACCATAGCGTCGGAGAAACTGCCCAAATGGGCGAAGCACTACCTGGAAATTCTCCGGCAGGAACAACAGGCTGAAAAGAAAGCCAGGGACAGGGAGGGACGCTGATATGGCTGACAGGATCAACGAGGGCTACGCTATCACCGACTCCATCCAGATCGGGGATACAGAGTATGTGTTCGGTGAACTGGAACATGGCAAAATCCCCATGTATGTGACCTGGGCCTGCAAGGGCAGGAACAACTACTTTTGGGGGCACTACTTCACCGACCCTCTGGAGGCGAAAAAAGACTTGCTGGGCCGCGCCAATGAGGAATTGGAATATCAGATGGAGCGGAAAGCGAGGGCCGCTGAAAGACAGCCCAGGGAGCCGGATAAGGAGTGTGAGCGGTAATGGATATGACTTTGCGGCCCGTGGCCCCAGCGGAGCGGCTTTACGCATACAAGCAGAGTGCGGACATCGGATCGCACTGCGGGGCTGTTGGCTGTCTGCGCGGCGATATGGGCGAAGATGGTCAGGCGTTCCACACCACCTGGGAGAACTGCTGCGGTCACTTGTGGACAACCGGGTTTTTGGCAGATCGTGAAAAGGTGCTGGACGCCCTGCGCCTTGATGAGCGGTACGGCGGCGTACTCAAAGACCGTGATACCTTGACAGCCTACTGCGGAGAACACCCGGAGAGCGATATGGGCCGATATGACCAGGAATACGCTTTTCGGCTGGACACGGAGCAGTACACTTATTTCCTGCGGTTATGTCCAGGGAGTTTGGAGTTTGACTTTGAGTTGTTCCCCTATCGCCGGGATTTGTTTGACCTCCACATGGAACAGACTGAAAAGGGCATCCGCTTTATCACCCCAAAATTTAAGGAGCTGTTTACGATCCCGGACGGCGACCCCATCCGCATCATCACCGGCAACGGCGAAATCTGCGACCGCGTTGCCCGATTTGTGGACGAGTACCATGTTGAGCTGTTCACCGACTATAACAGCACCCTATATCTTCTCCACGACTTTGCGGAAAAGGCGGAACGCACCGGCAGCAGGGTGATTCCCCTGCGTTCCTCTTTGCCGGATAAATGTTTCAGCATCACATCCGCCGCTGATGAGATCATCATTATAACCAAGGGCGAGATGTTCCGGCGTCCCGCTGGTGCCCGTGCCGAGGGCATGACCGCCCGTGAAGGGGCCACCGCCGCAAACGAGGCTATGGGCGTGACAAAGGCGCAGGAGGCCGCTATGCTGTTCGGCTCCACATACGGCTGGGACAAACCCGGCGCAGACCCGAAGTATTACAACGAGCAGGGCGAACCCGTCAAATTCAAGCAGCGGAATCATGGGGACGCCCGATGAAAGGAGTGTAGCATTGTGGAACTGACCATGCGGCCCGCGACCCCAGCGGAGCGGCTTTTTGCCTATGAACAGCGCGCTCAGATCAGCGAACGGTGCGGAAATCCGGGTTATTTATGGGGGGAGTTGGACAACAGCGGCTCTATC
>JAETOP010000051.1 GCA_021771675.1 Oscillospiraceae bacterium | reverse complement strand
TGGATGCCCCGGATGTAGGCGGCGGCCATTTTGCCGGCCAGGTAGGGATCCTCGGAGAAGTACTCGAAGTTCCGCCCGCACAGGGGGGAGCGCTTCATGTTCAGGCCCGGGCCCAGAAGGATGTTGACATTCTCCGCCGCCGCTTCCTGGCCCAGCGCCTTTCCCAGCTCCTCTCCCAGGGCCTCATCCCAGGAGTTGGCCATGGTGGCGGCACTGGGGAAGCAGGTGGCAGGTATGGAGGCGTTCAGGCCCAGGTGATCCCCCGCCCCCGCCTGCTTGCGCAGGCCGTGAGGCCCGTCGGACAGGAAGATGGACGGGATGCCCGCCTCCTGCAACGCAAGCGTGTTCCACTCCCCCCACCCTTGCAGCAGGGCAGCTTTCTCCTCCAGGGTCAGAAGGTCAATATGCTGTTTGCCATTCATATCATGCACCTCACACGTTCATTGTACAAATGGCAGGGTCGGACCCCGGCCTTCCCATTTGCACAAGGAAATACAATCCATCTTCTCCCCCGCCCGAAGGCGGGGGCAGAAGTATGGTAAGGAGAGGGAAGTGAAGCGGAAGAAATTATGCCTTGGCTGTCCTTTTCTTTTTGCGGAGGAACCACAGGCCCCAGGCCAGCACCAGAAGGACAACGCAGGCCACAACGACAGCGACGTTTACGGATCTCATGATCTGATCCACCTTCCTGACAGAGGTTCCTGCCTCCACCAGGGCGGTCTCGGGGGTTTCGGCTTCCTCCAAATTGGAGAAGTCCTTGTAGTATCCGGAGTTGCCCACAACGTACAGAATGTTCTTGCAGGCCCGCCGCAGGGAATTCACCATGGTTGCAGAGCCGGTATCCACAGTGCCGGTGGCGGGAGTGATGGTTGCCAGCATCAGATCGTTTCCGGCCCGAACGGCAGCGTCGGTGAGCATGTAGCCATAGCCGCCGTCAAAGTCGGAGATCACCGCGCCGGTGAAGCCCCACTCGTCCCGCAGCACCGTGGTCAGCAGCTGGGGATTGGAGACGCAGGGGACGGTGCCCAACCAGGTGTAGGAGCTCATCATGCCCATGACGCAGTTATCAAAGTCAAAGTTCTTGACCACGATCTCGAAGGGCTTCAAAACAGATTCCCGCAGAGTCTGCTCTGTCAGGTAGCTGGTCAGAAAGGCACAGCGGTTGGTCTCCTGATCGTTTACGGCAAAGTGCTTCAGATAGGCATACACGCCCTGTCTGGAAGCGGCATTGACCTGGGCGGAGGCGAACTTACCAGAGAGCACGGGATCCTCGGAATAGTACTCATAGTTCCGTCCGCCAAAGGCAAAGCGATGGATATTCACAGCGGGGCCGTACCAGCCGAAGTTTTCGGCGGCGGCAAACTCGGCACCCATGGCCTCGCCCACCAGCTCGGCGATCCTAGGACTCCAGGTCTGGGCCATCAGCACTTCCGTGGGGAACTGGGTGCCCATAGAGCCAGTCAGGTAGTTGGACAGGCCCGCAGGGCCGTCGCATTCGGAGGTGCGGACCTTGCCCACGGAATCAATCTGGGCAGTGGCCCAGCCGCCGTTGCTCACCAGGGTGACCATATCCTCCACAGTCATCTGGTCCAGCAGCTGATCCCACATGGGATCGTTGTAGGACTTGCCGGTGAGATCCGCCAGCTTCAGTCCATTGGAAGCGCCGGTGGTGGGCATGACGGCATCGGGATCGTCGTGATCCTCGGGCTTGTACCGGGAAATGGAGATGGCCTGGATGGCCTTTGTCTCATCCTTGGACAAGGTCAGGGTCTCGGCGGAGGGGGCTGCAATGGCAGCTTCGTAGTTGGCGAAGCCATCCTTGCGGGACAGGACCTCCTGCTTGGGAGCGGCATAGTCAAACTGATTTGTAGCGACAGTGTGGTCGGAGGGACGGCCCTCGCTGTAGACGATGTCAGAATCCAGGGTGAAGGACTTTTCGTCCAAAACAGTGTGGGAGCTAGAGCGGGCGCTGAGGGTATATTCCCCGGCTTCCAGGATGTATCCGCCCCCTGCCACCTTCACCTCGGAAGAATCGAAGGAAGCCATATCCTCCAGGGGAAGGGTAAAGCTCAGAGTTTCCTCTTCCCCAGGGGCCAGCATCCTGGTCTTTCCAAAATCAACCAGATTCACGGCGGATTTTTCAATGCCGCCGTTGGTGTAAGGAGCGGTGACATACAGCTCCACCACATCCTTACCAGGCACGCTCCCGGTATTCTTCACGGTGACGCTGACGGTGACTGCGGTGTCCGTTCGCTCGGCCTCAGACATGGTCTGCTCAAAGGTGGTGTAGGACAGGCCGTAGCCGAAGGGGAACTGAACAACCTGGTCATAATCGATCAGTTTCTCGGCGGCAGCGGTTTCGTAGAACTTATAGCCCTGGTAAATTCCCTCGTTATAGAACACATAGGAGGCGGTGCCCAGGTAGGAGACATCCTCCCGGCGGGTTTTCTTGGAAAGGTCCGTGTAGTTGGAGTAAATTTCCGGCACAGCATTACCGGCATTGTTCCAGGTGGGAGCCGCTTTCAGGTCATAGAGATACGTGTCAACGGTCTTGCCGGAGGGATTCACGGAGCCGTTGAGGATCTGGCCCAGGGCGGTCATGCCGGAGGCGCCGGTGCCGGGGGCCAGAATCACGCCCCTGATCTGGGGATAATCATTGATCCAGCCCAGCTCCATGGTGTTGTTGGTGTTGACGACCAGGATGACATTTTCAAAATTGGAGGCAACCAGGTCAACCAGCTTTTCCTCGGTAACGGAGAGCTCCAGGTAGTGTTCACCGGGCTCAAAATCGTCGTAGTCGCCGTTATTGGTGTAGTGCCCCTTGAAGTAACCGTACTGGTTCACGGCGTCGGACATGACATAGGCATCGTTGGTGGAAATGTCATAGGTTCCGTGGATCACAGCATTCATATCGGCAGGCAGGTCGGCATTTTCACCGCCGCTGCGGCCCACAACGATTACCGCCGTATCGGAGAAGGCCTTGGCATTGCCCATGATGGCATCGGTGTAGTGATCCATGGTGGGCTCGGGCAGGGTCCAGTCCTGATTGTTCATGGTGATGGCAGGACGGTCCTCCCGGTAAGCCGCATACATGTCGCTCAGCTCGGTATTGGTTTCAAAGCCTGCAGCATGGAGGCTGTCCAGAATGGAGACCGGGTTGGCGTTCAGCTCTCCCGCCGCAGAGGAGCCGGTGCCGGAGAACACCGTATTGGTGGAGGTCCAGCCGAACACATTCAGCTTGGAGACGGACGTATCCAGGGGAAGCAGGCCGTCATTTTTCAGAAGGACCAGGCCCTCCTTGCCCACTTCCTCGATCACATTGTAGCTGCCTTCCACAGTCTCCTCGGCAATATCCGCCTTGGAAGAGCTCATGAAGGTATCCAGCAGGGTGTACATAGGGCCGTAGACGATCTGGTTTCCCATCATTAAGACCACCAGAACCCAGGCAATCACCGCCGTCCACCGGACGGGGGCACGGTTTCCTTTTTTCATCAGCCAGTGGCAGGCAACCAGGAATACCACCAGAGCCACCAGGCCCCAACAGATCACATTGACCTGGGTGGCGCACTGCTTGAGCACGCTTTCCACCATACTGGCCTCCGCACCCATAGACTCTGCGATGGGTGTAATCAGCCGTAACAGGAATTGAATCATTGTTTTCCTCCTTTATGGTACAAAATGATTTCATGAAAAGGCGGAGAGCAGAGCTGCGCTCCGCTCTCCGCAATGGTGTGGAGGAATTTTTAGTCAGCGTAGTGGAACTCGAAGGAGGAGCACTTGGTCAGAGGTTCTGCGGAATAGGTGGCAACACGCTCATCGTCAATCACGCCGGACCAGTTCATGCCGAAAGCAAAGTCATAGGCATTGCCGTTGGCATCCACATAGACCTCGCAGTCACGGGGAAGATCCTCGAACTGGGCCTCGACAGCCTCCATGGATGCGGGCTGCTGAACAGGAAGCAGGCCTCTGGGCTCCGCTTCACCGGCGGCGATTTTCAGGAATGCTTCATCAGTCACATAGACGAAACCGTTCAGGATCGCATCGGCATAGGGCTCAACCTCGCTCCAAACCATGGAGCCGCTGCCGCCGCACTGCCGCTCAATGCCCTGCTGCATCAGAACCACCAGGGGAGTTTCGGTGCTAAGGCCGGTGACGTACTTGAAGGTTTCGTAGGTAGCCTGCACACTGGGAAGGAGCGCACCGGCAGCCTGGTTGCGATAGGAGCGATTTTCCTTGGTTTCCTTGGTCTGCATGGTATAACCGTCGCTGAAGGTCTCCACAGTGATGTCGCCGGAGATGGAAACCTCTCTTGCGGTAGTCGCCGTGTAAGGCTCATACTGGATGGAGGGAGCGGAGTAGTACAGCAGCTCGGTATTAGCATCGTCCGCATAGACAGCCACGGAGTCAACCTGGGGAGCGATCATGTAGAGCAGGATCATGTCGCAAGCGGCAATTTCCTCAGAAGAGGCCCGGATGATGTCGTTCTCGACATAGCCGCCGTCCTCACCGGTGGGCTCGCCCAGGGAGTCGGTGACCACATTGAAGTACTTGGAAGCCAGGTCCACATCCACGCAGGGCACACAGGATGCTTCAAAATTCTGCATGGCGGGGCCAACTCTCATGCTATAGGCAGGGGTATAGGTATAGGGGATGTACACAGTCTTCTTTTCGCTGGCAGCACCAATGACACCGCTGTTTTTCAGCATGACAATGGAGTTCACCTCGGTCTCCAGGCCGTAGGCATAGGCCGCCTCGGTGCCGCAGACCTCACGGGTATGCTCGGTGGAGCAGTAGGGGTTCTCGAACTGACCAAGCCGCATGGAGACAAGAATGTTCTCGTAGGCACGGTCACGCATGATGCTCAGAGCTTCATCCTCGTCCAGCTCGTCTACCAGCAGCTCATAGGCCTCCTGCATGTTTTCCAGGTTGGAATAGCCGCCCATCTGGGTCATGCCCAGCTGGATGGCGATCATGATCCGCTCGGCATCGGTGTAGTCCTGCATACCCCAGGAACCGCCGCCGCCGGACAGGGGACCCCAGTCGGAGATGATGAATCCGGTCCAGCCGGAGCCGAACAGGGTGTCATACTTCCACTGGCAGAAGGCGCCGCCGACCATATCGCCCAGGGAGCCGTCCTCGGAGTAGTTGGCGGAATAGTTCATCATGACACCGCCAGCGGATTTGGTGGAGCTGTGGGTCAGATTGAAAGCGCCGTCATGGAAGGCAATCAAATGGGCCTCGTAGTTGTTGTTGGGGAAGATGGAGTACTTGCCGGATGCGGTGTGGTCATCACGGCCGCCCTCGGAAGCACCAGCGCCGGAGTAGTGCTTCATAATGGTCATCACGGAGTCACTGCCCCAGCCCAGGTCGGTATTGCCGTCCCAGGTGGACTGCATACCGGATACAAAGGCCTCAGTAATGTCACGGCTAAGGGCCGGGTCTTCGCCGTAGGTTTCAAAGCCACGCTCCATGGTGGGGGAACCCATCAGGTCGATCTGGGGCCCCAGCAGAGCGTTGACACCCATTGCACGGTACTGCTCTGAATAAGCCTTGCCCACATTGACTGCCATCTCCGGATCCATAGTGGAGGACAGGGACAGGCCCTGAACCAGACCGGCCTGGTTGTTGGGGTCAATTGAGACAATGGCGGGGATGCCGTAGTCCAGCTCCTCGCAGAGCTCCTGGACCAGATTGACCCACTTGGCGTGGTCAACGGCTTCCTGGGTGGTGGTGCCGGTATTCCGGGTAACGCCGCCACGGCCGCCGCCCAGGATGTAGGCATAGCCGGAGTTGGAATCACTGCGGAAGGAATTGCGGTTGGTGGTAAAGGTGCCCAGACCGCCGTGGGTCAGGTAGGGAGCAATCTCTTCGCCGGACATCTGATTGGCCAGATCCCGGGCACGGGTCTCGTAGTCCAGACGCCAGTCTTCGTAAACGTCCAGCTCGCCGTTTCGGTTCAGATCCTTGAAGGCAAAGCCGTCATCCTCAATTAGGGTGACTCCGGAATCCTTGGAGTAGCCCAGGTTCTTGCCGCCTTCGTTGGTGACCAGTACCCAGCCATCGGCGGTTTCCTGCTCGGACCACTTGGCGCCGTCGGCATGGACACCCTGTACGCCGACAGAGAGGACCATGGACGCAGCCAGCAGAAGGGCAAGAGCTTTGTTCATCTTTTTCATAGTGTGCGCTCCTTTCATATTTCGCTTTTGCGGGGCTCCCCGCTTTTGCAAATTCATCATAACCCAGCTTTGTCAGTCTGTCAGCTTTTTTTCGCCAATTGTCGCTTTCTTTCGTGAATTGTGCCCACAGCATTGACGAATGTGCTATACTATATTTTGGAATGATATGTGAAATATGGGAGGATTGACATATGACATATTTGGTTGCTCTGGTGGAAGACAGTCCCGCGGAAGCGGAGCTGATCCAGAAGTTTTTTCGGCGTTACTGCCAGGAAAATTCCGTCGATATTGAGGTAAGGTGGTTTTCGGAGGGGGAAAAGTTCCTGCTGGAATACCAGCCGGTATATGATCTGGTGCTGATGGACATCAATCTGCCCGCCATGAACGGCATGGACACCGCCACCCGGCTGCGGCGGCTGGACAAGCTGGTGACCCTGATTTTCATTACCAGCCTGGCCCGCTACGCCATCCGGGGTTATGAAGTAGATGCCATGGATTATCTGCTCAAGCCCGTCTCTTACCCCAGGTTCTCCTCCCGGATTCAGCAGGCCCTGAGCAAATGCCGCCAGGAACAGGCCCAGACCATCCTCATCAATGTTTCCGACGGGGTCTACCGCATTGCCTCCTCCCGCATCAAATATGTGGAGGTGGCGGACCACTGCCTGGTCTACCACACCACCGAAGGGAACCTGAATACCTACGGCAAGCTGAAGGATGTGGAGGAGAAGCTGGACAAGACCCAGTTCGTCCGCTGCAATCGGTGCTATCTGGTGAATCTTGCCTTTGTCCGGGCCGTTCGGGGCTATACCCTGGTGGTGGATGGAGAGGAGCTTCAAATCAGCCGTCCCAAGCGGAATGCTGTTCTGGAGACCCTGAATGACTACTTGGGAGGCAGCGTATGACCTTCAAATTTACCTATATGAGCGCCAAATCCGCTCTCCTTTTTGTCGGCGAATTCTATTTTTACCTGATTACGGGGACACTGATGTTTCTGATCCAGCAAAAGCGGAAGCGGCTGATGCCCCTTCGCTTTGCTGCCATTACCTTGTCAGGTGTTGCGTTTATGCTGATGATGGTTTCCGATGTCTACCCGTCCCACATTCGAAACATAATTATTTACACCGCCGCTCTGGGGCTCATGTGGGTGCTGGCCCGCAGCTGCTTCCAGGTAAGCATCAGCGAGGCCCTGTTCTGCTCCCTGGCAGGCTACTGCGTCCAGTTTTTGGGCTCCATGGTTCGGGAATGCGTGCATACCCTCCTTCCCTCTTCTGTGTTCACGGAGGCTTTGCTGTTTCTCATCACAGCCGGGATCTATGCCGCCTACTACTGGATATATGGCCGCCACCTGCAGCGGGGCCAGAACTTCGACCTGAATCACAGCAGCCTTCTGGCGCTGATCTTCGTGGTGGTCATTGTGGAGATCGTGATCTGCTACTGGATGCGGATTCAGTGGCGGGCCAGCGGCGATTGGCTGTATATGCTCTGCGACAGCATTCTGCTGATCGTCTCCACAATGTGCATCCTGGCGGTGCAGTTCAACCTGATGCTCAAGCACAATCTGGAAAACGAAATGGCAATCCTCTCCCAGATGTGGATAAAGGATCAGGAGCAGTACCGGATCTCCAGCGAGACCATCGACCAGATCAACCGGAAATGCCACGACATGCGCCACCAGATCCGCACCATCGGCAGCAGCGCCAAGGTGGATGCCGGGGCCCTGAAAGAAATGGAGCAGGCTATCCGCATCTATGACTCCATGTTCCAAACCGGCTCCCGGGCACTGGACGTGATCCTCACCGAGAAAAATCTATCCTACCAGGAAAGCGGCGTCACCATCAACTGCATTGCCGACGGCAGCAGCCTGGATTTCATGGAGGACTCGGACATCTATTCCCTCTTCGGCAATCTGCTGGAAAACGCCTTCAACGCTGTGAAGGGGCTGGAGGAAGACCTGCGCACCATCGATCTTTCCATCCGCCGACATGACGAGCTGCTCTCCATCAACATTCACAACTGCTATGAGGGCACTATCACCATGGAAAACGGGCGTCCCGTCTCTCCCGGGGACCCCCGGTACCACGGCTTCGGCACTAAGAGCATTGCCGCCATCACCTCCAAATACGGCGGGACCATCTCCTTCCGGCCCAACGCCGGCACCTTTGCCGTCAACATGCTTTTCCCCCTCAAAAAGGGCTGAGCTCGGGCGATTCCCTGTCTGCCCGGCGGCAAGCTGAACAAATGCCCGAACGGCCCTGCTTTCCAAGGGCGTTCGGGCATCATTTACGTAGGAAAGATGTTTTTTCATCCAGCGTACATGGGGGGACGCCGACAGTTGGCCCCTATTCCTCCAGAGCCGTCCGGAGCTTTTTCAGCACCCGCTTTTCAATCCGGGATACATAGCTGATGCCGGTGCGGTCGGCCACCTCTCTTTGGCGGAGGGCTGTTTCCGTGTCCAGCCCGTACCGCAGGCGGATCACCAGCCTCTCCTGGTCGGTCAGGCAGGTATCCACCACCCAGCGAAGCTGCTCGATGGACTCCTGCCCCGCCACCTGCTCCATCAAATCCACATCCTCGCTGACCACATCCATCAATGTCATAGGTATGGAAGGCACTGACCACCGCACCGCTAGGGCAGCCGACTGGGCACAACGATCTGTGTCTGCACATAAACACCCTGCTGGCGTGCCGCATTGACCGCATGATTGATGACAACATCCACCATATAATTTCCGCAGTCAAAGCTCTGCAATTTGTCTACCTCCGCATCCGCCGTATGGCTCAGGTACTCCCGCAGCTGCTCATATTTTCCCGCCTCCAGAAGGGATCGCATATAAAAGCTGTGATTTTTCAATTCATGCCGAAGCATCCGCAAATCCTCATAGTTGACACGGTTCGCTTCATATTTCTCTTCTTCCATTTCACTTTTGTGCCGGAGCATCAGAAGCTGTTCATTTTGCCGTGTGACAGTCGCCACGGAGTAATACAGGTAGTAGGTCAGCATTTCGATGATCAGCAGGAACAGACTGACCACCTGATTATACAGCTTATAGTTGGTGGGAATATCACTGAGCTTCTCCACCCCGGACAGCTTCAGGTAAAAACCTGAGAGGCAATAATCATTCCGGAAACCACACACAGCAGTGTGACAAACTGAGGATGCACCACACTTCCCCGGGGACTGGAAAAGTGGCGCAGAAACCAGACAATTCCACAAATCAGCAGGATCACACAAATCCAGGTCAAATGCTGTGCCCATACCCAGTAACGCTCGTCCACCATTTGAAGGATCACGCCAAGAGGCTCTGAGATGGAAAACGCAACCATATATCCCGCCAAGTACACCACACTGCGAACCAATCGGATCCTCGGCGGGTACTTTGAAAAAAACAGGCATACACTACGGTAAAAAGCACAAGCATGATCTTATCCAGCTGATAGTCTCCGAATCTCCAATATACGACACTGGTCACCGCCAAAACCGCCGCAAACCAAGCAGTGCACTCCCCCAGCTTACGCAAAATCCCCCGAGCCGTCCACTGCGTATCATTCAGGAGAAATATTACCGCAAAAATCGTAGTGATCTGAGCCGGAACATAGCTGATACCCTGCGCCATACCCAGATAGTACTCCAGAAAATAGTCAAACATACTCAACAATCCTCCTCTGCGCAAATCACTGCAGATATATCATAATGGATTATTCGGCATATAGCAACGAAAAAGAATAAGTGGTTGTCGAAAAGGAACATAAAATACCGTCTGTCTGAACATGGCAATTCTTCCCGATCCGAAAGCAGATAGGGAAATATTCGCAAAAAGGCAGCCTATTCTGTATCAAAGGAGCTCCCTACCGGATTGCTTTCGATTCCTATGCTCTCTCATGGAAAAATCAAAGAAAAGCTTCAAAAAATCCTTGACTTTCTAACCTTCCCATGCTAAAATGGACAGGCCGCATTGAAGAGGCTTAAGTTGGTGCGCCCCGGCGTCCCCGCCTCAAGAGCGAGACTACACATTATAAAGTAGGTGAAACAAACATGAAGGCAGTTATCGTTACCGGAGGCAAGCAGTACACCGTGTCTGAGGGAGATGTCCTCTTCGTCGAGAAGCTGGGCGTCGAGGCCGACCAGGCCGTGAAGTTCGATCAGGTTCTGGCCGTTCTGGACGGTGAGAACTCCAAGATCGGCGCTCCCACTGTGGAGGGTGCCGTGGTCGAGGCCAAGGTCGTGAAGAACGGCAGAGGCAAGAAGATTCACGTTCTGAAGTACAAGGCAAAGAAGAACGAGAAGAAGAAGATCGGTCACCGTCAGCCCTACACCAAGGTTGAGATCACCAAGATCGCTCTGTAATTTATGACAAAATGCGAGTTTTTCTCCGAAAATGACAGAATCACCGGATTCTCCATTTCGGGTCACAGCGGCTACGCCGAGGCAGGCAGTGACATCGTCTGCGCAGCCATCTCCGCTGTTGTCACCATGGCCGAAGCCACCATCAATGACGTGTGCGGCGCCAAGGCTAAGGTGCGTGTCAAGGATGCGGATGCCCGCATTACCCTGACCCTCCCCGCTTCCTGCGATGAAGAGGAAAGCGTCCAGGCGGTTCTCGCCGGAATGATGCTGACACTTTGCAGTCTGCGGGATGATTATCCTGATTATATCGAAGTTTTGGAGGTGTAACAAAATGCTGAAGATTGGTATTCAGTTCTTCGCTCACCACAAGGGCGGCGGTTCCACCAAGAACGGCCGTGATTCCGAGTCCAAGAGACTGGGCTGCAAGCGTGCTGACGGTCAGTTTGTTCTGGCTGGCAACATCTTGGTTCGCCAGAGAGGCACCCACATCCATCCCGGCACCAATGTTGGTATCGGCAAGGACGACACCCTGTTTGCCCTGATTGACGGTACCGTCAAGTTCGAGCGCATGGGTAAGGATCGCCGGAAGTGCTCCGTTTACGCTGAGCAGTAATTCCGTATAGCCCTCAGAAGGACTGCTGCAACCAATGCGGCAGTCCTTTTTTAGCCCCATCCCCGGAATTGTAACGTTTTGTTTATCCTTTCTTTCAATCCGGTTCATTCTTTTTCCATATAATGGTGCTTATTTGATTATGAAAGGATGAACCCCATGGAACAAGGTAAGAAGCAGATTCCCGCCGTGGAGAGCCGTCTGCGGCACAATATCCTGGAAATGCCAAAGGAAATTCTGAAGGCCAGCGGAATTGCTATTTTTGGCAGAAGGATCAAGAGTCTGGTCTTCACCACGGATTTGGCGATCATTAAGAATTGTGACGCTGATGCCGTGTTTGCGGTCTACCCCTTTACACCCCAGCAGTCCATCAGCGATGCCATCATCAAAGCTTCCTACATCCCTGTTTTCTGCGGGGTGGGCGGCGGCACCACCAAAGGGGTACGTACCATTTCCCTGGCCAAGGATGTGGAGAGTCAGGGGGCCATGGGTGTGGTTCTGAACGCCCCCATCTCCGATGTGAACCTGCTGGCAGTTTCCCGGTCGGTAGACATCCCCACAGTCATCACCATTACCGACGAAAAAACCAATGTGGCATCCAGAATTGAGTGCGGCGCTTCCATTCTGAACGTGGCCGCAGCAGAGAAAACTCCGGACCTGGTTCGCCAGATTCGACGTCAGTTCCCGGACATTCCCATCATTGCCACCGGCGGGAACAAACCGGATACCATTCTCGCTACCATTGATGCCGGTGCCAATGCCATTACCTATACGCCGCCTTCTACCCAGGAAATGTTCAAAATCATGATGAACCGGTATCGGGAGAACTGACAGCAGCCTTTCTCCCGGCAGGCGGGTATCAAAAGGAGAAATGTTATGTTTGTAGATAAAGTCCGAATCACCGTGCTAGGTGGCCGGGGCGGCGATGGTGCCGTAGCCTTTCACCGGGAGAAGTATGTGGCCTCCGGCGGCCCTGACGGCGGCGACGGCGGCCACGGGGGAAGCGTCATTCTTCACGTCAACGACAATATGTCCACCCTGCTGGACTTCCGCTACAAGCGCAAATATGCTGCCCAAGGGGGGGCAAACGGCTTGGGCCGGAAAATGAGCGGCAAGCGAGGGGAACCCCTGGTCATCGACGTGCCCAGGGGCACCGTTGTCCGGGATGCCGCATCCAATCAGATCATTGTGGACATGTCCACCGGAGAGGATTTTATTATCGCCAAGGGGGGCCGGGGAGGCTGGGGCAACGCTCATTACGCCACCGCCACCCGCCAGGTTCCACGGTTCGCCAAAGCGGGCCTGAAGGGCCAGGAGCGGGAGATCGTTTTGGAACTGAAGCTCCTAGCAGATGTTGGCCTGGTGGGCTTCCCAAACGTGGGAAAATCAACCCTGCTCTCCGTCACCTCCAACGCCCGACCGAAGATTGCAAACTACCATTTCACCACCCTATTTCCAAATCTGGGTGTGATCTATGTGGACGAGGGTGTTTCCTTCATCATGGCTGACATTCCCGGTATCATTGAAGGCGCCGCAGAAGGGGCGGGACTGGGTCACGACTTTCTGCGTCATATCGACCGCTGCCGTCTGCTGGTCCATGTGGTGGACGTTTCTGGCAGCGAAGGCCGGGATCCTGTGGAGGATTTTAATGCCATCTGCGATGAGCTGGCAAGCTACAGCGTGGATTTGAGCAATCGTCCCATGATCGTCGCCGCCAATAAAATTGACCTGCTTCCTCCCGACAGCGACAACCTGTCCCAGCTCCGCGCCTGTGTAGAGGCAGCGGGCTATGAGCTCTATGAGATTTCCGCCGGAACCACCCAGGGCACCCGGAACCTGGTACGCATTATTGCTGAAAAGCTCCGCACCCTTCCACCGGTTACCATCTACGAACCGGAATACGTGGACCAGGCAGCGGAGGCAGGAGACCCCAGTGAGCTGTCTATTGAACATCTGGGCAGCACCTGGGTTATTACCGGTGACTGGTTGGAGCGTCTCGTCATGAACATCAACTTCGACGACTACGAATCCCGGAACTACTTTGACCATCAGCTGCGCAAATGCGGCCTCTTCACTCGTCTGGAAGAGATGGGCATTCAAGACGGCGATACCGTAGACATCTACGATCTGCAATTTGACTACCAGCGCTGATGCAACGCACAAATGTCCCGGCTGCCTCCAAAAAAGAGGCAGCCGGGTTTTTTATGTTTTTTTCTCGTACTCTTCTTTCACAATCTGCTGCATTTGCGTCATCTTCGCTTCCATATCCGCAACCAGCTTAAACTGAGTACGGCAGCGATCCAGATTATGCTCCGGGTAGTGGATGCCGAAATAGTGATCCCCCGCCAGGTAATCCGTCAGGAATCGGAGGCCGCATTCCAGCGTCATGGTCAGCGCTCCCAGGGGGAGAGCCTGACGCTCCTTCTCCGTCAGCCCCGGGCAGGCTTTCAGGAATCCCCGGGTGAAAATCCGGAACAGCTCCAGGGACATGGTGACTTTCTCCAAATTCTTCTCATCCTCCGCCGCCGTTGCAGCGCCGAACCGGATGGAATCGCCAAAGTCATAGGCGCTGAGGCCGGGCATGGTGGTGTCCAAATCGATGACGCAGAGGGGCATGCGGGTTTCGCTGCTGAGCATCACGTTGTTCAGCTTGGTATCGTTATGGGTGACACGCAGGGGAAGCTCTCCGTCCCGGAGCATCCGGGTCAGCTGACCGCCCACCGCCTCATGGGAGAGGGCAAATTCAATTTCCGGCTGCACCTCCGCCGCCCTGCCCTCGGAATCCGCCTCCAAGGTCTGACGGAACAGACGATAGCGATCCGGCGTGTTGTGGAAATTCCGGATGGTCTCGTGGAGGGTCTCCGCCGGGAAGGTGCTCAGCTGCTGCTGAAAGCTTCCAAAGGCAATGGCGCTCTGGTAGAAATCCTCCGGCCCCTCGGGCGCTTGAAGGCAGATGCTGTTTTCGATAAAATCGTAGACTCGCCAGTCGCTGTTTTCCCCGTGGTGATACCAGCTCTCCCCTGCCCCGGTAAAAATCAGGTTCAATGCGCTGTTGGGTTCATCGTTCTGTCTGCGCAGATGGGCGGTAACCGCCGCAATGTTTTCCTGCAGGCCCGCCACATCCGGGAAAGCCCGGTTGCTGATCTTCTGGAGGATGTACCGCCGCCCGGATTCCGTAACCACCAGGTAGGTCTCGTTGATATGTCCGAAGCCGTAGCGCTCACAGCTGACTGCGGGTGCATCCAGGCGGAACTGCTCCAAAACGAACTTGTGCAGTGCTTCCATTTGTACCCCCTAGCCCTTGACACCGCCGGCGGTAAGGCCGCTGGTCAAATTCTTCTCGATGGACATAAACAGGATGACAACGGGCATAATGGCAAACAGCGACGCAGCAAACAGATACTGCCACTCGATCATGTTGTAGCCATTGAAGATGTTGATGCCCACGGTCAAGGGTTTCAGGGTATCGGAGGAAATCAGGCACAGGGCCACGGTGTATTCATTCCAGGCATTGATGAAAATGAAAATCAGGGTGGTGACGATGCCGGGAGCGGCCACAGGCAGCAGCACCCGCAGCAGGGCCTGAACCCGGTTGCAGCCGTCGATGGTGGCAGCCTGCTCCATCTCGGGGGAAATGCTCAGGAAGGTGCCCCGCAGGAGCCAGATGGTGAAGGCCTGGTTGAAGGCCGCATTGATGAAAATCAGGCCCAGAAGGCTGTTGGTCAGCTTCAGGAACTGCATCACCTTATAAATACCGATGAGCAGAACCACAGGGGCGAACATCTGGGATACGATGATAAAGCCCAGGAAGGCCGTCTGCCCCTTGAACTTCATCCGGGCCAGGGCATAGGCCGCGGGGATGCCGCAGACCATGGCAATGATGGTGGAGCCGGTGGCGATGATGATGGAGTTGAACATATACTTGGCCATGGGGGCCTTCTGCCAGATGTCAACGAAGTTGCTCCACACCGCCTTGACAGGGAAGACCTTGCCATCCATGGCGAAGATTTCGGGGCGGCTCTTCAACGCGGTGGTCAGCATGACGAAATAGGGATACAGGGTGGCCAGGCAGATGTCGAAGACCACAAAGTACAATAGCACCCGCAGCAGGGCCTTTTTTCGATTGATTTGGCGAGATTCCATAATCATTCATCCCCTTTCCTCAAAGTGGAAATCATGTATAGGCTGGCGCAGACCAGCAGGATCAGAAAGCCAATGACAGATACGGCAGCCGCTTCCCCCTGCTTGCCGTTATAGAAGGCCAGCTTATACAGATATGTGACCAGGGTGTCGGTGCGGTTTGCCGGATCGCCCTTGGTAATCGTCCAGACAATGGGGAAGGAATTGAACACATAGATGATGTTCAGTACCGTGGCCACCGTCAGGCTGGGCTTGACCAGCGGCAGCGTGATGTGGAACATCTGCTGCCAGTAGCTTCCGCCGTCCACCGTCGCCGCCTCATAGTAGGATTGATCGATACTCTGCAATCCAGACAGCGCTGTGAAGCAGACGAAGGGAATGGTAACAAAAATGCCGCAGGCAATTTCCCAGGCAAAGAAAGCACCGGGAGTCGGCGTCCAGTTGACGTTACTGGAGATGATGCCCAGAGATTTCAGAAGCGTATTCAGAGCTCCGTAATCCGTATCGATGATGAATTTCCAAGCGCTGGCCTGGATGACCAGAGTTGTCGCCCAGGGGAAAACGATAATGGCTCTGGCAATCTTCCTGCCCTTAAACTTGTTGTTGAGCAGCAGCGCCAGGATAAAGCCCAGCACTGTGGACAAAACCACAACCACAACTGTCCAAATCAGCGTATTGGACAGCGCCACACCAAAGGCTCTGCTTTTCAAAACTTTGGCAAAATTTTCAATTCCATTGAAGCCCTTTACCATACCGGCCTTGGTAATTTTACTGAAAGCCATGTAAAAAACGCAGCCGATGGGAACAATAATAAAAATTGACATCAGCAGAACACTGGGAAGAATCCACAGATAGGGCTCCGCTCGGTTTTGCAAAGAGGAATGTTTCTTGGAACGCACGCAAATACCCCCTTAAATGAAATCAGAAACCAGGAACCAGGCATCAGCACCCAACTGCAAAAAGAGTCTGATGTCTGGTGCCTGATTTCTCATTATATTATACAGACAGCGGGCCGGGCCACATGGGTCCGGCCCGCCGTTGTGAAGTAAACTATGGAAAACGGTTGGGAAACAACCCTATGGAATTAGCCAGCGATCTCTTCCTGAAGCTCGTTGAGCAGGTCTGCAACATTCTCACCCAGGAGGGCACGCTGCTCAACATTGATAACGCCCTGCTTGACGTCTGCCCACTCAGCCTTGGCAGTGGGATAGAACTTGGCAGAACCAACGATGTCAATCCAAGCGCCCATGGCGGGATCGGCGGCGGCACAGGCCTCACCACCGGCGGAGGTGGCGGGCAGGAAGCCCTCCATCAGGACCCACTCGGAATAGGGAACATCGTCATAGAAGGCATCCACCACAGCGGTGATGGCAGCCATCTGCTCTTCGGACTGGCCATTGTCGAAGCACATAATGCGATCCATAACGCCGGCAGAAACAGAAACACCAGTATTGTTGGGGATGGCGGCAAAGCCATAGTTGATACCGGCTTCACCAGCCTGGCTGGACAGCGCATTGGGAGCGATCATCATTGCCAGCTTGCCAGCGCAGAACAGATCCTGAAGATCATAACGGGTGTTGGTAGCGGGGTCGGAGTTGGTCAGGCCAGCCTTTACCAGGCCGATCTCATACTCAATAGCAGCGATATTTTCCTCGGAATTCAGAGCCCAGTTGCCCTCTTCATCCACAAAGCCGCCGCCGTTGCCCCAGGTATAGTAGGCAAACGCAGCCTGACCTTCGTCGGTGGTCATGTCAATGCCCCAGGGATAAATATCGGGGTTGTAGGCCTTGATGGCTTCGCAGGCGGCGGTCAGCTCTTCCCAGGTGGTGGGAACTTCCACACCGGCGGCTTCCAGGATGTCCTTGTTGTAGTACATGGCCCGGGCGGATGCCAGATCGGGGACAGCCCAAACAACACCATCAACAATGGACTGCTCCAGGAAAGCGGGGTACATCTTGGCGTAGGTCTCAGGGGAGACAAAATCCTGAGCCGGGAGCAGCAGGTCATCAGCCTGGTAATCAGCGAAGGTGTCAATGTTCAGCAGGTCGGGAGCGTTGCCATTGGACAGGCGGGTGTTCACGACGGTGTAGATGTCGTTCCAGGAAACAACATCAACAACCAGATCGATGTCGGAGTGGCTTTCCTCAAACTTGGCTTCAAAGTCAGCCCACCAATCACCAGTCTTGGGGCCGTACTGTGCAGCGATCATGGTGACCGTGACCTTCTCGCCCTCAGCATAGGCAGACACGCCGCAAACTGCCAGCATCATAACCAGAACCAGCAGCATTGCAAGGAACCTCTTCATTTTCATCATTCTTTGTTCTCCTCCTGTTAAATACTGTGCAGCGGAAAATTTATCAATTTCTTGAATGTCAGGTTTTTCCTCTGCATAACTCCATTATACATCACAAGCCGTCGTTGTCAACAAAAATTTTTTTGATTATCCTCCTTTTTTGTCAATTATTTTCATGTCTCCCCCTTCTTCCTTTGATCCGGCTGCTTTTTCCGGCGGGATTTTTCTCCGGCAGGTCCCTTTTCCAGCCGTCAATTTCTCATAATCTTGCCTAAATGTACCATTTTCATTTCTTTCCTCCGTCGAAAGGGGTGTCCGGTCTTTTCCGATTTCTCTTTTGGAGCTGCTTCCTGGTCATATTACACAAGAAAGCGCTTCCATTTTTGTCACCCCCGGGTTGGATGTTATGTCTACAAGTCAAAGTTCCCTTTAAGCCCCGGGGTTTCTCCGGAATTGAGTCATTTTCCGGAGAAATTGCCATCTTTTTCTCGGAAAATTCTTAAAAAAGCGGCGCCGGGGTAGAGAAAGGCTGCCGCTGTTTGGGCGTGTTGACGGTTTTCACTTACGGCCTAAAAAACCATTGCCTTTTTTTCGGTTTCACCTTATAATGAGATTGGTGTGAGGGTTACTTTTCGGGCATGGGAGGTTTGATGCTATGATCCAAAATCTGAATCAAATTGCGCTGAAGAATTTCGGCGTTGTCCACTCCGAGCGGGCACAGAGCGCCGACCCCTATCCCAAGGATTCCGCCCTGGTAATTCATCCTGCCAGTTCTGAACTGATGCTCTTCCGAACAGTGGAAAGTACCTGGATTTCCTGTGTCGGCGGCATGGCCGTTCTGTCGGTCTGCGACCATGAGGATCACTATCTCCACTATTATCTGGACAAGACCGTTCAGCTGAATGGAGATGTACTCTTCGGACTGAGCACTTTCCAAGGGGAAGTCAGTGTGCAGCTATACAGCCCCACTGCCCCCGTGCCCATAGGGCCCGGGCCGGATCGGGACACCCAGCTGACCTCGCAGGTGCGGATAAACCGAATTTTCACTTTCTTTTACCAGGAAAAGGAGCAGGGCTTTCTCTTCCCCGGGGAGTCCCATCCCATGCCGGAGCTGACCTATGTGGATCAGGGAGAGCTGCACTCCGTGGTAGACGGGCAGGATCTGCTGCTGAAGCAGGGAGACCTGGTAATTTACGGCCCCAATCAATGGCACATGCAATACGCTGACATCGGCATTGCTCCCCGTTTTGTGACCATCTCCTTCGATGTGGACGGGGTAAAGCTCACGCCCCTGCTGAACCGAAAATTTACCGCTCCCCAGCAGACAGCAAATCTTCTGCAAAACATGCTCCGGGAGCAGGAGAAGATGGACGGCTTTTCTTCTGACATCATCGTATCCCAGCTGACCCTGCTGCTTCTGTATCTGCTGCGGGAATCCGTTCAGCCCACCGGAAGCCGGATTAAAAACGCTAATGTGGTGCAGAATGAGAATGAGATCATCCGCCAGGCCCAGCAGTATGTGGCCACCCACATCCGGGAAAAGCTGTCCGTCCCCATGGTAGCCGGTCAGGTTGGAGTGAGCCCCAGCTATCTGACAGTCCTCTTCCACAAAAATCTGCAAATCTCCCCCGGGGAGTACATCCGCAGGATCAAGCTCCAGGAGAGCAAGCAGATGATTCGGGAAAACAACCTGAATTTTACCCAAATTGCTTCCGCCCTGCAATACTCCACCGTCCATCATTTTTCCAGGCAGTTCAAGGAAAAGTTCGGGATCACACCAACCGAGTACGCAAAATCCGTTCGATAAATCATTCAGGAGGTTTTATCATGAGAGAAATTTGGAGAACCATCAAGAAAAATGTTCAGGCCAGCCTGTCCGATCTGGACAAGACCTGTATTCGCACCAACCGGGAGCTGGTCTTCGGTGCCGTGGCCTGCACCGCCGTGGGAATCCTGGTGGGCATCATCCTCGCTCCGAAGAAGTCCGTCACCATCGGCAGCCACAACGGCAACAACAACGCCGGTTCCCCTTCCGTGAAGTTGGAAGGGGAAACTTCCGAAGACGCCGAGGACGAAGAAGAGGAATAATCTCCAAAAGAAAAGGCCTGGGAAGCAAGGATAATGCTTCTCAGGTCTTTTATTATGGCCACGCCGCACAACGGGAGCTTCGGCTTTCGCCGGATCTTTTGCCCCATTATGCGGCGTTGCCTTATTTTTCATCGGTTCGCTCTCCCCTGCCCACGGCCATCACATCATAGGGCACCGTCTGATAGACGATGTAGTTCAGCCAATTGGAAAACAGCAGGTTGGCGTGTCCCCGCCAGGTAACTCTGGGGGGCTGGGTTTCATCGTCGTTGGGAAAGTAATTCTCCGGCACACGGATGGGCTTTCCGGCGTTTTTGTCCCGGAGGTATTCCAGCTTCAGCGTATCGGCGTCATATTCGGAATGCCCGGTGATGAACAGCTGATGGCCATACTGGGTGGACATGGCATAGAGCCCCGCCTGCTCCGAGCCTGCCAGGATTTTGATTTCCGGGATGGCCGCCACATCCTCCCACCGGACGGTGGTGTGCCGGGAGTGGGGCGCCCAGAATTCATCATCAAAGCCTCGCAGTAAAATCGGATTCTTATAGAGCACTCGGTGAGGAAACACACCGAAGAGCTTCTCCTCCAAGGGAATCTTCTCCACCCCGAAATGGTAGTACAGCGCCGCCTGGGCCCCCCAGCAGATGTGCAGGGTACTGTGGACATGGGTCTTGGTCCACTCCATGATGCCGCACAGCTCCTGCCAGTATTCCACCTGCTCAAAGGGCAGCTGCTCCACCGGCGCTCCTGTGATGATGAAGCCGTCAAAGTATTCTTCTTTGATCTCTTCAAAAGTCCGGTAAAAGGCAATCATGTGCTCCTGGGGAGTATTCTTGGGCTGGTGGGAAGAAACCTGGATCAAAAACAGCTCCACTTGCAGCGGGGTATTTCCCAAGAGCCGGGACAGCTGGGTTTCCGTGGTGATTTTGGTGGGCATCAAATTCAGCAGACCAATGCGAAGGGGGCGAATCTGCTGGGACTCTGCCCGGGCCTGGGTCATGACAAAGATGTTCTCCCCCTCCAGAACGCCTCTGGCCGGGAGATTGTTGGGAATACGAATTGGCATTGGGGGCTCTCCTTTGTATCAGATCAGTTCAGCTGCCCCAGGGGAACCTCTGATTAATTCGGCAAGAGCTGACAGCGAGGGATTTTGGCTCAACCGAAAGTATCAAAATTGTGGGAATACTTTGTGTATTTCCCAATTTTGATACTGCACGGGTGGGGCAAAAGACCCGCTGTTCAGCCGCAGGCGAATTATTCAGAGGTTCCCTAGGGCCTGCTTCAAATCCTGGATGATGTCCTGGACATCCTCGATGCCCACGGAGAAGCGGATGAACTCGGGCCCAATGCCGGAGTCCGCCAGCTGCTGATCGGTGAGCTGCCGGTGGGTGGTGCTGGCAGGATGGAGCACACAGGTTCTGGCATCCGCCACATGCACCACAATCTGGGCCAGGCGCAGACTGTTCATCAGCTTCATGGCCGCCTCCCTGCCCCCCTTCACGCCGAAGGAGACAACGCCGGAGGCTCCCAGGGGCAGATATTTTTCGGCCAGGGCATGGTAGGGGCTGGAGGGAAGCGCCGGATAGTTGACCCAGAGCACCTGGGGCTGGGTTTCCAGGAATTTGGCCACCTCCAAAGCGTTTTCGCTGTGCTTGCGAACCCGCAGGGCCATGGATTCCAGGCCCAGATTCAAAAGGTAGGCGGAAATGGGGGCCATGGTGCAGCCGAAGTCCCGCAGCAGCTGCACCCTCGCCTTGGTGACATAGGCCGCCGGGCCGAACTGCTTGGTATATACCACGCCGTGGTAGCTCTCGTCGGGGGTGGTGAGTTCCGGGAATTTGCCGGAGGCCTCCCAGTCAAAACTGCCGCCGTCAATCACCACACCGCCCAGTACGTTGGCGTGGCCGTCCATGTATTTGCTGGTGGAGTGGGTCACAATGTCCGCCCCGTGCTCAAAGGGACGGCAGAGGCAGGGCGTGGCAAAGGTGTTGTCCACAATCAGAGGAACCTGATGCCGGTGAGCAATGGCGGCGAACCTGGAAATATCAAACACCGTCAGGGCCGGATTCGCAATGGTCTCGCCGAAGACCAAGCGGGTGTTTTCGTCAAAAAGCGCCTCCACCTCTTCATCGGTCATCTTGTCGTTGGCATAGCGCACCTCAATCCCCATTCTCGCCATGGTCACGGACAGCAGATTGATGGTGCCGCCATAGATATTGTTCATCGCAATCAGATTTTGGCCAGCGGAGCAGATGTTGAATACCGCCAGCAGATTTGCCGACTGTCCGGAGGAAACCAGCATTGCACCCACGCCGCCCTCCAAATCTGAAAGCTTCTCTTCCACCGCCGCCAAGGTTGGATTGGAAATCCGGGAGTACATATGCCCCTCGGCCTTCAGGTCAAAAAGCTTTCCCAGAGCATCGGCATCATCGTATTTATAGGTGGTGCTCTGGTAAATAGGCAGCGTCCGGGGCTGGGAATTGCCAGGCTTGTAGCCGGACTGGATGCACTTGGTGTCAAATTGGTAATCGGACATATTGTTTTCCTCCAAAATCAGCGATGGCGCCGCCGCCCTCCCTGTCAAAAAGGGCGTCCTGCGGCAGTTTGCAGTATATCACAAATAAACGCAGAAGTCACGAAAAATCCACATTCTCTTTCCTATGGAAAGGGTCAGTTTCCCATCCTTTACCGCTCATTCTCCGGCAAGAGCCGGATGATCGGATGGTTTTTGATGATTTCGTTATATCGGAAGCAGCTTTTCAAATGGTCGTTGATGATACCGCAGGCCTGCAAATGGGCGTAGACGGTGACGCTGCCCAGATATTTGAACCCCCGGCGTTTCAGTTCCCTGGCGACTTTGTCGGACAGGCCGTTGGCGGCAGGGAGATTTCCGTTTTCGTGTCCGTCGTAGAGGATTGTTTTCCCCTGGGCAAACCCCCAGAGCCATCCGTCGAAGGAACCGAATTCCCGCCGAACCTGCTGGAAGCAGCGGGCATTGTTGATAATGGCCCGGATTTTCCGTGGAGAGCGGATCATGCCGGGATACTCCAGGATTCTCTGCACATCCTCCTCGTTGAATGCGGCAATATCATCATAATCAAAATCCGAAAAGCATGCCCGAAAAATTTCCCGTTTTTCAATCATCAGATTCCAGCTTAGGCCGCACTGCATGGCCTCCAACATGAGAAATTCAAATTGTTTTCGGTCATCGTGCACAGGCGCCCCCCACTCCTCATCATGATAGCGGATCATCTTCTCGGTGCCCAGGCACCAGGGACAGCGGTTCATCTCTCCAACCTCCTTTTTTTGAGTATATCATCTTACGGTTCAGTTTGCAACCCGGAGGAATTCTTTCCCTTGCATTTGGAGGAAAATTCGGGTATACTTGTTCCAAACAGAAAAAGGAGGCCAACTGATGAGCCTAATCAAAGCAATTCTAAAAGTGGGCGTGCCCGTTGCCCTGACGGCGGCTGCTTACGCCGTGGTAAGGATGCGGGAACTTGCCCTTCCGTCCAAGGAAAAACCCCACGGCGATGCCCCCATTATCGTGGCGCTGGGTGACAGCATTACCTTCGGCTCCGGTGTGGTGAAAACCAGAGCCATCGACAGCTGGGAATCCAAGCTGGAAAAGCTTCTGGGTGGGAGCTACCAGGTGCTGAACTATGGCGTTTCCGGCGCCACGCTGCAAAATGAGGGGGACCGTCCCTATTGGAGCATGGCGGAAAAAGCGCTGCGTGGGTATCCTGAAGCTGCTCTGGCCCTGAATCCGGAAATTGTCATTTTGATGCTGGGAACCAACGATTCCAAGCCCTACAACTGGAACCAGGAGCGGTTCGATGCCCAGCTGGATCAGCGGGTGAAAGAGCTCAAGCAGGCCGTAAAGCGCCTGATTCTCATATGCCCGCCCTTCGCCTGTCCCGCCAACGGCAGCGACGTGGTGGCCTTTGACATCCAGAATGAAATCATCCGGGACAAAATCGTCCCCGCTGTGAAGAAATGCGCTGCGGAAAACGAGGTAGAGTGCATCGACCTCTATTCCCTCACCGAAGGGCACGGAGATTACTTTACGGATGGCGTCCATCCCAACAGCTTTGGGAACAGGGTGATTGCTGCAGAAATCCACCGGCACCTTACCGCATCCACGACGGAAGCATCCGATTCACAGTAAAATGGAATCAACCCCCATGCCTCAAAAATTTTTGCGGCATGGGGGCAGCCTGTTTTAGCTGACTTTCTCAGCAGTTCCTTAAAAAATTCAAAATAGGCTCAATATACTTTTTGTCCGAAATATCGTAGGACGAGGAAATCATTTTTATCATTGCCTCTTCGTCCTGGGTTTTCTCCTTTTTTGCCTTCAGGGTTTTCAGGAACATTTTCATCATCAGTTTGGAAATTGTGGACATTTTTTCATAGCAAAACCCTCCGGGGCAGTAAAATACCTTCACCTTTTTCCGCTCCGGCTCACTGAAATTCCGGTTCAGAGCGGCCTCAACATCCGGGTTTTCCATTGGGCTTCCTCCAACGCAAAAGGCAATCAGCTTCTTACCTTCCCATCCATCAATCCTCTCCTTAAACCAGCGAATTTTGCTGATACCGCCAGCACAGGCCCAGCTCCCGAAAATGATTGCCTCATATGCGCTAAAATCCTTCTTTTTGGCATCTGATAGTTCAAGGCAGTCAGCCCCCGCCGCTTCCGCTATCCACTCAGCATAGCGCCTTGTGAAACCTGTCTGTGAATTATAAATGACAACTGTTTTCATATGCACATTCTCCTCCTTATTTTTGCTTTTCATCCGTAACTCTCTTTTCCAGATTCTCGATTCCCCCATAGAGCTTTGATAAAAGAATGAAAAGCGTCTCAATCTCTTTATCCGTGTAAACTTCAAAAAGATATTTCAGCTCTTCCTGGTATTTTGAAAAATCCTTTGTAAAATAGTCATTTGCTTTTTCTGTCGGGCAGATGCACATTGCCCTTGTATCGTTTGGACTTTGCTCAATGGTGATAAATCCTTTTTTCATCAAAACATCCGCAATTTTTTTGATATTTTGCCGTGAACACCCCAGCAAATCCCCCAATTGAGTAAAAGTCAGCTCTTCCTTCGACTGCCTGACAATTGATAGCAGCATGAATTGCTTTAAGGACACCTCCGGAATACGGGCATCAAAAAGAGTCTGCAACCTGTTCCCGGCAATAAACAAGGTGCTAAAAATAGCCTTTCTCTGGTTCTCGGTGGAATTTGAAAATCTTGCAATTAAATCATCTAAATTCATACCGTCCTCCCTTTTGGTAACTTGTTACCTACTTAATTATAGCAACAAGTTACCCATCTGTCAATAGGAATGGTGAATTGTATTTTCCAAAAAGATATTGCAGGAAATGGCATATCTTCCACTTGACATTCCGAAAAAATACGCTATAATATCTAAGGTTGAACACAGAGGATTTGTGTAACGGTAGCACACCGGACTCTGACTCCGTTTGCGGGGGTTCGAATCCCTCATCCTCTGCCAAAAGAGAGCCAAACGAACCCAGATGCTGTGATTTATATCACTGCAACCGGGTTCGTTTTGGTTTGTCCGCTGAACTATTCATAAATTGCAAAAATGAGCGCCGCAGAGTTTCAGGTGTTACTTTGTGGCGGTTATTTCTTATAACCCATTTCGTGATAATCTAACAAAATCCAGACAAAATCGTCAAAATCTGGTAGATTATTACGAAAGGAGCGGCTGGTATGATAAAAATTTTACTGTCACGAAAGCTTTGCGAGCTTAGAATGACGCAGGCTGACCTAGCAAGGGCTACAGGCATCAGAGCCTCTACCATCAACGAAATGTACCATGAGCTGTGTGAACGTATCAACTTGGAACACCTCGACCTGATTTGTGAAGCCCTGGACTGCGATCTGGACGAAATACTAGTGTATTGACATGTTGATAAGCAAACTAAGTTAATAAACGTCAGAGCTCAGGATATAGGGAAATAAGCTTCTGGCGAGCATCTTCGGTCCGAAAATGCCAATTCACTTTAGATGTCTGGTTATTGCGTTTTTGTTCCCATGCGGCGAGTTCAGCAGTCAGATGCTCCAAGGAACCAATCCGACGGGATAAGCACTGGCGGGTCATAACATTGAGTTCAAT
>JAETOP010000050.1 GCA_021771675.1 Oscillospiraceae bacterium | reverse complement strand
GCTACTATTGTCGCAGACAGCGCAATATAGCGATATGAGTTTTGTTTGCCACATACTTACATTCTCTGCTATGTTGCGCTGTTTTTCTATACCCTTTTTAACCCTTGATTCGCATTTATAGTATATATAAACATATTTTGCCAATAGGACGTTTTAGCAGGGCTGCAGCCTTGTAAAAAACCGGGGCCTTCCAAAATCGGAAGGCCTCGAATCATTTTTATTGCTTTAGAAATCGCACTTCCTGGCGATGTAATCCTTCAGTTCGGCGATGGGGATGCGAACCTGCTCCATGGTGTCCCGGTCGCGGACGGTGACGCAGTTGTCGGCGGGGGTATTTTCATCGCCTACGGTCTGGAAGTCTACGGTGACGCACAGGGGCGTGCCGATCTCGTCCTCCCGGCGGTAGCGCTTGCCGATGGAACCGGCGTCGTCGAAGTCCACCATGAAGTCGTGGCGGAGCATTTTGTAGATTTCCTCTGCCTTGGGGCTCAGCTTCTTGGACAGGGGCAGCACTGCAGCCTTGAAGGGAGCCAGGGCTGGATGCAGGTGCAGCACGGTGCGGACGTCGGGGTTGCCCTTCTTGTCCTGGCCAACCACTTCCTCGTCGTAGGCCTCGCACAGGAAGGCCAGAGCCACCCGGTCGCAGCCCAGGCTGGGCTCGATGACATAGGGGATATAGTGCTCGTTCTTCTCCTGGTCGTAGTATTCCAGGCTCTTGCCGCTGGCCTCCTGATGGCGGCCCAGGTCGTAGTTTGTCCGGTCGGCAATGCCCCACAGCTCGCCCCAGCCGGAGCCGAAGGGGAACTGATACTCGATGTCGGTGGTGGCCCGGGAGTAGAAGGCCAGCTCGGCGGGCTCATGATCCCGCAGCCGCAGGGAATCCTCCTTGATGCCCAGAGAAGTCAGCCAGTTTTTGCAGAAGTCCTTCCAGTAGGCGAACCATTCCAGATCGGTGCCGGGCTGGCAGAAGAACTCGCACTCCATCTGCTCAAATTCCCGGGTGCGGAAGGTAAAGTTGCCTGGAGTGATCTCGTTGCGGAAAGCCTTGCCCACCTGGCAGACGCCGAAGGGCAGCTTGCGCCGGGTGGTGCGCTGGATGTTGGCAAAGTTCACGAAAATACCCTGGGCGGTCTCCGGCCGCAGATAGACGGTGGAGGAGGAGTCCTCCGTGACGCCGATCTGGGTCTTGAACATCAGGTTGAATTTGCGGATGGGGGTGAAATGATGCTTGCCGCAGTTGGGGCAGACCACATCCTCATGCCCGGCGACAAAGGTGTCCATCTCCTCAAAGCTCATGGCATCCACGTTTACGCCCTTGCCGGATTCGCTGGCCTCGATCAGCTTGTCCGCCCGCTGACGGGCGCCGCAGCCCTTGCAGTCAACCAACGGGTCGGAGAAATTGCCCACATGGCCGGTGGTGACCCAGGTGGTGGGGTTCATCAAAATGGCAGCGTCCAGGCCCACGTTATACTCGGACTCCTGGACGAATTTCTTCAGCCAGGCCTTTTTCACATTGTTCTTAAATTCCACACCCAGGGGGCCGTAGTCCCAGGCATTGGCCAGGCCGCCGTAGATCTCGGAACCAGCGTACACATAGCCCCGGTTTTTGCAGAGATTTACGATCATGTCCAGTGTTTTTTCGCTGTTGTTCATTGTCAATCCTCCAGAATTGATGATTATACCCATTATACGAAAGTTTTTTCCTCAAATCAAGGATTTTCTGCATCCAAAGGTGCATAATCCGGGCCCAAATCCGCTGCCATCATTTGGTAAATCTGTTCACCGATGTCGGTGGCGGTGCGGCCCTGCTGGTCTTCCACGGAAATGACGTCGATCAGGTGCAGCTCGATGGGGGTGGAGCGCAAGTGCTTTAGATTGCCCACCACCTTGTCCGTGCCTTGAATGGTGCATACGGCGATGGGAACCTTTGCCTTGGTGGCGATTTTCATAACGCCGCAGCGAAGCTTCTGCAAGTGGTGGTTTTTGCTGATATATCCCTCGGGGAACACGGCGATGGAGACCTCGTCCTCCTGAATCAGCTGGATGCACTTGAGAATGGTTTTCAGGGCCTCCCGGTCATTTTCACGGTTGATGAGCTGGACCATCAGCCGGTGCATCAGGTTGCCCACCATGAACATGGCGTTGTTCTCCCGCTTGGAGATGAAGGCCAGCTGGCTCTTCTGGAAACAGGCGTAGAGCACCACCGGATCCAGCTCGAACAGATGGTTGCACACCAGCAGGAACCGGCCCTCCCGGGGCGTTTTTTCCAGCCCCACGGTGTGGACCTTCATCCGAAGCAATGTGCAGATGGCCTCGCAGTACAGATAGGCAACTTTGCGGTAGAAGGGGTCGTCATGCTCCTGGGGCACAGAGGTGTCCACCCGGCGGCAGAGGATATACAGGAACAGGAAGGCCAGAAAGATCAGCACAATCACTGCCCCCAGAAAGCTCACCGGCAGCACCCACAGCCAGCCGAGAGAGGCAAAGCTCCCGGTCAATCCGCAGACCCCCAGGGCAATCAGGGCAGAGAGCAATAAGATGGCTTTAATTAACATAACATATCCTCCCAGCGTTTGCTCCAAAGAAACCGGTGGGCAAACAATACCATATCAAATTATTATACACGAATTCTCCCCGGAGCACAAGCCCCGGGGATTTGATTTGTAAAATTTAGGTTATCTGGTTTAGTAAGCAAGTTGGAAGCATGACATATGGCAGTCCGCTGAATGGTGAAGTGTGATGGCTTCTGAGGAAGGCCCCCCTTGCACAGAGGGGCCTTCCTCAGAAAATGTTACCTGCCACCATTCAACCCACTGTCATGTTACAATTTGCTTTGTAAAACCTTAAAGATCGGAGTACAAATCCCTTTGGTAGACACCGGCGGCGATGAGCTGGCGAAAGCTCTCCGTTACGGCAGCCTTGTCCTCCTTATAGGTGACGCCGAACCACTTGTCGGTGGAGGGCAGCATTTTTACCGTGCATTCGCTGCGCCGGAGCATCCCGCCGATGAAGGTAGGCAGCAGGTATTCTGCCTTCAGGGGATTGACGCTCACCTCATCTCGGAAGAAGGAAGCAAAGTTCTCCTCCAGAAGCTTCACAAAATGGGGGGTGCAGCCGGGTTTGGCCGGGAAGCCCCACATATTCATGGACACCAGGGTATCCAGGTCAATGGCGACTCCGTCGGCTTCGGCGCCCTGGGGGGTCTTGACGATGTTCCGGGTTTCCACCACATCTACCACATGGCTGTGGGATGGGGCGATCGTGCACAGGCCCCGGGTGACGCCGCCGTTTTCGGACAGGGTATTTTTCAGGGAGAAGCCCACCATGGCAATGGCGGTGTCCTCGTGCTCCTGGGTCAGCCAACGGTGCATCAGGGGATAGGCGCTCTTTCCGTAATAGTCATCGGCGTTGATCACCATGAAGGGCTCCCGCAGCAGCTCCTTTGCCGCCAGAACTGCCTGACCGGTGCCCCAGGGCTTGGAGCGCCCCTCGGGAAGATGACAGCCTTTGGGGATGGCTTGCAAATCCTGGAAGGCATAGGCCACCTCCACCCCCAGCCGGTTACAGACCGCCTGAATGCGACCCCCGATGCGCTGGCGGAAGTCTGTCTCAATGTCTTTCCGGATGACAAAAATAATCTTATTAAACCCTGCCGCAATAGCATCGTGAATGGAATAATCCATAATGATTTCATCATTCAGCCCTACGGGTTCTAGCTGCTTGATCCCTCCGCCAAACCGGGAGCCGATTCCGGCAGCCATAATCAATAGTGTGGTTTCCATGACCAGTAGCCTCCTGCGTGCTTTCGCTTGGATTGATTTGTATACAAAAAATTATACCATATGTGCCTGGAAATGTCTACTGAAAATGCCTATTTACAAAAAAAGAAAATCCAGGCGATGTTTGAAGGATGAAAACAATCGATAAAATGGTTTTATGAATATAGCCCAAAAAGGATACATAATTTCCCACGCTTTTCTGCTGGAAAACTGCTTGCATTTTAGCACATTGTCTGCTATTATTACCGTGAAGTACGAGCGATAAAAGTGACAGCCCGCATTCTAAGGCCTGAATATCCTGCCGGTATTGGCCATCCCAAATCCTTCTGCGGGTTCATACAAAGGAGTTGTTTCTCATATGAACGTCGGAAATATTCAGCCCATTACCACCGTGTCCGCAGACGAGGAAGAGTCCATTGACCTGCTGGAACTTGCCCAGGTACTGCTGCGGAAGGCCTGGGCCCTGGCTCTTGCCTTGGTGATTGGCGCCGTGGTAGCGGGAATTTTTACCAAGCTTTTTATCACACCTCAGTATGAGGCCTCCTCCATGATCTATATTTCCAGCAAATCCACCAGCATCACCTCCCTGGCCGATCTGCAGATCGGAAGTCAGCTGGCGGTGGACTTCCAGCTGGTGGGTACCTCCCGGGAGGTTATGGACAGTGTTATCGCCAAGCTGGGGCTGGACACGGATTATAAGGAACTGCTGGAAACCGTGCAGATTACCAACCCCTCCGGCTCCCATATTCTGAAAATTAATGTGACCAATCCCGACCCCCAGTTGGCTGCAAATATCTGCAATACCATTGCCGACGAACTCCGTGCCCGGATCGCTTCCGTTATGAATACCGATGAACCCTCCACCCTGAGCCGTGCCTACGTGCCGGAGCATCCTATCAGCCCCTCCCTGGCAAAGAATGTGGCGCTGGGCGGCTTGGGACTGATGTTCCTGCTGGCGGCTGTCTTTACCGTCGCTTTCCTGATGGACGATACTGTCAAGAGTGAAGAGGACGTGAAGAAGTATCTGGGCGTGAACGTTTTGGCGGAAATTGTGGCAGAGCGAACCCAGAAGAACAAACAGGCAGGTTAATCCTTATGAAAAAAAACAAGATTGCGGCTGCGCTGGCAGCCCTGCTGGCGGCCCAGCTGCTCACCGGCTGTGGAACCAATTCCTCCGGCATTAAGCAGGTGGAAGGGCTCCAGCCCACGACCCAGCCTTTGAGTCTGGAACAAATTCAGCAGGAGCTGGCCATTGAAGAAACCGTCCCGCCCCAGGCCCAGCAGCCGGAGAGCATGGGGCGCACCATAGAGCAGGACGGTGTTACCTGGCGTTACAATACCCGGTTGCGGACCGTGCTCTTTATGGGCGTAGACACCCGGGCCGGAGCAGAGAATAAAATCGGCATTGGCAACAACGGCCGTTCCGATACCCTGCTCCTGTTTGTCATCGACCCGGATCACGAAAGCGTTCAGCTGATTACCATCTCCCGGGACACTATGACCAAGGTTGACGTATACGACCGGGACCGGAATTACCTGTTCTCCGGCAAAATGCAGGTCACCATGCAGTATTCCTTTGGCGATAGCGCCGCCAGAAGTTGCCAGCTGGTGAAGAAAAAGATTTCCAACCTGCTCTATGACCTGCCTATCAATTACCATTGCTCCCTGACCCTGGACGGCATCCTGGCCGCTTCGGACTTGCTTGGCGGTATCAAGCTGACATTGGAGGATGATTGGACGGATATTGATCCTACCTACACCGCCGGCTCCACCATCACCCTGAAGGGGGAGCAGCTGGAGCGGTTCCTCCGCTACCGGGACATTCAGGTCTCTGGCAGCAACGATGTCCGCATGTCCCGCCACGGCTGGTTCATCCGGCAGCTGTTCCGGCAGATGGGCACCGTGGGCAGTACTGGAGTGGACATGCTGCTAAGCAAGCTGGATCCCTATCTGGAGACGGATCTGGATGCCGACACCATCAAGCAGCTTACAAGCTACCACCTCTCGGATGAGATTTTGAAAGTCCCCGGCGAAACCATCCGGGGCAAGGCCCACGACGAGTATTACGTCGATGAAGAGGCCTGTAAGCAGATGATCCTGGATGTGTTCTACATCCCGGAGCAATAGCTGCATTTCTTATGTTTTGTATTTAGCAGGAGTTCCTCCTGTCTAAATAAATCTTTGAGAAAGGAGGAAATCAATATGAAAAAGGCACTTTCTCTGATTCTGGTTCTGGCTCTGGCCGTGTCCATGCTGTGCACTGTGGCTTTTGCTGAGGGCAGCAAGACCGATGTGTTCAACCCCGTTGGTTCTGGCAGCAAGACCGATGTGTTTAGCCCCATCGGCGCTGGCAGCAAGACCGACATTTTCAACCCCAGCAAGATGGACCTGCTCAGCTCTCTTACCATCAACACCAAGGAGTCCGAGCTGGACGCTATTACCACCGAGGAAATGGCTGCTGCTCTGGCTGAGGCCGAGGTCGAGGCTGACGCTGAAAAGCTGGTCGTTGTGACCCAGCGTGATTACACTGCCAAGGAGTTCCCTGTTGCCGTGACGTTCTACGGCGAGGGCACTGAGGATGTGGTTGTCTATCAGTTCGTCAAGTACGAAGGCGAAGACAGCTGGAAGCTCCTCTACAACGGCCTGGCTGGCGAGTGGGAAGTCGAATTTGAGGCCGCCGGTACCTATGCAATTGCTGTGCTTGTCGACTAATGCTTCCATTAACCGCAAGGAGTAATTTGCTCCCAAAAGGATGCCGCCCCGGACTTTCTCCGGGGCGGTATCTGAGGGAAGCAGAGAGATGAAATGAGAATAATTGATATACACTGCCATATTTTACCCTATGTGGACGATGGAGCGGTCAATTTGGAAGAGGCGCTGGCCCTTCTTCGGATGGAGGCGCAGCAGGGCGTGACGGAAATTTGCCTCACTCCCCACCTGCGCCACAAGATGTTTGAAAGCTCCGATGAAAAGATTTTAGAAAAATTTTTTCAGCTTCAGGATGCGGCCCGGGAGCAGAATATCCCTATCAAACTGCACCTGAGTCGGGAATATTACTATGACAACCAATTTCGGGAGATTCTGAGGGAGAAGAAAGTGATTCCCATGGGCGGAGATATTCTGCTCACGGAGTTCAGCTACAGCAGCGATTATCGGACCCTTCACACTGCGGCAGAGGAAATCCTGAGCGAGGGATATGTCCCCCTGTTTGCCCATATAGAGCGCTACAGGGCGTTCCAGGATGATCCGGACTGCGGTGGGCCCCTGGTGGAGATGGGCGTTATGCTGCAAATGAATGCGGACAGCATCATCGGCCGGGAGGGCAGAAAAACGAAGCACTTGTGCGAGCGGCTGCTGAAAACCGGCTGCATCCATGTGGTTGCGTCGGATACCCACGATACAGAGAACCGCATTCCCAATTTGCGCAAATGCGCCGACTATCTTGAAAAGAAAATTGGACGGGCTGGCACCCATCGGCTGATGTATGAAAACCCGTTAGCCATATTAAATATAATGGAAGAGGAGTAGTCCGATGCAGAAAATCACACTGAAGCCCCATGAGCTGCCCTACCAGATTAACGAGGAAATCAAATATCTCCGCGCCAACATTCAATTTTGCGGCGATGACAAAAAAGTAATCCTGTTTACCAGTTCCGTTGCCTCGGAGGGTAAAAGTACCATTACCCTGGAGCTGGCAAAATCCATGGCCCAGATGGGCAAGCGGGTGCTGCTGCTGGATACCGACCTTCGCCGATCCATGCTGAAGCACCAGGTGGTAAACCGGGAGACGGTGAAGCTGGGCTTTTCTCACTACCTGTCCGGCATGGCTAATCTGGAGGATGTGCTTTGCGTTACCGACAATCCGGTGATTTATGTGATTTTTGCAGGGCCTGTGCCCCCCAATCCGGCAGAGCTCTTGGCCAGCAAGCGGGTATCCGCCCTGCTGGACTGGGCCAGAAATCAGTTTGACTATGTGCTGGTGGATGCCGCCCCCCTGGGTACGGTCGTTGATGCCGCCGCCCTGGCAAATAAGTGCGACGGCGCTGCTGTGGTGGTGGAGGCCGGTCGGATCTCCCGCCGCGTGGTGCAGGGCGTGGTGCAGCAGCTGAAGGATGGCGGCTGCCCGGTGCTGGGTGTGATTCTGAATAAGGTGGACAAGCCCCATGGCCGCAGCTATTATAATTACAAGTATAAGTATAACTATAATTACGAGTACCGAAAAGAAGACAAGAAATAACCCCGTGCCAACCAAGGAAACTTGGTTGGCTTTGCTTTTGGGGGATGGCATATTATGCCGCCCGTCCGGTGTCCGTTACTTTGCGGGAGGCTAATCCCCTATGGGTAAAAGGGCCGGGCGAAGGGCCGTTGTAAAAGCATTACGGATGGATAGTGGTCAAATACCTCTGCCCCGTGCGAATTGGAGCCAGGCCCTGCCTGGCGCAACAAGTGGGCATAGAAGCGCAATTTTTCGGTTGCTTCTTTCCTGAAAAGAGAATAGAATACTCCAAGAATACCTTCAACGAAAGGGAGATCAGGATTGAGAACACGAACACTATGGAACGACGGCTGGGCGTTTTATGCCGACCCGGATTGCGCAGAGCTGCTCCCAGAGGGCAAGCTGTCTTGGCAGAATGTGACGCTGCCCCATGATTGGCAGATTTGGCATGTACAGGATTTGTATCAGGACGGCACGCTCTGGTACCGGAAGCGCTTTTCCTGGAAGCCGGGCCGGCGCTGCTGCCTGTACTTTGAGGGCGTCTATATGGATGCGGCAATATTCGTCAACGGAAAGCAGGCAGCCCAGTGGAAGTACGGCTATACCTCCTTTCAGGCGGATGTGACGGAGTGGCTGAAGGACGGGGAGAATGAGGTGCTGGTTCGCTGCCTGCTGCGGCATCCCAACTCCCGCTGGTACTCCGGTGCGGGCATCTACCGGGACGTATGGATGCTGGAATACGAGGACGCCCATCTGGTCACCGACGGGCTCTACGTTTCCCCCCAGGAGCTTCGCCCGGGCAGATGGGAAGTCGCCCTCTCCGCCGAGACGGAAAATACCCTGGATTCTGATGAACTAGTATATACCCTGATGGATTCAGAGGGGAAAATCCAGGCCCGCATCCATGCCGCCCCCAGGGGAGAGTCGAAAATGGAGGTGGCCAACCCCCAGCTCTGGAGCACGGAAACGCCCACCTGTTATCGGCTCCGGGCTGCACTGCTCCGGGACGGACGGGAGCTGGACTGTCTGGAAACAGCCTGCGGCTTCCGGACGGTGGAACTTTTACCGAAGGAAGGGCTGCTGCTGAACCACAAGAGAGTGGTGCTCCATGGGGTGTGCCTGCACCACGACCTGGGCTGCCTGGGGGCCGCCTTCTCCCTCCCCGCCGCCCGGCGGCAGCTGGAGATTATGAAGGAGATGGGGGTCAATGCCCTGCGAACCTCCCACAATCCCCCTGCTCCCGGGGTGATGGAGCTGGCGGACGAGCTGGGCATTTTGGTGGTAAGCGAGGCCTTTGACTGCTGGAAGCGTGGTAAGACCACCTATGACTATGCCCGGTTCTTCCCGGAGTGGTACAAGAAGGATGTGGCCAGCTGGGTTCGCCGGGATCGGAACCATCCCAGCCTGCTGTTTTGGAGCGTCGGCAACGAAATCTACGACACCCACATGGGGGAAGAGGGCCTGGAAACCATGAAGGCCCTTCTGGCGGAGGTGGCCCTTCACGACCCCCGGAAGAACGGTTTGACCACCCTCGGCTCCAACTATATGGCCTGGGAGAACACCCAGAAGTGCGCCCCCTATCTGGACGCCGTGGGCTACAATTATGGGGAGAGCCTGTATGACGCCCACCACGCCGCCCACCCGGACTGGATGATCTATGGCAGCGAGACCGCCTCGGTGGTTCAGAGCCGGGGGATTTACCACTTCCCCATGTCCCAAGCACTGCTGGTGGATGACGATTTCCAGTGCTCCAGCTTGGGCAACAGCCGTACCAGCTGGGGGGCCAAGAGCCACCAGGCCTGCTTGGCCTCCGAGGAAGCGTACCCCTATCATCTGGGGCAGTTCCTGTGGAGCGGCATCGACTATATTGGCGAGCCTACGCCCTACCACACCAAAAACAGCTACTTCGGCGTGGTGGACACCGCCGGATTGCCCAAGGATGCCTTCTACCTCTACCAGGCCGGGTGGCACCGGTGGCAGGACAGGAAGGTGCTCCACCTGCTGCCCTATTGGGACTTCAACCCCGGCCAGTTGATCGACGTGGTCATCATCTCCAACCTGCCCCAAGTGGAGCTGGTGGTGAACGGGGTGAGCCAGGGCAAAAAGCAGCTGGCGGGGGGCTCCGATGTCCAGGCCAGCTGGCAGGTGCCCTATGCCCCCGGGGCCATTCAGGCTTTGGGCTATGACGACACCGGAGCGCTGGTTGCCCAGGAGACGGAAACCTCCTTCGGCGACAGCGCCGCCCTATGCATCCACGCCGACCGGAAAAAAATCGCCGGGGATGGCCGGGAGCTGGTCTTCTGCACCATCACCGCCCGGGACGCCCAGGGCAATCAAGTTAAAAACGCCAGAGACCAGGTGCACGTTACCGTCACCGCCCCCTTAAAACTGGTGGGGCTGGATAATGGCGACAGCACCGACATGGGCGAGTACAAATGTGACTGCCGCCGTCTGTTCTCCGGGATGCTTCTGGCTGTGGTGTCAGCGGAGGGCGGGCCTGGGGTGGGAGAAATCCGGGTATCTGCTCCCGGCCTGGAAGGGGACTGCTGCCGGATTACCGTGACGGCGGAGCCTCCCCTGCCCATTCTGCCGGAGGTATCCCAGCAGCGTCCCGATCCCATTACCCCTGTTCGAAAAGTGGAACTCACCGCCAGCCGCACCAGCCTGACCAGGGAGGAGCCCACGGTGGTGGTGAAGGCAAAAATCCTCCCAGCGGGGGCTGCGGGGGAGCTGCGCTGGCGCATCACCGACGACCGGGGCATCAGCGTATCCAACGTACTGCTGGAGCCCCTGGAGGACGGAGTGAAGCTTACCGGTGTTGGAGACGGAAGGGTGCGGATCCGCTGCCAGTGTGGCCTGGTGCTTTCGGACCTGGAGATGGAGGTTCATGGCCTGGGGAGCCTGTATCTGGATCCCTATGGTTATGTCAGCGCCGCCCTTTACACCGATTCCCAGGGCGAAATCAGCAACGGCAACGAGCGGGGCATTGCCACCCCCCGCACGGAAAGAAGTTGGGTCGCTTTCCGTCAGATGGATTTTGGCCCGGTAGGCGGGGACACGCTGACCATGGACGTGTTTGAAATGTCCGGTGTCCCCACCCCCATCCGGTTCTGGAAGGGCATCCCTGATGCACCGGGAAGCAAAATGATCGGGGAGCGTATCTATGACAAGCCCACCACCTGGAACACCTATAAGCCAGAGACCTTCCGGCTGGACGAGCCCCTCACCGGCCAGGACATCTTCGCCCTGGAACTTAATTGCAAGGTGCACATTAAGGGATTTGCCTTCCAGCGCCGGAGCCGGGCCTGGGATCAGATCTGCGCCCGAGGTTATGACAACCTGTACGGCGACCGTTTTACGCTGGGAGAATCCTCCGTGGAGGGTATTGGAAACAACGTCTCCCTGGTGTTCCGGGAGATGGATTTCGGCGATAGAGGCTGCACCGGCATCGCCATCCGGGGCAGGAGCAGGCTGGAAAATAACACTATCCACCTCCGGTTCGAAGGAAGCGACGGCCAGACCCGCCAGGTAGTGGAGTTTCCGGGCAGCGAGGATTGGACGGAGGTATCCTTTGCGCTGGAGCCGGTGTACGGCAAGCAGGATGTGACCTTCCTCTTCCTCCCCGGCTGCGACTTCGACTTCATGGATTTCCGTTTCTTCTAAGCCCCCCACAATGCCGCACCCCGCCGGGGGAGATACGAGATACAAGATATGAGATAGTTAGGAATTAGGAGTTAGAAATTTAAGGGGATGCCTGTAGGGATCGCTATCAGCCTCCCGCCAGGTAATGTATTTTGAGTGTTCCGGTGAATGGAACCAGGTGCCACCGGGAAATACCTTCCCCCGGGGGGAAGGTGGCCCGGCGCAAACCGGGTCGGATGAGGAACGGCGACATCTTTCTTAGATTGCAGGAAAATAAAGAGGTAATGAGTTCAGGATACCTTTTTAACTAACTGCTATGAGAACCATCACATATCGCCATTCCTCATCAGTCGCCCGAATCGGTTCCGAAGAGCCGATTCGGGCGACAGCTTCCCCTCGGGGGAAGCCATGAGGAACTGCCGCACCAGCGGAACCGACGGGACACTCACAAACAAAAATCTCCCCCTTTCCCGAAGGAAAGGGGGAGAAAACCTATCTAGCGATGGGCTTGGCCTAAGAGGTTAGGGCAGCATATCGGAATCGCCAAAGAACTGCTCCCACTTCTCGGCCCGCTCGTCCATGATGTCTTGGCCGCCGGAGGACAGGTAGTCTTCCATGAACTCATCCCACACAGCATCAAACTTGTCAACGGGAGCAACCACAGCCTGGTCGAAGACCTGGTCACGCTTGGAGCTCAGGGTGTCGCCGATGCCGGCCTCTGCCTCGATGGCGCCAACATTGACGTTCTTGGCGGGACGGGCGTCGGTCTGGGCGTAAATGTCAGCCTGCTCAACCAGCTCGGGGTCAATCTCGGCATAACCGTAGGCCTTGGACAGTCGGGTCAGCTCGGGAGTGGACAGGTTCAGTCCATTGCAGGTGATGGTGTAGTCGATATTCATGCCGGAGTTCATGATGGCATCGCCGGTGGCGGCCATGGTCTGAATGGCGCCGCCCTCCAGAACATTATGGGTCACGCCCTCCTCACCAATCTGCAGGTACTCAATGTGAGCAGGATCGGAGATCCAATCCAGATACAGCAGGCAGGCCAGAGGTTCATCGTTGGTCAGGGGGAAGAAGATCTTGCGGTCGCCAGCGGTGCTGGAGACAAACTTGGTGTGAGTGCCGTTGCTGTCGGTGAAGGGATCAATGGCAACAAACTTGGCATCGGGCCCGATGTTACGGGCCAGGTTGGCGTTGATGCTGTCCACACCATTACGGAAAGGATAGTCCCAGTTGTGGGTGAAGACGCCCACATAGCCGGCCTTCATGTTATCGTCTTCGGTGGTGTCGCCGCTGCCGTACAGAGCGAAGTTGTTCCACATCAGACCGTCGTTGTACCACTTGTTCAGCAGACGGACGGCTTCCTTGGTGCCCTCCTGGGTCAGCTTTCTGTCATCGAAGCCCTTGATGTAGAACTCACGGTCGGAGACGTTGGGATCGATAAAGGACTCAATCAGAGTGGCAGCACGCCAGCCCACGTCGTAGCTGACGGAGTAGGGGATCACCTTGCTGGCATCGTCAACGGGCAGCTCGGAGGCCCTGTCCTTGAAGGCGTACAGCATGGCTTCAAACTCTTCGGTGGTGGTGGGGGCGGCAATGCCCAGAGCGTCCAGCCAGTCCTGACGTACGAAGGTCAGAACACGGTTGGAGGTGGCCAGCTTGCCCTCGATGGCCCAGATGGTGCCGTCAACAGGGTCGCGATCCCAGTAGATGTTGGTTTCGCCCAGCCAGTTCCACAGATTGGGAGCCAGATCCTTGTTCTCCTCCAGCAGCTCGCTTATGTCCATTACGCCGCCCATGTCGGCGTAGGTCTGGATGGTGGGATAGCTGTAGGTGACGCAGATGTCGGGAGCCTTCTGAGCGGCCAGCAGGTTGTTGATCTCCTCGACCTCGGTCCAACGGGGAACCTTCACGAATTCCACTTCCACGTTGTGGTCTTCCAGCATACCCTTCTTGATGTAGTCGGTGTACATGTTGTTGGTGGGGTCAGAGCCGCCGTCGTTGCCGCGGTCATAGACTTCCACAGTGATGTGACGGGTGGTGGTGAACTTGCCATCCACGATCTCGTCCTCTGCATGAGCGACCAGAGCGAAGGACAGAACCATCGCCACAGCCAGCAGCAGAGCTACCAGTTTCTTTGCCATTGTGTTTCCTCCTTTAAATATGTGGGTACGTATTGAATGATCGAATCGGCCTGATTCGGTTATTCCTTGACAGCGCCCATGGTCACGCCATGGATGAAGTACTTTTGCAGCCAGGGGTAGATGCACAGGATGGGGATGGTGGAGAACATGACGATTGCTGCTTTCAGGGAGGCGGACAGACCGGGGGAGGAGAAGCCCTCCTGGGTGGCCACTTCCACGGAGTTAATGTTGTTGATCACATTGTAAAGCAGCAGCTGTAAGGGGTAGAAATTGGCATCCTTCATGTACATCAGGGCGTCGGAGTAGCCGTTCCACCGGCCCACGGCATAGAACAGAGCCAGGGTGGCCATCACCGGGGTGGACAGGGGCACATAAATCTTCACCAGAATCTGGAAGATGGATGCGCCGTCGATCTCCGCCGATTCCCGTAGGCTTTCCGGTATCCCGTAGAAGAAGCTTCGCATGATAATCATGTTGTACACCGACAGGCACCCGGGGATAATCAGAACCAGGGGGTTATCCAGCAGGTTCAGGTTCTGCATCAGCAGGTAGTTGGGGATGGTACCGGCGTTGAAGAACATGGTAATGGTGATGAAAATATTGATGATGCCTCTGCCCCGGAGCTGACGGAAAATCAACGGGTAAGCGCACAGGATGGTCATGGCCAGCGACAGCAGGGTGCACACCACCGTCAGGAATACGGTCCAGAAGAAGGCCCGGATGTACTTGGGGTCCTTGAGCACGGTGAGGTAGGCATCAAAATTGAAGCCCTTGGGCCACAGGGAGACCTCGTGGCGAACCAGATAGTCGGTACCGCTGAGGGACTTGGCCAGCAGGTGAATCATGGGCAGCAGGCACACGGCGCTGACCAGGACGCACAGGAACACGAAGCACCAGTCACCCATCTTGGAAGACCTAGATTTTACGTTATGCATTACCAGATACCCCTTTCACCCAGTTTTCTGGACAGCCAGTTGGCCATCAGCAGGAAGAACACGCCGACCACGGACTGGAACAGGCCGACCGCGGTGGTGAGAGAGAACTGCAGGCCCTTGATACCGGTTTTGTACACGTAGGTTGCAATAACCTCGGAGGCCCGGAGCACCAGGTTGTTGGACATGGCGAAGGGACGGTCGAAGCCGCCGCCCAGGATGTTGCCCAGGCTCATAATCAGAAGCACCACGATGGTGGGGCGGATGGAGGGCAGGGTGATGTTCCACATTTTGCGGAAGCGGCCGGCGCCGTCCACATCGGCGGCCTCGTAGAGCTCCTGGTTGATGCCCGCAATGGCGGCAAGGTAAACGATGGAATTCCAGCCGAAGCTCTGCCAGACGCCCACGCCGATGTAGGTGCCCACCCAGTGGTCGGGGTCATTCAGGAAGGGGACGGACTGGCCGGTGACCTTCTCGATGACCATGTTCACCAGGCCCTCGCTGGGAGCGAACAGCTGGAGCGCCAGGCTGGAGATGATGACCCAGGACAGGAAGTGGGGCATATAAGCGATGGTCTGAACTGCCTTTTTGAATTTGGGGAAGGGCAGCTCATTGAGGATCAGCGCAAAGATGATGGGGGCGGGGAAGCCCACAATCAGATCCAGCAGATTCAGCTTGATGGTGTTGCCCAGGGCAAGGCGGAAATCCTTGCTGCCAAAGGCCTTGATGAAGTATTCAAAGCCGTGATTCTTGGCCAGGGGCATTTCCCATACGCTCATGTTCAGCTTGTACTTTTTGAAGGCAATCTGAATGTAAACCATTGGGGCGTACTTGAACACCAGCAGGTACAGTAGTGGGAGCGCCAGGAGGGCGTAGAGCTGCCAATACCGCTTGATGTAGGGCCCAAAGTCGCTGTGCTTTTTGCGCAGCGCCAGTTCGGATTCCGGGCCCGGCTTTGTATTCGTTAATTTTGCCATTGCCAACCTCCTGTTTATTATGAAGTCTTGTATCATTATACCAGCAGGCGTCATCATCTTCTTATCAAATATTGCTGTCTTTTTCTTCAAAAATTGCTTTATTCCACAAAAAATTCATATTCGTACAAAAAAATCTGTTAGATATTGCAAGAGATTTTCAAATGTGATATACTATCCATGGCAATTTCCTCTACAAATTTACCGCATTTCACTTGAAATTTGACTATTTTGTCAAAAGAACCTGACTTATTTTACGGCAATTTTTGCACAAACCAGTCAAAACGCCCCGAGGAGAGGTATTTATGACTCAAACACTGAAACCATCCATTCCCTATACCACAAGCCAGGAGGTGCTGGATCAGTTCCTGGCCCGGCAGAGCAAGATCAACTATGTCCGCTCCATCTCCGGCGATCTGGAGTCCGTGGAGTTCCAGCCCAATTCCAGCCTGCGGCTGTGGTATAACAACACCATGCTGTCCTATGACCCTCACTGGCACAGCGCCTACGAGATGATCGTCCCTGTGGAGGGAAATTACCTGGTCACAGTCTCCGGCCAGACCTACGAGCTGGCGCCGGGGGATATGTTTCTGATTCCCGGCGGCGAGCCCCACAGCCTGAAGGCCCCTTCCCGGGGCGGGCGGTTCATCTTTCTCTTTGAATTCGACCAGATTCTCGCCATTAAGGGAGCGTCGTATCTCGCCTCCTGCATGGCAAAGCCTTTGCTCATCAACCGGAGCACCTGCCCCTCCATCTATACCGAGGAGTCGGAACTGTTTTCCCAGATCTGCTGGGAATACCTCCACGACGACAGCCTCCGGGACATCACCATCTATTCAAGGCTTTTAACCATTTTCCTGAATTTTGGGCAGCAGCGGCTCTCCGCTGAGGGAAGCCCTGCCATCCATCAGCTGCCCCATTCCAGCCAGCGGAACTATGCCGAGCGATTCGGAGCGGTGTTTGCCTACCTGGATCGGCACTTTGCCGAGGATTTGACACTGGAGGATGTGGCCGCCGTGGCGGGGTTCTCCAAATTCCATTTTTCGCGAACCTTCAAGCAGCTTTCCGGCTGCAATTTCTATGAATACCTCTGCCACCGGCGGGTCAAATCCTCCGAGGCCCTGCTGATGAAGCCGGAGCTGTCTATTTCCCAAATCGCCCTGCAATCCGGTTTTTCCAGCGTCTCCACCTTCAACCGAACCTTCAAGAAGCTAAAGGGCTGCACCCCTACCCAGTACCGGGGCATGTTTCAGGTGCGGCTGGACAATCACAACCAAGGAGAGCATATCAAATGAATGAAGAGAAAGAATTGACGGAAAATACCTCCCTGCCTCCCCGGAAAAAGGGCCTCATGCGCCTGTTCGAGCTGCTGGATCGGGACAGCGGCAAATTCTTTAAGGCGGGAATTTTAGCGATTTTGTCCCTGATTCCCTTTTTCCTGACCATTGCCTTTGCCCTGGCCACCGGCGCTCCGGGGCTGCTGCTGGCCTGCATTCCCACAGGACTGCTGGCAGCCCCCCAGCTGGCAGGGGCGGCGGATACCATTATGCGGAGTATGAGAGATGAGGTGGGCTGGTGGTGGTGGGACACCTATAAAAAGGCCTGGAAGCGAAACCTTCGTGCCTCCCTCATCCCTGGAGGGCTCTTCGGCCTGGTGCTGGGGCTGAATATCTACTTATTGTATTTCATCACCCAGCTGGAAAACCCCGCCCGGGAATTCTGGATGTTTTTTGTGGGGCTTTTGATTCTCACTGCGGTTACGCAGTTTTACCTGCCCATGCTGGTGTGCATGGAGCTGCCCGGCAGGTTGCTGCTGCGAAACTGCTTCGTGCTGTTTTTTTGCCATCCCATCAAGTCACTGCTGGCCGCCCTGATTCAGCTGATCTATTATGGCGTGATGCTGATCTGGTTCCCTCTCACCGGGGTGATTTTGGCAATTACCAGCGTGTGGCTGCCCATGCTGATTTCCGGCGTGATTCTCTATCCCGCCCTGGATGAGCAGATGAATCTCACCGAAACCTACGACAGGCTCCAGCAGGAGCACTGGGGCGGGCAGTAAAGATAGGGGATATAAGATACGAGATACAAGATGGAATTAGGAGTGAGGAGTGAGGAATTAGGGATTGTTTGGCAAATTGGTGTTTGACGGGCAGAGCCCGCAGCCAATTTCGCACAGGGATGGTATGTCATCGCTACCCCCGACTCCGCCCGGTAATGCCTTTCGGGCAGAATGTTGGCTGGTAATGGGTAACGGCTTTTGAGGAAGGCTCCCCTGTGTAAGGGGAGCTGTCAGCGAAGCTGACTGAGGGACTGTACAGCAGGCACCTAAATACTGTTATAAACCAATGTGGAAAGGTATGCCATATAGTCAAAAATAGGGAAATCAGCAGGAATTTTGCCGGTGTTTATGAGAATATCGATTCTGTGGTAAAGCGGTTCCTCTTCGCCCAAGTAAATGCAAATACATAACATTTTACTGCACAGTCCCTCAGTCACGGCTTCGCCGTGCCAGCTCCCCTTACACAGGGGGAGCCTTCCTCAGGAGCCATTTCCCTCCACTATTCAACACACTGCCAACTTATAATTTTGCAGGGCCGGAACATATCGTTTTCGGGGAGGAGGGATTCCTCCCCTTGCATTTGGACTTTCTCAGGAGGAAAATCATGGAAATTCAGTTTGGAGAAAATAGCTATTTTTACGTGGAGCCGGAGGGCTTCGAGGGCGTCCGGCGGATTGCCGAGAAGGCGGCCCTGGACTTTGAGGCCGTCACCGGAATCCGTCCCCCGGTGGTTCGTGAAAAACGCCCGGGGCAGATGATCCTCTGCGCCACCTTGGGGAAAAGCCCCCTGGCCCGGAAGCTGCTGGAGCAGGGCGCTCTTTCGGACCTTGCCGGGAAGCGGGAGGTCTACCAGATCCTCCTGACAGAGCTGGACGGGGAAAGGGCCCTGGTGATCTGCGGCAGCGATAAGCGGGGCACCATCTACGGCATCTTCGCCCTGTCGGAGTACATCGGCGTCAGCCCCCTGTGCTTCTTTGGCGACGCCGCCCCCAGAAAACGGGAAAGCCTGACCATTGGGGAGGACATCCAGACCATCTCCAAAGAGCCCAGCGTGAAATACCGGGGCTTCTTCATCAACGACGAATGGCCCTGCTTCGGCACCTGGGCCACCAATCGCTTCGGCGACGTAAATGCCCAGTGCTACGACCATATTTTTGAGTTTTTGCTGCGGATGAAGGGCAATTATCTTTGGCCTGCCATGTGGAAGTCCTCCTTCCCCCTGGACGGCCCCGGCAGCGCCAACGAGGAGCTGGCCGACCTCTACGGCGTGGTGATGGGCTACTCCCACCACGAGCCCTGCCTCCGGGCCAGCGAGGAGTGGGACAAGGTCCGGGGCGAAAACAGCGTCTATGGCAACGCCTGGAATTATTACACCAATGAGCAGGGCCTGCTCCGCTACTGGGAGGACTCCCTGAAGCGCAGCGGCAAATATGAAAACATCATCACCATCGGCATGCGGGGGGAGCGGGATTCCTCCATGCTGGGGGACAATTCCACTCTGGAAGAAAACATCTCCCTATTGAAAAAGATCATCACAAACCAGCAGCGGCTGATTGCCGACCATGTCCCCCGGAAGCCCAAAACGCTGCTGGCTCTGTATAAAGAGGTGGAGCGGTATTTCTATGGGGACGAAACTGCCCCCGGCCTCAAGGACTGGGAGGCGCTGAAGGATGTGCTCTTCCTGCTCTGCGAGGACAACCACGGCCAGCTGCGCACCGTGCCGCCCCGGAACATGGTGGATCACCCCGGCGGCTGGGGCATGTACTACCATTTCGACTATCACGGCGGCCCCGTCTCCTACGAGTGGCTGGACTCCACCCCCCTGGCTCAGACCTGGGAGGCCATGACTCAGGCCTGGGATTATGGCATCCGGGAGCTGTGGATTGTCAACGTGGGGGATTTGAAGCTCCACGAGGTGCCCCTTACCTACTTCATGGCCCTGGCCTATGATTTTGAGAAATGGGGCACCGGCAACCCGGCGAGTTCCGCCCAGTACCTGGCCCGGTGGACGGAGCAGACCTTCCCGGAGGCAAGCCGGAGTCAGCAGGAGGAAATCGCCAACCTGTTCCAGGACTTCGTGGCCATGAACAGCCTGCGCCGCCCGGAGGCACTCCACACCGGGGTGTACCACCCCTGCCACGAGGGGGAGACGGATCGGATGCTGGCCTTGGCGGAAAATATCCAGGCCCGCTCCACCGCCCTAATGGCCTCTCTCTGCCCCCGGGAGCGGGACGCCTACTACAGCATGATTCACTTCTCCGCCATGGCCTCGGCCAATCTGCTGAAAATGCACCTGTACGCCGGAAAAAATCAGCACTATGCGGCTCAGGGCAAGGTGGCTGCCAACCGGTACGCTGCCCTGGCAGAGGAATGTATGGCCCAGGATTTGGCTCTGGGGTCGGAATTTGCCGCCTTCAAGCAGGGAAAATGGGCGGGAATGGAGCTGGCTCCCCACATCGGCTTCACCAAGTGGAATGAGGACGACTGCCGTTATCCGGTGCTGTGCCATGTGACCCCGGTGAGAAAGCCGGAGCTGAAGGTCTCCCGGGCGGATTCCCCGGAAATCGCCACCAAGAGCTACGGCGGCCCCATGGTCATCCATGTGGAGGATTTCCTCTACCCTGGCTGCACCCAGGTAAAGCTGGAGGTGGCCACGGGAGGCATGCCCCTGCACTTCCGGCTGGAGGGAGAGCTGCCCCACTGGCTGGAAGTGGAGCCTCGGGAGGGGGAGGTCACCGATCAGGTGATTGTCACACTTTGCTGCAACCCGGAGAAGCTGCCCCGGGAAACCCAGCGTGTCCGCCTGGGCCTGACGGACGGGAACACCGTGGTGGCGGTGGAGGTTGCCGGAAAGGCCTGGGAGGTGGAGGGCCTTCCCCCCAGGACCTTTGTACCCCGGGAGAACGTGGTGTCCATGCTGGCGGAGCACTACGCCGAAAAAACGGATGTGCCCGGCGGCGCCTTCTACCGAATCGGGAGCTATGGCAAATACGGCAGCGGCATGAAGGTTGCCCCCTCCACCGCCGTATTCCGGGAGGATGGGGAGCGCCCTGCCCTGACCTATCGCTTCTGCATCCACCGCCCCGGGGACTACCGGGTGGAGCTGCTCACCGCCCCCAACAATCCGGTGGAGCTGGGAAGCGCCGTCCACCTGATGGTGGAAAGCGGCGGTGAAACCCGGAAGGTGGAGCTCATCCCCCCGGATTTCCGGGGCGGGGAGAACGGCGACCCCCGGTGGTGCGCCGGGGTGCTGAACCACATCCGCATCGCTGAAACCCGCTTCCACTTTGACCGGGGCATCCATACCCTCAGCATCTCCCCCCTGGAGCCGGGGGTGGTGCTGGAAAAGATCGTCATTTCCCCCTGGGAGGCCCAGCTGCCTCAGTCCTATCTGGGCCCGGCGGAATCCTGGGGAAGCGCCGTACATTAACGGAAAAAGAGAGGATAATACCTATGAAGAAACAAGCTTATAATCCCTACCTGCCAAGTTATGAATATGTCCCCGACGGGGAGCCCCGGGTGTTTGGGAACCGGGTTTATGTCTATGGAAGCCATGACCGGTTCGGTGGTGATCGCTTCTGCGAGGGGGACTATGTATGCTGGTCCGCCCCGGTAGACGACCTGGGGGACTGGCGCTATGAAGGGGTCATTTATCCGGCAAACCGGGACCCTATAAACCCGGAGGGGAAGATGCAGCTCTTCGCCCCGGATGCGGTGCGGGGGCCGGATGGCCGGTACTACCTGTACTATTCCCTCAATGGCTCCACAGTGGTCTCCGTGGCGGTGTGCGACACCCCCGCCGGGGACTTCCAGTTCTATGGCTATGTCCAGCGTCCCGATGGTACGCCCTACGGTTCCAAAGAGGGGGACGTGAGCAGCTTTGACCCCGGAGTCCTAGTGGATGGGGAGCAGGTGTACCTTTACACCGGCTTTGCCCCCGGCCCGGGCTGGCTGTATGATATGCTCTCGCAGTCCCACCGCCGGATGGAGGGGGCCTACTGCACACAGCTGGAGCCAGACATGAAGACGGTGCGCCGGGAGCCGGTGCTGATCGCCCCCAGCGTGTGGCGGGAGGCGGGCACCGGATTTGAGGGCCACGCCTTCTTCGAGGCCAGCAGCATCCGAAAGATCGGGGAGCGCTATTATTTCGTCTATTCCTCCATTCTCAGCCACGAGCTGTGCTACGCCGTGAGCCAGCGCCCGAACGGGGATTTCCACTTTGGGGGCACTTTGGTGAGCATCGGCGACCTGGGCCTGGATGGCAACCGGGAGGCGGTGAACTACACCGGCAACACCCACGGCGGCATGGTGGAGCTGGGGGGCCAATGGTACATCTTCTACCACCGGCAGACCAATAAACAGTGCTGTGCCCGGCAGGGCTGCGCCGAGCCCATCACCATCTGCCCGGATGGCTCTATCCCCCAGGTGGAGGTCACCAGCTGCGGCCTGAACGGGGGGCCTCTGGCTGGAACCGGCTGTTATGAAGCCAGAATTGCCTGCAACCTGGGCTTCCGGGAGCCCAGCTTCGGCTACATCGCCGCCCATGAGCCGGACACCCTGCACCCCTATTTCACCCAGAGCGGCTGTGACCGGGAGGGGAGCCCCGACCAATACATTGCCAACATGAGCCAGGGGGCCTGGTGCGGCTTTAAGTATTTTGATTTCCACGGGCAGACTTCTATGACGGTCACCACCCGGGGCACCGGCAATGGGGAGCTGCTGGTTTCCACCGACAGGAAGGAGCCGCCCTTCGCCCGCATTCCCATTGCCCCCAGTGAAAGCTGGTCGGAATCCGGAATTTCCTTCCCGGCCCTTCAAGGGACGCTGCCCCTGTTCTTTACCTTCCAGGGGGAGGGCGCTATGGATTTCCAAAGCTTTGAAGTCCGGTAAAAGATAAAAACACCCCCTCGCCCGGTGGCGAGGGGGTGCGTACATTAGAGGAAACAGGGATTAGCCTTCCAGCTCAAAGGCGGTCTTGACGGCCTTGATGGCGAAGGTCATGTTCCGGCCCATGGCGATGCCAGGCATGACGCAGGGATAGTTGTTGTAGAAGAAGCCGCCGGCGTTGTCGCCGCAGACGTACAGGCCGTCGATGGCGTCGCCGTTCTTGTCCTTGACCTGGGCCTTGGTGTTGCACAGGATGCCCTGCTCGGTGGTCAGCAGACAGGCGCCCATCCAGAAGCCGTAGAAGGGAGCCTTGCGGATGGCGGACAGGCGGTAAGCGGGCTTGCCGAAGTCGCTGTCCTCCTGGGCATCGTACAGCTCATTGTAGTGCTCCACAGTCTTCAGGAAAGTCTGCTTGGCCTCGCCCTGGAAGCCCAGCTTGTCGGCCAGCTCCTCGATGGTATCGGCGATGAAGGCCTCGCCCTTTTCGGCGGCCTTGGCGATGGCGTCCAGCTGGCCCTGGGGATTGTTCCGGGTTCCGGCGGAGCAGCCCAGGGTGTGGAAGCGCTGCACGTCCTCGGGCATGCTGCTGTCGAAGACGGAGGCGTAGACATGGCCGGGCTGGCCGTAGGCGGAGTAGGTCATCTGGTCATAGGTGCCGGACTCGTTGGCGAAACGCTCACCCTTGCGGTTGACCTTCAGGAAGGGCTGGGTGCCCACGTTGAACTGGCCCCAGGTGGCGGGGAAGTGCTTGTCGCCGGTGGAGGTGACGGCATAACCGGCGTCCACACCGGGAGCCACGATGCCCCGGTCAAACAGCATGGGAGCGGGCTCCTGCTGCATGTCGGCGCCAATCCAGCAGGCGGCCTTGATGCCGTCGCCGGTGTCGGTGGGCCAGCCGTTGTTGTAGGTGGTCAGGGAAGTGCCCATGGGGTCCAGCTGCTCCATCATCTTCACATTGTAGGGGTAGCCGCCGCAGGCCAGCAGCACGCCCTTGGCGGCGTTGATGCGGATGTAAGCGCCGGTGGCGGTGTTCTGGGCGATGGCGCCGGTGACCTTGCCGCCCTCTTCCCGTTCCAGCTTCACCAGGGCGGTGCTGTAGTCCACGCTGACCCCGGCCTTGTCCTTCATGATCTGCTCGAACATATCCAGCCGGTCCATGCCGCCGAAGCCCCAGAAGTGCTCGCACACCGGGAAGAACAGGCCGGTGGGATCTTCACTGGGCCAATGGGCCTCGTCGCCCACGGTGACATTGCACTTGAGGTCGGGGGCGTACTCGGCGTAGCAGTCGGTGATGAATTGGTGCATGGCAGCGGACTCGTCGTACCAGACGTTGAACAGGCTAAGGTCGCACTTGCCGGAGGAATACTTTTTCAGCTCCCGCAGCAGAGCGCCCCGGTCGCAATAGCCGCCCTCGGCCACAATCTGCTCGGTGTTGATGGCGCCGTACCAGCCACGAACCCGGGCGTGAGCGGTGCCCTTTTCAATAACCCGGAAGTTCAGGCCCTGCTTGGCGGCGTAGGCAGCGGCGGTGAGGCCGCCGTTACCGGCGCCCACAATCAGGAAGTCCGTATCCCAGGTCTCGGAGATGTCACCCTCGGCAATTTCCGGAGCCTGACCCAGCCAGTCGGCGGCGCCGGTCTCCTGGGCCTGCTGCTCCACCACTTCGATGGGGATTTCGCCCTTGGCCTGCTGGATGCACTTGTTAGCAGCCTTGATAACGGCATTGGAAGTCAGAGTTGCGCCGGAAACGGCATCAATGTCTGTTCCCTGGGCCTCCATCAAAGCGGCACGGAGGGTGTCTGCGGCGGCAGCGCCGATGGTGGCGGTTTCGCTGGACAGGTCCAGCACCACATCGGTAATGGCATCCTCACTAAAGGTCATGGTTACCACGCAGGTGCCCACGGCTCCCTGCTCCCTGGCGGTATAGGTGCCCGGGGTGTAGATTCCCTCAGCCTTGGCGGGAATATTGCCCAGGATGCCCATGGTAGCCAGGCCAAAGGCACCGGCGGCGGTTCCCTTCAAAAAGTCTCTGCGGGACAGTTCTTTCACGTCTGTTTCCTCCTTATTTTTGTTCGGTGCTTGTGAGTTCACCGGATTTATGCTATGATTATAGCACCCGGTGTTACACCCGGGTCAACCAAAATTTTCCCACGGGATTTTTAAGGCAAATGGGGGACAATCTGCCTGAAAATCCCCATTGTCGTTTGTTATTTTTGCAGAATTGGAGGGGTTACCTTTGGAGAATTCGGAAAAAATGGTCTACTATCGCATCGGAGAGTATGCCAGAAAGATGGGTGTTACCCCCGACTTTTTGAAATACTATGAGCGCCTGGGCATCCTCCACGCCGAAACCATGGAAAACGGCTACCGTTATTATCCCTTTGACCAGTCCAGCAAGATTCTGGAATGTATGCGGCTGAAAAATTACGGCTTTTCCGTGCGGAACATCGAGGCCATCTTCAGCGACGATCTGGGCGCCGTCCAGGAAAAGATGGATGCCCAGATTCAGGAGCTGGAAGAAAAGGTGGCCTTTGAGCAGCGGGTGATTGCGGAGCACCACCGCTTTTCCCGCTGGCTGAACCGACTGGACGGAAAAGACTCCGACTGGGACATTGGCTGGGAGGAGGAAACGCTGTTCCTTCCCCACTCCAACCGCCGCACCTTTTTGAGCGATCCCCGGATTTATGAGATTTTGAAGGAGTGGATTGCCGAGATGCCCATGGTGAAATCCTGCATGGAAATTCCTGCCGACCATCAGGGGGAAGCCTTCTGCCCAGAGCAAAGCGAGTTCTTTTGGGGGATGGCGGTTCTGCAATCCGATGCCCAGCGGGCATCGCTTCCGGTGAATGAGGCGGTGAAGCGCCTGCCCGGAAGGAAGTGCTTCCGGTATTCCTTCAACGGCGTGGGAGCCTCCCGCAATTTTCCCATGGAGGCGGCGTTCCGGCAGATGGCCCAGCTGGGCCTGACCCCCAAGGGCAGCTGCTACATCACCCTGTTCATGTCCGCCAATATCAAAAACAGCCCCCAGCGCTGCGGTGTGATCTCCATTCCAATCGGTTGAAAAATGCTGCCCAGGCGGGCAGCATTTTTTGTGCCAGACGACACCGGAGGCAGACAAATTGGTGTTTATCGGTGCGTTGAATGGTGACGGGTGCCGGTTTCAGAGGGAGGCTCCCGAAGTGTAATACTAATTCTTGATAAAAAGATTTAATCAGCAGCGTAGGGATATTGGCGCAAGACAAGGCAGAGGAACGTAGCCATACTGTATGTATGGCTAGTGACGATAACGCCGTATTGC